>NZ_RAPN01000003.1 GCF_003610535.1 Mangrovibacterium diazotrophicum | reverse complement strand
GCTTGTGGCCCCGTGTCTCTCAAAGCGGGTGCAAATATAGAGACTATTTTCTGCTTTGCAACACCCACAGCAATCTTTTTTTAATCCCTTTTCACGCCTAAACACCCAACTCACTGATAACCCTCCCATTAAAGCCAGAAAAAATTTTGAGAGTTTTTGGCTGGTTATTCTATTCATCCCCTACCCAGATCAAAAAACAGCTTCTTCCACTAAAACCAATTCTGAATAAAAATGCGTTCGAATGCTCCATAAAAACATCTCACCCTATTTCAACGACTATTGCTACCCTGCAAAAACTGTCTAAATTAACTCACCTTTACTCCTGATTTATTTTTTTCGAGAGCTCTCAGCTATACAATTCTCCACTTCTCCACGACACCTTCTTAATTATATACATAACACCTCTTCATTCTCTCTAAAAACAGAGGAAACTTATAACATATAGGAGCTCAGCATTTTTTGCACGATAAAACCCGATTTAGATGGAATATACAATAATAAAATAGCCTTAAACGCGTTACCCTTTTGATTAAAATAGCTAATTTGTGCGGGCATTTATTTGAGGTAAGGGATAACGCTCAAGTAAGTCAGTATATAAAAATGAAAAAACGAAGATGAAAAAGAGATTTAAAAAGACAGTCGCTATCCTATTTATTACAACACTTCCATTTATCAGCTTTGCTCAGAGTGGATCGATTGAAGCATCCTATGATTCATTAACGGTCGAAGGACAATTCGACTACCTTTTCAAACGGTCAAACCGATTTGAAGATTATAAAGTGATGCGGATGAGTGCCTATGAAGCACTCAAACAGAATGCACTCGACAGTATGAAAGTATATACTGACCAGGTTTCACAACTGAAACAGGACATCAAAGGCCTCAACAATAAAATTTCGGAGCAAGGAACTCAAAATCAAAACCTCACGCAGGAGCTGGAAGACACCCGTAAGATCCAGGACAGTATGAGCTTTTTGGGCATTGCCGTGTCAAAACAGGCTTACAATAGTATTATGTGGGGATTGGTTCTTTGTTTACTGGCACTGTCGGCAATTTTGTTCTCCCTGTTCAGACGCGGCCATTCCGTGGTTCGTGCCACTAAAAAGCGACTGGATGAAATACAGGATGATTTGGAAAACCACCGTAAAAATGCCTTACAACGCGAGCAAAAGCTGGCAAGAGAATTGATGGACGTGAAATTAAAAAACAAATCCACCCGATAGAATTCAATATTGATTCAACTATAAAATGAAAGAGGCTTCTCATTTGAGAAGCCTCTTTTCGTTTTTTGTATCGATAAACACTATTCCATTTCGTACTTATATGTACCCAGATCTGCCAATTCCGATGTCCGGATAAATTCGGCATGCGCTTTTACCTGCGCTTTTGCCAACCGCAGGAAGTTTTTGGCCGACTTCAGGAACATCTGGTCACGGTTACTATCGAGCAACAGCAAGTAACTCATAATAATATAACCAGCCATTTCCACCATACGGCGAGCGTGGAAGTCGATGAATTCATTGTCATCCATCGACAACACTCTATTCACAGCATGCTCATACTCGTCGGTTAAAATGATAAGCTGACGACGCAAGTGCTCCAGTTCAGGCGACACTTTCTCCGCTTCGTAAACCCGAATTTGTTCCAGGTAAGCTCCCGTTGTCACACCTCGGATGGCTGCCACCACCTGCAACTGGGTTGTTCCTTCGTAAATTGACGTGATCCGTGCATCGCGGTAAATCCGTTCAACCGGGTAGTCTTTCATGAAACCTGAACCACCGTGAATCTGAACTGCGTCGTAAGCCAACTGGTTACAGAACTCAGAAGAAAGTCCTTTGGCCAGCGGCGTGTAAAAATCGGCTAGCTTTTGGTATTTCTTCATTTCGTCGCGCTCATCTTTCTCAAGCTTACGCTCTTCCGAAATGTGCGTGTACGTTTTATAAACATCCACAAAACGAGCAGTCTCATACAATAAAGTACGAGAGGCATCCAGTTTGGCTTTCATTGTTGCCAACATTTCGTACACAGCAGGGAAACGCATAATAGCTTTTCCGAACTGCATCCGTTCGCGGGCATAGTCGATTGACTCGCGATAAGCAGCCTCTGCAACACCGACAGATTGCGCAGCAATTCCCAGCCGGGCACCGTTCATCAGGGCCATCACATATTTAATCAAACCCATTTTTCGTGAGCCAACCAATTCGGCAGGAGCATCTTTAAATACCAGCTCGCAGGTTGGAGAACCGATGATCCCCATTTTATGCTCGATGCGGCGAACTGTTACGCCCCCGTCGTTCTTGTCGTAAATAAACATCGACAGACCACGGCCATCTTTTGTTCCGGGTTCCGAACGAGCCAGCACCAGCGAAATATGACCATCACCATTCGTAATGAAACGCTTCACCCCGTTCAAAATCCACTTGCCCGACTTTTCGTCGAAGGTGGCTTTCAGCTGAACTGCCTGCAAGTCGGAACCTGCATCGGGTTCTGTCAAGTCCATGGCCATGGTTTCACCATGGCAAACACGAGTCAGGTATTTTTCTTTTTGCTCTTCCGAAGCAAACTCGTTGATGGTCTCGGCACAGTCCTGCAAACCCCAGATGTTTACAAAACCGGCATCGGCGCGCGAAACAATATCGGCTGCCATGATATAAGGTACAATCGGGAAGTTCAAACCGCCGTATTTGCGCGGCAACGACATGCCCATCAGCCCCGCTTTATTCAATGCTTCGATGTTTTCTGCAGTTCCGCGAGCATAAACCACGTGTCCGTCAACAACCTGTGGCCCTTCCGCGTCAATCGACTCAGCATTTGGTCCGACAATGTCGCCACAAATTTCGCCCACAACTTCCAATACTTTGTCGAAGTTGTCCATGGCATCTTCATGATCCATCGGGGCAAAATCAAAATCTCCTTTTTCTGTGAAATTCCGTTCCTTCAATTTGACGATTTTCTCCATCAAAGGATGAAACAGATGGAATCTCAATTCTTTATTATCATTATAATAGTTAGCCATTACAAACAGTTTTAGGTTGAATTACTTGGTGTTCTTCTTATAATACTTGATCATTTTCGGAAGCACTTCCGCAATGTCGCCGGTAATTACATAGTCGGCAATCGCATTGATGGGTGCTTCAGGATCCGTATTAATGGCGATGATCTGTGCCGATTCTTCCATACCGGCCCGGTGCTGAATTTGCCCCGAAATTCCGCAGGCAATATAAAGCTTCGGACGAACCGTCACCCCGGTTTGTCCGATTTGGCGCTCGTGCTCTACGTAGCCGGCATCAACTGCCGCACGCGAGGCACCAACTTCGCCACCTAAAACTTCAGCTAATTCGAAAAGCAACTGGAAATTCTCCTTCGAGCCCATGCCGTAACCTCCGGCAATCACAATCGGAGCAGCTTTCATGTTCACTTTGCTCTTCTCCATGTGACGTTCGATGATCTCTACCGCAAAGTCAGCATCGCTGACATATTTGGCAACTTCCAGTTTAACTACTTTCCCTTTGTATTTTGGATCGAGAATTTCCTTTTTCATCACACCTTCACGAACCGTTGCCATTTGCGGGCGGCAATCCGGGTTGATGATGGTTGCAATAATATTACCACCAAAAGCGGGGCGAATCTGGTAAAGCAGGTTCTCGTAGGTTTTCCCTTGCTTTTTGTCTTCGTGATTACCTATAACCAAACTGGTACAATCAGCAGTCAACCCACTATGTAGGGCTGAAGAAACGCGGGGGCCTAAATCGCGACCAATGGACGAAGCGCCCATCAAAGCAATTTGCGGCTTTTGTTCCTGGAACAGTTTCACGATAATGGCGGTGTGCGGTAAAGTTGTAAAAGGAGCCAAACGTGCATCGTCGGCTACATATACAGTATCCACCCCGTATGGGAAAATTTGATTTTCGATTCCCTCGAGCTCGTGACCAATGGCCACAGCTTCGAGTTTTACGCCTAGCTCATTGGCCAGGCCGCGTCCTTTGGTCATCAATTCCTGGCTCACTTCAGCCACGTGACCGTCTTCTATTTCGCAATATACAACTACGTTGTTCATGATTTTTTCGTGTTAGCGGTTAACCAATGGTATGACTTTCAATTAACTCACGCATCAGCGTGTCCATGTCGTCATCAGACGGGCTGAGCACTTTAGCTTCTTTAGCCTGAAGCACCACATTCTCAACTGTTTTCACCTTTGTAGGCGAACCACTGAGGCCCAGCTCCGCATGATCGACTTCAATGTCGCTAACAGTCCATTCCGGAATATTCAGATACGGACGGTCGTTGTATAAATGCAGGTAGTCTTCATTTGAATTCTGCAACTCGGTAACCGTCTTGGCATGCTTGTACTTCATAATCAGTTTCGCATTGCGGGCGCGACAATCAGGCGCTGAACCATTTACGGTCATAACCATCGGCAGCGGACAACTAACGAGCTCCACTCCCCTTTCCAAACGACGCTTCACGAAGATTTTGCCGCTTTCAATTTTTTGCACTTCTTCAACATAAGTTACCTGTGGCAAACACAATTTTTCGGCAACCTGCGGTCCTACCTGAGCAGTATCACCATCAATAGCCTGGCGGCCGGCGATGATAATGTCGTAGTCTTTCACTTTTTTCAGCGCCTGAGAAATAGCATAAGAAGTAGCCAGGGTATCTGAACCGGCAAAAGCGCGGTCGGTTAACAAAATTCCGTCGTCGGCACCACGAAACATTCCCTCGCGAATAATCTCAGCAGCACGTCCAGGTCCCATTGTTAAAATGGTAACGGTTGTTCCGGGAAAGTTTTCTTTGATTCGCAGCGCTTGTTCGAGGGCATTCAAGTCCTCGGGATTAAAGATCGCCGATAAAGCAGCCCGGTTAATGGTCCCGTCAGCTTTCATGGCGTCTTTGCCAACATTCCGGGTGTCCGGAACTTGCTTGGCAAGAACAATCACTTTAAAAGATTTCATTTCAAATTAGTTTTTTGGTTTTATCGTAAAAATCCTGCAATCCACACATCTTTGGTCTATGCACAAACGGATTTTATTGGTTCTGAAGCAAGGCTAACAAATATAACCAAAGCGCCTAAAGTTTTCAAGGATATGTCACACAGCAGCCACCTTCCGACTGATTCGCACCACAAACACACAAGAGGCAAAAATGGCAAGGAACGAGTTGTAAAGATCAAATCGAATTGAAAAACAGTTTCTTAAAATTCAAAAGTTCTACAGTACAGCGGAAATTCGACAAGGCTGAAAATGCGCTATTTATAATCATTACAAGGAAAAATCGAGCCACGCAACGAATATCTGCCAGCGGAGTGGGTTTCTCAACCAACAAAACATAAGCAATCGAAAAAAATGAGAAATTTCATAGCTAAACTTTGTGTTGTTTTGTTAAATTTGGGAACAACCAAATTAAGCCCAGCCGATTGAAGAGAGCAATAGACATCGACAAACTTGTGCGAGGTTTGAAAAGAGGAGATGTTGATCCCTTTAATGAATTATTCGACCATTACAGCTCCAAGCTTTATCATTTTGCTTTTGGTTATTTAAAATCGAAAGAGGAAGCGGAAGAGTTGGTACAGGATGTATTTACAAAAGTTTGGGAAAAACGAAGCCAACTGAACGAAGAATACCAATTTCAATCTTACCTTTTCACAATTGCTTTCAACCAGATAAAAAAACACTTCCGCTCTAAAAATTTACTGGAAACTTATTTAGAACATGCCAGTCAGTCGTTGGCCTATGAAACGACAACTCAATCAGAAGTTGGCTATCGCGAACTAAAAGATATCGTAAACCAACTGATCAACCGGATGCCCGACAAACGACGCCTTGTATTTCTAAAAAGCCGGATGGAAGGAAAGAATGCTCAGGAAATTGCGGTAGAAATGGAGATCAGCAAAAAAACAGCTGAGAATCATCTTCATGCTGCATTAAAATTTCTCAAAGCCGAATTGGCCAAAGAACACCTTCTGGGGCTCCTGTTTTTCTACATTCATTTTTTTTAAAAAAAATTACCCCGCGGATTAGGTGTAAATACAAGGTCGAGGATATTACATTATGTAGATGCTTGAACTAAACTTATGAAACAAAAGGATCTCGACCGCATTGACGATTATTTTCGCAACCAATCATCGGATGACGAACAGTTTGTTCGTCGTCGGTTTTCGGATGATCTCGAAGAAGAAGCCTTGTTTAGCTTATCCGAGAAACACTGGAATCAAGCCTCATCCGAGAAAGTGGATCTCCGGCATGTCCTCCGGAAAATACATCATGACATTCAAAAAGACGATGCCACACCTGCGAATTATAAGCAAGTGGCCTTCCGCTGGTATTCTAGGGTTGCAGCTGTTTTAATGTTGCCGCTTTTCATCGCAAGTCTTTACACCGGAATTAAATATTATCAGACTCTCGACTCGGTAGCAGAAATTCACGCTCCGAAAGGATCGCGCATTCAATTTCATTTGCCCGACGGATCGGCAGGTTACCTGAATGGTGGCTCAAGCCTGACTTACGCCGCCAACTTTAAAAATAACCGCAGACTGCAGCTCAACGGAGAGGCTTATTTTGAAGTTGAAAAAGACAGAAGCCATCCGTTTGTCGTGCAAACTAACCCGGCGAATATCCAGGTTTTGGGTACGAAATTCGACGTGCGTGCATACAGTGAAGACGACGAATTGATCACTACACTGGAAGAAGGCAGCGTTGAGATTTTCAACAAAGCCAATAATACCACCAGCCGATTGAGCCCGGGAGAACAAAATCGAATTGATACCCAAAGTGGTTCCATGTCGACCAACTCGGTTAACACCAAATTCTACACCTCTTGGAAAGAAGAAACCTTACAGTTGGACAACACTCCGTTTGCCGATGTACTCAAACAAATGGAACGCTGGTACGGCGTGGATTTCATAGTTGAGAAAGACATGAAAGAAACCCAAAACTACACGATGACAATCAAAACCGAAAGTCTGCGGGAGATGCTCCAGTTAATGGCTTTAACTACAGCCTTCAGGTACGAAATAAATGGAAATAAAGTAATTATAAAATCACTAAACGAATAGCGTATGGCCTAAAACCAAAGAGGAAAGTGTTGGCGCACTTCCCTCTGAAATTTCAAAACCAATAAGGTTTAAAAATTTAAATAATAGCAAAACAAACTTATGAAAAAAAAGACATTTTGTGACAACAACAGGTTGTTATATGACCTGTTGCGATTAAATCGTATTATGAAACTAACAACACTACTATTACTGATCTCTTTCATGTCAGTGCAGGCGGTGGGCTTTTCGCAGGCAGCAAACCTGAACATCAACATGGCCAACAGCACTGTGAAAGATGTACTTCGGGAAATCGAGGACCAAACAGAGTACTTCTTCATGTACAACGACAGCAAAATAGACGTACAACGCAAAGTTGACATGAACCTGGAAAACAAATCAGTTGAAGAAGTACTGAACGCTCTTTTTGAGGGAACGGGCACAAGCTACGTCATTAAAAACCGGCAGATTGTTCTTTACCCGGAGAAACAGAGTACTCCCGGCACTCCTAAACCGGTAAAATCAGAACAAGGCATTAAAAGCGTAACCGGTCGGGTTATCGATACCGGCGGACTTCCACTCCCCGGGGTCACAGTTATGGTAAAAGGAACTACGAACGGTACCATTACCGACGTCGAAGGTAACTATACGCTGAATGACTTACCTGCAAACGCGACACTGATATTTTCATTTGTCGGAATGAAAATGCAGGAGGTTGGAGTAACCAAGCAAACGATGAATATAACCATGGAAGAAGAATCGATCGGTTTGGAAGAAGTGGTTGCCATTGGTTACGGTACAGTTCGGAAGAAAGACTTAACCGGATCGGTTGCTTCGGTGCAGGGCGAAACATTGAGTAAAATTCCCGTTAGTAATACCGCTGAAGCATTGAGCGGCCGACTGGCTGGGGTGCAAATTACAACTGCCGACGGATCTCCTGACGCGGAAATCATCGTTCGCGTTCGTGGTGGCGGATCAATCACGGGTGATAACACACCATTATATATTGTAGACGGATTCCCTGTTTCAAATATCAACGACATTGCGCCAACGGATATTGAATCGATCAACGTTCTGAAAGATGCTTCATCTACGGCCATTTATGGTTCTCAAGGTGCAAACGGGGTTATCATTATCACTACTAAGAGTGCCAAAGGCGGCAAAACACAAGTTAGCTACAACGGATATCTACAGACCAAATCACTGAAAAACAGACTGGATGTATTGGATCCTTACGAATATGTGATGTTGAACTACGAGCTTGCAGCCTTATCGGGAGAAGATGGCATCAAAGGTTTCGAAAAACGCTTTGGTGTTTATGATGACCTCGATCTTTACAAATACGAAAAAGGTATCGACTGGCAAGACGACATGTTTGGTGCCGATGTGCTTTCACAGCAACACAACATCTCCATTCAGGGTGGAGCCGAGAAAACCAAATACTCTTTGAGCTCTACCTACACAAAGAATGGCGGTTTGATGGAGAACAACGATTACACTCGCTACAATGTCAACTTCAAACTAGATCACCAACTGTGGGACAACCTGAGACTTGATGTAAACGCCCGCATCGCCGATACAGAGGTAAATGGATCTGGTACATCTGGTGGTACGTACAAGGTTCGTACATCCGATGCAATCACAAAAGGTCCGGTTAACGGATTGGAAGATCAAATTGTAATTGACCCGGGAACACTGGCCGATGACGAGTATGACCAGTGGGTGAAAAACAACCTGACTCTGTCTGAACAAGCAGCGCAATATTGGAAAAGAAAAAATCAAAAAAGCTTTGCTTTCACCGGCGCTTTGACATGGAATATACTGAAGAGTCTAACTTACCGTCTTGAAGGTGGTTACACTTATGGTTTCGACGATAACCAAAGCTACTGGGGTAAATACACCAGCAATGCTTCATACGTTGGTGGTGAGCCGCTAATCGACTGGGAACAATCAAAAAGTATTCGCCTTCGCGAAGCTCAAACAGTTACTTATGATTTCTCGTCCGGAAATCATAAATTCGATGCAATGGTTGGGCAGGAAATTAACTCTTCTCAAACCAAAGCAACCGACATTTACGCTACAAATTACAGCGACGACTTATCTCCGGAGAAAATCTTTGCCAATTTAGGGCTTACCGGAGGTGTTCCATCGATCTCCAGTTCTTTTTCGGACAAATACAACAAAGCCTCCTTCTTTGGCCGCGTAAACTACATTTTTGCTGACAAGTACTACGTTACAGCTACCTTCCGTGCCGATGGTTCGACCAAGTTTGCCGAAGGAAACCGCTGGGGATATTTTCCCGCAGGAGCCATTGCCTGGCGTGTTAACAAAGAATCGTTTATGCAGGGAACCGAAAACTGGTTGTCCGACCTGAAACTTCGAATCAGTTATGGTGAGGCAGGAAACGATAAAATCGGTTCTACCTTGTATAAACTTAGCTACAAAATTGACGACCGAAAAGCCTACGGTATTGGAGATCAACTGGCCAGCTACTATGTACCGAAAAACAGCGAGTTGCCTAACCCCAACCTGAAATGGGAAACCACGATCACCCGTAACATTGGTTTGGACTTTGGCTTTTTCAACCAACGCCTGAGCGGTACTTTGGAAGCTTACAAAAACTCGGCAGATGACCTGTTGATTAAAAGAAATATTGTTGCTCCGGGTTACGACAGTACGTATGAAAATATCGGTTCTACCTCAACCAAAGGGATTGAGCTGACACTGGAAGGACACATTATTAAAGGAAAAAATTTCGACTTGCGCGGTAATTTCAACTTTGGCTTCTACAAATCGAATGTTGACCGCTTGGCTCCCGGTATCGAAGAGCAAAGCTACGCATCGGGTTGGGCAGGAACTGATAACAAAGGATACTATGACTATAAAATCAGGGTTGGCGATCCGGTAGGTTTGATCTACGGATGGGTGACCGATGGTTATTACACAACCGACGATTTCAGTTCGTACGACGAAGTTAACGACGAATACATTCTGAAGGACGGAGTTGCCAACATCGGTATGCTTGGCGGTCGAATCGGAGTTCGTCCGGGAACAGTTAAATTGAAAGACCTTGACAACTCGGGTTTTGTTGACGACAACGACAGAAAGGTTATCGGTAACGCAACGCCTGATTTTTACGGTGGTTTCGGCCTGAGTTCAACTTTTTATGGTTTCGATGCTTCAGTCCTTTTCAACTTTGTTTATGGCAACGACATCTACAACGCCAACAAAATCGCTTCAACTCAGCAATACCGGACTAGCTATCCGAACATGTTAAGCATGATGGATGTGGACAACCGCTATACTTACCTGAACCGCGAGACAGGTGAGATCATAACCGACCTCGAAACGTTGAAAGCAATCAACGAAGGCGACAATGCAAAAGCCTTGTGGTCACCGTTCTCATTTGGTAACGCAACCGCCGTTCCGCATTCATGGGCTATAGAAGACGGTTCATTCCTGAGACTACAAAACGTCACTGTGGGATACACTATTCCGTCACAATTAACACGAAAAATCAATATTCAGCGATTTAGAGTTTACACGACCGTTAATAATGTATGGACGCTGACCAATTATTCCGGATACGACCCTGAAGTTAGTTCTCCTGTACGTAACAGTTCTACATCCAGTTTGACTCCCGGAGTTGACTATTCCTCTTACCCCAAAAGCTTGTCATGGACATTTGGTGTTAACGTAACCTTCTAAGCTAACTTTTGAAATCTAAAAGAATACACAAAATGAATACAAAATTCCTTGCAATACTTGGATTTATATTAATAGCTTTCACCGGCTGCAAAGACTATCTGGAAGTAGATTCTCCTTCCACATTTAGTTTCGACTACCTTTTTTCGAACACAGCTGATGCCAAGAAAGCAGTCCTCGGGGTTTATTCCCTGTTTGGCGAAGACCCGTACACTTCACGGATGTCCTGCGTATGGATGCAAAATACCGATGTTGAAGCTATGCAACCAAGTGCTAACCCCGACGGTTCACGCCGCGACATCTGGTCTCTTGAAGGAAAAAACCTTTCCGGATTCAGTGATATTTACAAAGCATGGCAAAACAATTACCTGGCAATTGACCGTGCCAATCAATGTATCGAAGGAGCAAAAACCAGTCCTATCGCCGACGATCCGGAAATGAAAATGATACTCGGCGAAGCTTATTGCTTGAAAGCCTATCGTTACTTCCTGCTCTGCAACTTTTGGGGCGATGTACCCTATTTTGATGAAGCTGCAAAAGCCGGTATGGAACTCGATATCCCCAGAACCGACAAAAACTATATCTACTCCGCTTGTATTCAGAATTTGGTCGATAGCGAAGAGGGAATGTATTTCGCTGATGAATATGCAGATGGAATTGAACGGATGAATCGTGAATTTGCGCTTGGAATGATTGCGCGCTTGGCCCTTTTCCGTGCGGGCTATGGAATGACACAAGACGGAACGATGAAAAGAGCGGATGACTATTTACCAGTGAGCAGCAACGACTCGTTGGCAGTGACTTATACCTACAACGGAACAGAGAAAACAGCGCGGACATCGGATGAATATTACCAGCTGGCCATCGACTATTGTCAAAAACTGATCAGCCTTAGCGACCGCGAACTCAACTCGGACTTTGCAGAAATCTTTTATAACGAATGCGTTTTCAACACGCCAACCAACGACGACGTGCTCTACGAAGTAGCCTTCCTGGCGCAGTACGGCGGCGATGTCGGCTGGTGCGTTGGTTCAACTGTTAACAGCAGCTCCAAAGGTGCATCAACAATTCAGGTCAATTTAACCCCAACTTACTACTTCTCGTTCGATGATGATGATACGCGTCGTGAAGCGACATTTACCCGCACCTACTACAAAAACGACGATGACAAAAACTACGTGGAAAGTACAACGGGGCTGGCCTGTGCCAAATGGAACCGCCTGTGGTTAACCAACGATCCCGGCTCCTCTTCATCTAAAGGTACAGGTATTAACTGGCCACTGATGCGCTACTCCGACGTTTTACTGATGTTGGCAGAAGCGGAAAATGAACTAAACGGACCAACATCAACTGCAAAGAATGCACTGAAGCGCGTACGTGAAAGAGCATTCCCCGAAGATGTACAATCGGAAAAAGTTGACCAGTATGTTGATAACCTGTCATCAAAAGATGATTTCTTCGATGCCTTGGTTGACGAACGTTCCTGGGAGTTTGGAGGAGAATGTCTGCGTAAATTTGACTTGATCCGCTGGAATATCTACGGTAAGAAAATTATTGAAACCAAAGCCACTTTGGATAACCTGGGTAAAGCAGCTTTCGATTTGGAACTTGAAAATCCGGATGTTGCCCAGTACGCCGATTATGCGAATTACCTGTACTACCGCAAGGCAAATGGCGAAATTACCTTCTTAAATGTCAAGTATCGTCCGGACGACGTGCCCGAAACAATTGTTGATGTGGAAGATCTGGATGAAGAAGGAAACGAAAACGCCTATGCCCGTGCAAACTGGTCGCGTAGCTTGTACAAATACACCGACGATGCAACAACCGGCGAACGCACTTACGATTCAGCCGACTACACTGTTCGCTGCTGGAGAGGATATACCGACCCAACCGGACAATCAGCTGTTCCGTACGTGCTACCGATCTCAACCACCACCATTGGAAGTAGCGAGTACCTGGATAACGATGGTTACCTGTTAAATTAAAAAATGCTGTTTAATTACGGATTAAAATTAATTTGAAAAAAGATCTTCTTATGAAATATAAAACGAACAAAATAAGCTGGTTATCGCTCGCAGCCATAATTTTCACACTAATTTACAGTGGCTGTAAAGAAGACGATGACCTGGGGATGGCGGATCGACTATTCCGCCCCATTATCAGCGACACAAGCTATGGTGGCACATGGATCAGATTGGTGTGGGACAAATATGCCAGTGCCAACTCTTACCAATTACAATTGTCAACTGATACTTTTCAGACAATCCTGTCGGAGGTTGAAACCGATACAACCTTCTACCGATTCGACAACCTGGAGTACGATACCGATTACTTCATTCGAATTAAGTCGATCGGCGAGACCCTGGAATCGGACTATTTTGAGAATGACATTATCCGTACTTCCGATTACCCGACAAAACTGGAAAACATCACATCGAGCGATGTTATTGACACTCAGGTTAAAGTAAAATGGACAGACGTTAGCTACGATAGTTTGGTTGTAATGAGTGCTGATACTGTTTTCAAAACGGTTGTTTTAACCGAGACCAACAATACCGACAAGCAGGTTATTATTAAGGCTTTGACTGCTGAAAGTGATTACGTTGTAAAAGCCTATCTGGATGGCGGATACCAAGGTAAGAAAAGCTTCTCGACAATCGCTCCTCAGGTTTTCGACGGCGACGTGCTCGATTTGCGCGGTTACTCGGATGAAGAAAGTTACAGCATGCTCAATCAAACATTCTTCGATCAGTTAGCCATTGACTATCCGAATGGCGTTACGATCGTTCTCTCGGGCGGTACAAAATACGAGCTTAGCGGTGGTATTGGCATTACTTCGCCGTTCAGTCTGGTGACCGGATATACCGTCAACGGAAAAGCAATTATCGAAGTAAACGGCAACTTCGACCTACCGGCATCAGCGACTGTGGGCAACGTTTATTTCGAATCACTGGCTTTCACCGATCACCCAAACAAACCAAAAACAACCGACAGCAACTATGGAGGAACCTATGTGATGAACATCTCCGGTTCCGGTTCAAGCCTCGATTCTTTGTTGTTTGAAGACTGCGATATTCGCTATAAACGTGGTGTACTCCGGATTAAAACCGGTGCGACCGTAAAAGCGATTTCATTCAATAATTGTTTTATCGACTCTATTTCGGGTTATGGCGTTGTTAACCTCGACAACAGCGGTGTAATTACGAATTCCATCTCGCTGACCAATTCGACGATCTCTCATACTTACTTGATTGTTCGTGCCGATAAAGCATCCAATCCGCTTCAGTCGTTTGTTGCAAGCAACCTGACAATTTATAAATCAGGAGGGACTACAGGCACGTACCTTTTCGATTTGAAAAATCATCCGTTGACAGAGAAAGGCGAAATCTCCAATTGTATATTCGGACCCGGTGCTGCAGAAACGCTCAACGGCTATCGAAGCGCTTCTTCAACAATAAAAATCCAGAACAATTACCGCACTTCCGATTGTGTTTGGACTTACAACGTTGATGCCAATGGTGTGCCGACCGGAGATGTTGCTCCAATCGAATCGACACAACTGACTGAAACAGCAGCCGAAATTTTCGGAGATGTTAACGATAACGACTACACTGTGACGGATTCCAGACTGAAAGATAAAATTGGCGATTCTCGCTGGTGGTAGACTGCAAATTCTGATTTTAAGTTTTAGATAAATTGGTTTTTAATTAGACGAACATTTTCAAACAAAGAACTGAAGTCCCAAACCCTTATAAAAGGACGGGACTTCAGGTTCTTTTTCCTTTCTGCAGCACCAATCTTCCGGTTGCTTTGCTTCATTACGACTAGTTATTGTACGAAGCAAGTTTACTCTTACCAGTCATTCTGCTGGAACTAGACTTATCTGAATTCGATACGGATATTGAATTGAAACCTAACTTGTAAAAGAATGAAATTCCTTTGCTTTACTGTTTTGTTATTGTCATTGCTTTTGGTAAGCTCGACCACGCCGGCGCAAGTGACTGCAGGTAACGCAGACATTGTCGTTGCACTCGACGGCAGCGGCGACTTCACGAAAATTCAAGATGCCATTGATGCTGTTGCCAACAACAGCGACCGAACTACTACGATCTATATAAAACGCGGCACATACAACACTGAAAAACTCATTGTCCCCTCTGAAAAGAAGAATATTGCATTAATTGGTGAAAGCCGTGACGAAACAATTATTAGTTATCACATCTACGACTGCTCCGCCGGGAAATGCCCAACGGAAGACGTAGCTTTGTGGACGGGCGACAATATCACATCGTCTGCTACGCTCACCGTTTTAGCGGATAATTTTAAAGTCGAAAATATGACCATCCGGAATACGGCCGGACCGGTTGGACAAGCACAGGCACTGACAATCAGAGGCGATAAAAACATTTTCATCAATTGTAATCTGTTAGGTTACCAAGACACCATTTGGTTTTGGAACGATGGAAAGCGATGCTATTTTAAAAACTGCCTTATCAGCGGACGAACAGACTATATTTACGGCGGCGGAATTGCCTTTTTCGAAGCTTGTGAAATAAGAAGTTATGGCGGAGGCTGGATTACAGCGCCTTCAACGGCTCAAAGCCAGACCTACGGATTTGTATTTTCGAACTGCAATGTCACGTATGCATCTGGCAGTCCCCGCGCAGGAGACGATGGACAATTGATCCGCTTGGGCCGTCCCTGGCATAACTACCCCAAAGTTGCCTGGCTCTATTGCCAAATGACTGAAATGATTAATCCCGAAGGCTGGGGCGACACCTGGAATATGGACTACGCCTCAACAAGTACCGACCTTCACCTTTACGAATACCTAAATACCGGAGCCGGAGCAGATATGAGCGGACGTGCTGCCTGGGTCGGACTGCGCTCACTCACTACCAGTGAAGCCGAAAACTATACGGCACAAAAAGTCTTAGCCGGCATCGACAATTGGGATCCAACAGCTGAAGCACCTCTGGTGACCAGTTATGAATGGATCGGCACTGGCACTGATTTAGGATGGCTTGCTGCCAGTAACTGGAATCCCGAAGGCACGCCAGCCGCAGGCGAATTAGCAACTGTGAGCGGGAAAGACACCATCGAAGCGAACGGAGGAACCTTTAGTGCAGACCTCAACCTCAACGACACTACCAAACTTTTCGTTAGCGGAGTGAACACCGTAAATTATATGGCGGTCAACGGTGGGAAAATTCAAACAGCCACAGCGGGTACGCTCGGTGGGAAAATTGCAACTAAAGATTCTGTCATTTTCAATATCGCGGGCACATTGACGCTCGATGCACAGCTAACCGGTGTGCACAAACTCATAAAACAAGGCTCTGGAAGACTGATTCTAAATGCTGACAATTCAGCTTTTAGCGGAGCGATCCTGGTGGAAGAAGGTCAACTTGAAGGAGCAACGGCTTCTTCACTCGGCAAAGGTGATCTTCAAGTAAGTTCTACCGGAGAGCTGATCGTCTCAAACAACAATGCCTTTTTGCCAACATCAAGCTTGTCTGTACAAACCGGGGCGAAACTATCTCTGAATGCCACTTTAACAACAAGTGAATTCTTCATTGAGGGATCGATGCAGGCGGTTGGCACATACAATTCAACAACGACTCCTGATCTAATCAGCGGAACCGGATCCGTATTGGTTGGCCGACCAGACGTATTTACGTTCACCGGTGCCATTAGCGGAACCTGGGATGAACCGGGCAACTTCACCCCGGCATTAATGCCCGAAGCCGGTGAAACGGTTGAGTGTTCCATTCAAATAGAAACCACCTCGACCGTGTTTCCGGCCAATCTGAATATCCACGCTCCCGGTAATATTCGCATGCGGGGAGACCATTCCGCCACCGGAACCATCACCATGGACGACGCAACCAATTTGAATTACAACACAGGCGGAACAGGTATGAGCTTAAATGCCCCGCTAACGCTGAACGGCGACATCGAACTGACTATGGAGAGTGGCAACTCTGCCGGAAGTGCGCTTACGCTGGGGGGGCCGATTTCGGGAACCGACACCATTACGCCAATAAACAACGGAAAAGGCACCGTCAATACCGGCACATTGGTATTGAATGGAGATAACAGCAACTTTACGGGAGTCTGGAACCTCAGCTCCGGAAGTAAGAAATACCCCAGTGAAAACTACATCACCGAAATTGAAGGTAAAGTTGCCAATGCCTTTGGTGCAGGGAAAATCGTCGCCGATAAAAACAATCGGGTGATTTTTGCCAATGAAAATTGCGCAGGCGACAAACTGACAATGGATCTGCTTGGCAGTTCGAAAGCGAAGCTCACCTCCAATGTGTTTGTACAGGAATTCATTTTAAACGGCACCAGTTATACTGAAGGAAGTTTTTCGGCCACTTCGAATCCGGATTACTTCGAAGGTGCAGGTACAATCTACGTTGGAAACACCGAAGTTGAAGAACCGGAACAGCTCCCTGCTTTTCCGGGGGCGGAGGGACATGGGAAATATGTGACGGGTGGCCGCGGTGGTCGCGTCATCTACGTAACAAATCTCGAAGATAACTCCCTGCCGGGGTCACTACGTTATGCGGTTGAACAGTTGGGTGCACGTATCGTGATCTTCCAGGTTTCGGGAACCATTCAACTAAAATCAGAACTTAAAATCACCAATCCCGACATTACAATTGCAGGGCAAACAGCTCCTGGCGATGGCATCACCATTCGCGACTATCCAGTGGTAACCAGTGCCGACAATATCATTATTCGCTTCATGCGTTTTCGGATGGGTGATGCCGCACAACAGGAAGCTGACGCCTTGGGAGGACGATTCCATAAAAACATCATCGTCGACCACTGTTCCATGAGCTGGTCCACCGATGAATGTGTCTCGTTTTACCAGAACGAGAACTTCAGCCTGCAATGGTCCATCATTTCCGAATCGTTACGCAATTCGGTTCACGACAAAGGAGCGCACGGTTACGGTGGCGTTTGGGGTGGTAAAAATGCTTCGTTTCACCACAATTTACTGGCACACCATGATAGCCGAAATCCTCGCTTGGGCGAATATGCCGGCGATATATTTGCATTGACCGATAACGTAGACCTTCGAAATAACGTCATCTACAACTGGGGCAATAACAGCTGCTACGGTGCAGAAGGCATGAATGTGAACATTGTAAATTGTTACTATAAACCGGGACCCGCCACCGCAAAAACGGAGCGAATTATCGCAATCGACAAAAACACGGTTGAAGGAACAGCCGTGTACGACCAATGGGGAAAATTTTACATTGACGGGAATGTCATGACAGCGTCGGAACGGGCAACCAGCGACAACTGGACTTACGGAGTCTACAACCAGTATCACAGCAAATACGGTACAGTTTCCGATGAGGACAAAGCTGCTATGAAACTCGATGCCCCTCATCCGTTCGGAGAAGTGACCACACAAACAGCAGAAATCGCCTATGCAAAAATTCTTCAATATGGCGGTGCAAGTCTTGTCCGCGATGCTGTTGATACCAGGGTACTGAGCGACGTTAAAAACGGAAACGCAACTTATATGGACGGTGGAAACGGTAGTACGAACGGCATTATTGATACCCAAACAGCTGTCGGCGGATGGCCGGTACTGAATTCTCTACCAGCTCGAACCGATACGGATTTAGATGGTATGCCAGACGACTGGGAGAATGCAAATTCCCTCGACCCAAACGATGCCAACGATGCCCAGCTTAAATCTGTCGACGGAATTTATCCCAATATTGAAGTCTATATTAATAGTCTGGTTGCTGACATTGTGGAAAACCAAAATACAACTGACATTTCCACAGGCCTAACCACATTGCAAAAACAACAGGATACATTTATAGCCTACTTCAACAATTCAACCAACCAATTGAATCTACAACACGATTCGAAAATACGACAGGTCGAACTGTTCGATATTACCGGGAAAAAGCAGCTAATTCAAAAGCCGAATGGGAATCCGATATATATACAACTTTCAAAACAATTAAGCGGCGTGTACATCATTCGGATTCTGGATGAAGAAAACAACTGGCTTAGCCAAAAAATTATGATCGCAAATCAATAAACAAACGAAGCATTTTTAAGAACCGCAAATAGGAATGAAAAGCTTATTTTCGCCCGCCGATTTGTAATCCTCCCTGCCTTTCAACGGGTGGAAAAAATCAACTTTAAATAAACACACAACTATCAATGAATCTAAGAACTGTATTATTTTTCGCACTACTGCTGATGTTTATAGTTTCCTGTTCAAAGAATGAGAACGAGGAAGTCACTCTACCGGATGATGAAGAGGAGGAAATCACAGGCCCAATTGATGGTCCGGCATTTCCGGGAGCCGAAGGATACGGGAAATATACCACCGGAGGACGCGGAGGAAAGGTTTATTATGTAACCACGCTTGAAGATACTGGTGTATCCGGATCGCTTCGCTACGCCGTGAACCAAACAGGAGCGCGAACCATTGTCTTTGCCGTTTCGGGTAACATCAAACTAAAATCGAACCTGACAATTACCAACGGCGATTTAACGATCGCGGGGCAAACAGCTCCCGGCGATGGCATCTGTATCCAGGACTACACGGTGGTTGTGAATGCCAGCAACGTTATTATTCGTTTTATGCGTTTCCGCTTGGGCGACGAGACCAAAACGGAGAATGACGCTATTTGGGGACGCAACCAATCAGACATTATTATTGACCACTGCAGTATGAGCTGGAGCACCGACGAAGTTTCATCGTTCTACGACAACTCAAACTTTACCATGCAATGGTGTATTTTGGCTGAAAGTCTGCGTAACTCGGTGCACGACAAAGGTACGCACGGTTACGGCGGGATCTGGGGTGGCAAAAAGGCCTCTTTTCACCACAACCTACTGGCTCACAATGACAGCCGCAATCCCCGTTTTTGCGGTAGCCGCTACTCGAATAAACCCGACGAAGAAATCGTCGATTTCCGGAACAATGTGCTGTTTAACTGGGGCGGAAACACTGCCTATGCAGCCGAAGGTGGCTCGTACAACCTGATCAACAATTATTACAAAGCGGGCCCTGCCAGCTCAAACAAAGGGCGCATTATTCAACCTTATCCCGATGGTGGCACCAACTCGCAACCAGCAGGCGTTTACGGTAAATTCTACATCACCGGTAACGTGCTGACGGCAAGCAGTGCGAATACAGCAGACAACTGGTTAGGTGTGAATATGCACAGCACATTTTCAACTTTAGCGCCGGGAGTAACACTGAGCGATTTAAAGTTGACAGAAGAAGTATCACCTCCGGAAATTACCACCCACTCGGCAACCGATGCTTACAGTAAAGTGCTGGCTTACGCCGGTGCCAGCCTGAGTCGGGATCCGATCGACACCCGAATCACCAGCGAAACCAGCTCTGGAACACCGACCTACTTGGATGGTGGCAACGGAAGTACCAACGGACTGATCGACACGCAGACCGCTGTGGGTGGATGGCCGACATTGTCGTCGGGAACGGCATTGACCGATACCGACGGAGACGGCATGCCCGATGACTGGGAGATCAGCAAAAAACTGGATCCGGCAGATCCGGCAGACGGAAACAAAAACAACCTGGTTACAAGTTACAGTAACCTGGAAGTTTATCTCTATGGCCTGGTGAGCACAATTATTGAAAGCCAAAACCAGGGAGGCACAGCCCAATAACTACACTACGATAGCAGCAAGCCACATTGGTGAGCTAGAAAGGCTCGTTACAAATCAGGTAACGGGCCTTTTGTTTTAAATGACTTTCACAATTCCGATGATGAAGTTTTAAAACACAAACGATAAAGGTATTACTTACTTTTATTAAATTTGAAAGATCATTCAATAACTAAATCATGAAAAAAAACAAAAGCCTGCTGCTGGCAGCAACCCTGTTTTTGGGAATGGGTGTATCAGCCCAAAACTCCATCAACCTGGATACTGAAGCAGCAAAAACAACAATCAGTAAAGAAATCTACGGACATTTTGCAGAGCACCTCGGACGCTGTATCTACGGTGGTATTTTTGTTGGCGAGGACTCTTCCATCCCCAACATTCAAGGCTACCGCGAAGATGTTGTGGGTGCGTTAAAAGATATGCACATTCCCCTACTCCGCTGGCCCGGAGGATGTTTTGCCGACACCTACCACTGGAAAGACGGCATCGGCCCTCGCCAGAACCGCCCTTCAATTGTCAATGTAAACTGGGGAGGCGTTACCGAAGATAACAGCTTTGGGACACATGAATTCCTCAACTTTTGCGAACTAATCGGCGCCGAGCCGTATGTCAATATCAATGTTGGTTCTGGTACCGTTCAGGAAGCATCCGAATGGGTTGAATATGTAACTTCGTCGAACGTGAGCCCAATGACCGACCTGCGTAAAAAGAACGGACGCGAAAAACCCTGGGATGTTAAATTCTGGGGAATCGGTAACGAAAACTGGGGCTGCGGCGGCAACATGACTCCCGAGTACTACTCAGACTTATATAACCGTTTTGCCACTTATTGCCATGGCGATTTGTACCGCATTGCAGGCGGGCCCAATGTTGCCGACTATAACTGGATGGAGGTAGTCATGCAAAAGACAACGCGCCACCGCCACCTGGTACAAGGCGTCTCCCTGCACTATTACACTTTCACCACCGCTTGGGAAGACAAAGGTTCGGCAACCGACTTTGGCGAAAAAGAATGGTTTGCCGTTTTGAGCAGAACATTGAGAATGGATGAACTGGTTACAAAACACTCCGCCATTATGGACAAATACGATCCCGATAAAAAAATTGGGTTGATTGTTGACGAATGGGGCGACTGGTTCAACGTTGAAGAAGGAACGAATCCCGGATTTTTATACCAGCAAAATACCTTGCGCGATGCTTTGGTCGCAGGTGTCAACCTCAATATTTTCAACAACCATTCCGATCGCGTGAAAATGGCCAACATTGCCCAAATGGTCAATGTATTGCAATCGGTTATTTTAACTCAAGACGATCAAATGGTGCTCACTCCAACTTATTTTGTATTTAAAATGTACGCCGTCCACCAGAATGCAGAATTGATTCCGATGGATTTGAAGTGCGAAGATTACGAAGTGGATGGTCAAAAAATTCCGGCAATCAGTGCTTCGGCCTCAGAGAAAGATGGAGTTGTATCGATTACCATGTGTAACCTGAACCCGAACAAAGCTGAAACAATCGATTTGAACCTGGCAGGCACGTCGGTGAAAACAGCAAGCGGAGAGATTGTCACTTCAAAAAACATGAACGACTACAATGATTTTGGGCAAGCTGAAAAAGTGAACCTACAATCATTCGAAGTGAAAAAGCCAAAAGACGGAAAACTGACCATTGAAATTCCGGCAAAATCTGTTGTTTTAGTGCAATTGCAATAAAAAACTTTTTAAAAACATACGTGCATTAAAGGGTATTCTTCGGAATGCCCTTTTTTTTCTTAAAAATGCTTAAGTATATTCTTTAACATCCCCTCTCACGGTAGGAGAAATAACATTTTGTCATATGTTTGTTAAGCAAATGTTACCGAAGGTTAAGTTAAAGTTATACGCTATGAGAAATGTAAATTTAAAAGGGAATTCCGTTGAGAAGAAAATTGATCTGGAAGAATTCCGCAAACTATACAGGTTCGTACACCAACTGGCTGCCATGGGGGTACGAAATGAAAAAGAAGACGAGTTATTTTACAAGAGTTTAAAACGGAGTACAGAGCTTCTTCATTACATCCATCCGTATAAAGACCAACATATTGATGAGATGCTGAATTTCTCGTTTCAATATTATATGACAAAACGGGAGGAGGCTATGGATGGCAATCTTAAATCACAGAAAATTGTCAATGAATTGAAGCCACTGTATCAAAAAGAATTAATGGCACTTCTTCATTTGAATTAAAAAGTTTTTGGGGTTACAACAAATTAGTAAATAGAAAATCCCAGGTTGGCTATCCAACCTGGAATTTCTCTTTTAAATAAGATCGTCGAGCTTAGTTTAAAAAACAGATGAGATCATTGTCTGTGTTAAAAGTGAACGACCGGCCATCCGTCTTTATCCCAGTTGATCTCACGAATCAGCAATTTCGGATGTCCCCCGTCGTTTGCATCGTAGCCGTGAAAAACCAGGTAGTCTTTGCCGTCGAACCGAACAACCGCATTGTGTCCTACGCCATGCCAGTTTTCGTTTCCTTTCAGCACAACACTTCCTCCTCCGTGAGCCATATCTTTCCCATCTTTATCTTTGAAATTACCGGTGAGCGTTTCCGAACGACCAACGATCATCTTGTAGGTACTTTTCACACCCCTGCAGCAATAATCAATCGATGCGAACAGGTAGTAGTCGTCTCCCTTTTTAAATACAAAAGGAGCCTCAATGGCATTTGCTCCGGCATCAGCCGAAATTTCGTCCGAATCCGCTTTGGCACCTTTACGGGATGCCACGGTTGGGATTGAATAAATATCTTCAGCAACCGATAATAAATCGTTGTTCAGTTTTACCCGTTTTAATCCATCCCAGAATGAGCCAAAGAAGAGGTACGGTGTACCATCATCATCCAGAATCAGGTTCGGGTCAATCGCATTCCAATCAGTTTTTCCCGGAACTGACTGAACAACTTTACCGTGATCCACCCATTTAAATTCCGGATCGTCCGGATCAAGTGTTTTATTGGTCGCAACGCCAATGCAGGAAGTATTCTTGCCAAAGGCCGAAACCGAGTAGTACAAGTAGTACTGTCCGTTGTGATAGGAAATATCAGGTGCCCAAATGTGCCCCTTGTAACCGGGGATTGCATCCATCGCCCATTGAGGACCCGATTCGAAAACCGCCTTTTCCTTCTCCCAGTTTACCATATTTTTCGAGGACCAAACATCGATCCCCATACCGGTTGCAAACAAGTAATAGGTCGAATTTTCGCGAATCATCACCGGGTCGTGCACAATAACAGATTGTGCCTGCGCCTGTACTCCCATCGCCAACCCAAGAAGGGCAAATACAAAAGTTCTAAGTGCTTTCATATGTCGTTGCATTCTTGTTAATATTATTTTGACATTTTGCCCCAATAGGTTGCATTCAGCGACTTCTCTGTTCCGGCATAAACGAACGTCACGCGCCGTGGACTTGCTTCCCAGTCAACCTCACGTTCAACGCAAACAATTACGTTGCCCAATGTCAGTTGCTTTTTGGCTGCATCGTAACTCCAGCTACCGGTTAATGCTCCCGACATGGTACCGTCAGACTTCAGTGTCAACGAAGTCGCAGCATCTTGCTGGCCGTAATTGTATGCCAGGTTGATGTGTTCCCATGTTCCAATGAGCGAGTCTTTGGTGATTGTGCCGTAATCGGGTACAGCGGCGTAACGTTCGGGCAAGGCAATTGGCCACAAGTTATCAGGTTCACTGGCCGAAGCAGGACACCAAACAATGCGGCGTACATGTCCCATCATAATCGCATTAGAGTAGGCATTACCTCCAACATTTGCAGGTAATCGACCCTGCGACATGTAGAACCACTCGTCTGTATTTTCCTTTTGGAAAATGCAGCAGTGAGCAATTCCGACCCAGCCGTAGCTTAAATTGAATTTATAAGGATGAGTTACGATCGGATAGCAATCACCGCGTCCGTTTGTGAAGTTACGTCCCGTGATATCGAGGTACGGACCTTCAATATTTTCACTTCGTACCACACGCGTATTATAAGGTACATCCAAGCCATCGTAAGCCATAAACAAATAGTAGTAACCATCTTTGTAAATAACTTCGGGCGCTTCACTACCCTGCCAACGCGAACCATCGGTGCGTGTACCAACCCGCTCTCCATATCGGGCCGTCAGCTCACTTGTACTGCTTGCCCAGGGGTTACCTAATGCATTCAGCGGTTTACCTGTCGTCGCATCCAGTTGCAACAAAGCGAAGCCGCTATGCCACGAACCGTGTATCAGGTAGTGTTTTCCTTCCGGAGTGACGATATAGGTCGGGTCAATCGCGTTGTAGTAGAAATAAGCGCTCCAATCAGATGTACTGGAACGACTGTAGTCCAAGCCGCGATCAGATGAAGAGCTGGTAACAAATCCTTTATCTGTCCAGACTGCTCCGGCAGGGTCGGTTGATTCGCACATGCCGATAAAGGCACGTTCACTCCAGCTTCCATCAAAGCTGGTGCCGCCTGTTTCAATATAGTTAAAGATTACAACGCTGTAGTACATCCGCAGAATGTCCTGTCCGCCGACGTTGACCTTGCGTACGACCGGTGCCCAATAGCCATAGGATATATTGCTTTCGGCAATAGCATCCAGTCCCATGCGCAAACGAATGGCATTGAGCGAATCGGCTACCCATGAAGGCGGATCATAAAAAGGACCGCCAACCCATTGCCAGTTCACCAAATCTTTTGAACGCTTGCCCTGAAAATGGCCGTGTCCTTCTGCCTCGTTGCCATAGGACGCATCGGTACCGTACATGTAATAATAGCCATCATAATAGGCTACCGACGGATCGTGCGTGTTCGCCAGGTTCCAATCGCTGCGGTTTGACCACGATGCTATCGCTGAGTAGTCATCGTCATATGTTGGAATCGTAAAATCTGTTTCGGTGCCAGGATCTCCTCCCCCGCCCGGATCATCATCATCAATATCATCTTTACACCCTACAAATGTGAGAGCAGTTATGCTGATTGATAAAATCAGTAAATACTTTAGTTTCATGCCTTAAATGTTTAAAGTTTAAGAAACTTCCCTGGCAACATTCAAAAGATGTGCCGCCAAGGAAGTCCCCGGTTTCAGAGAATGGTTTCTAATCTACCACCGGATGAACAGAATAACCTTTTTCGAAGAAGGCAGGTCCGTTATCTTCGTTATTATTTGCCGAGTTACCCACCAAATTCGGGTTGGCATTTAATGTTGATTGATAGATTGGGAAATATTCATGTCCCTTGTAATAGTATTGGAACGACGAGCCGCTTGCAGTTTCAGCAGTAAGCTCATCGGTATTCGCTGTACCATCAAGTACGTAATAACCATGTTCAACCAATTGATTCAGACGAGCTGAATCGTAGAAGAATCCCCAACGCAGCAGGTCGATACCACGTCCGTTTTCGCAACCGAATTCTTTCGGGCGTTCAACGTTTGCAATTTGTTCGAACAGGGCATCAGTTGACGGGAAGTCAGCCAATTGAAGATCGTCCAGAGCTGCACGTTCGCGTACTTCATTAATGTAATTGATCGCTGTTTGAGTGGGGCCATTGATTTCATTTTCGCATTCAGCAGCGCGCAGTAAAACGTCGCTGTAACGCATCAGCCGCAGGTTAACACCACAGTGCAAACCGTTTGTAATCGAGCTGTAAATGTTGTTGCGTGCATTGGTGAATTTCGCGATAGAAATACCACCTTGCGAATTATTCGACAACGGAGTTTTGGTCATTTCCTGTTGGTAAACAGTGTTGGAACGAGGATCTCCGTCTGGATAAGCCGCTGTTTTAATCCCGGTATAAACATCGTATTCAGATTCGTATGTAACCAGAGTCCAGTACAAACGAGGATCAAGACGGCCATCGGTACATTTTTCTTTGATAAACAGGTTGTACAACCATGGTGAACCGGCTAAGTCGCCCCAGCTACCCAACTCCTGCGAAGCATAGTTACTTTCAACGGCGTGTCCCTGAGTGGCTTCCGAGCTAATGTTTACCGGAGTCCATTCTTCGTCTGTACCACCTGTTCCGTAATCCAAAAATTGTACTTCAAACAGACTCTCTTTGTTATTTTCGTAGGCTGAACCTTCTCTGAAGTTATCACCATAGTCGGCAGTCAATTCGTAATGACCGTATTTACCGGCAATGATATCTTTCAATACCGCGTAAGCCTCGGTAAATTTATGACGGAACATCAACGCGCGAGCCAAGTATCCGGCTGCAGCACCACAAGTGGCACGACCTTGAGCCCACTCGCCACCTTCGTCGCGCGATGGCAACATTTCCATGGCTTGGGTCAGATCTGTTTCAATTAGGTCAAACACCTCGTCTTGAGTAGAGTTGGCTGCGAACATCGTATTGATATCCGAATAGTCTGAATAATCAGTAAACAGCGGAACAGTTTGATAATAAGTAGCCAGGTTATAGTAAGCCAATGAACGAAGGAACAACGCTTGACCTTTAATCTGGTTGTAAGATTCTTCCGTCATTTCAACACCTTCAACCTTAGACAATACCAGGTTCGAACGGTTCACCACATGGTAGTTATCACGCCACATCCACAGGTCACCGATTTCGATAGTCCCCGGAGAGTTCAGGTTGTCGTAGTTGATATACCACTGCTGAGATGAGTTCCATACTTCGTCGCCACGCACGGCATCCATTGTATAACCAACGCGGGCAAAAGTACCTTCGAGGCGAATACGGTTGTAGCAGGCGATAACAGCCTCCTGTAACTCCGACTCGGTATCGCCGAAATCGTAAGTTCCCTGGGCGTTCGGATTTGTAACATCAAGCTGGTCATCGCAGGAAACCAAGCCTCCGATAAGCGCCAGTATTGCTAGAAATATATTTAAACGTTTCATATTGTTACCCAATTTTTAGATTTTGAATTTAGAATGACAAGTTTACACCGAACATGATGGTACGTGGCGTTGGATACGAAGCATAGTTGTAACCAGGAGTCATTGTACCGCCGGCGAAGTCAACGTTGTAACCTTTGTATTTCGAGAATGTAGTTACGTTTTGAGCTGAAGCGTACATCCGAACGCCGTGAATATAACTTCCGAACCATTTATCAGGGAAGTTGTAGCCCACTTCGATATTGGCTATTTTCAGGTATGACGCATTTTGAATGAAACGTTGGCTAAACAAATCGTTGGTAATCGCGCTTGATGTTTTGTAGGCAACGCGGGGCACATTGGTGGTTGTGTTTTCCGTTGTCCAGGCATTCAACAAATCAACGCTCTTGTTGAGTGCACCGTATGAACCACGCAAAGTAACGTCAACAAAATCCACTGCTTTGAAATTTGCAGCTCCGTAAGTGGCAACACTCAGGTCGAAACCTTTCCATTCAGCGCGAACATTCAAGCCGTAGTGGATTTTTCCAAGACCGCTTCCAAGGAATGTTTGGTCACCGGCAAGGGTAATTTCACCATCGTTGTTCACGTCTTTGTACTTCACATCACCCGGTTGTGCTCCTGCCTGCGTTACTAATTCGCCTGCTTCGTTATAATTGTTGTCAATCTCTGATTGTGACTGGAAGATACCTTCTGAAATCAATCCGTAGAATTCACCCACTTCGCGACCTACTTCGGTGCGGCAGTAGCCACTTGTAATCGGGTTATCCAACACACCTAACTTGGTTACTTTGTTGGCCAGGGTTGATAAGTTAGCCGAGATATCAAATTTAACGGCGTGTTCGCGGTTGTGATAAGCAGCCAGGAATTCAAAACCTGAGTTTTCCATGGTTGCAGCGTTCATTGTAACAGTTGTGTTGGTAACACCAGCCTCTGCCGGAACCGCAACATCATAGTGAAGATCTTCAGAGATCGCTTTGTAGTAGCCCAGCGTGAACTCCAACTTATTATTGAACATCGCCAAATCGAGTCCTAAATCAAGCATTTTCTTCTTTTCCCACATCAACACTTCGTTCACGTAGTTTGAAATAGATGAACCGGTAACTTTATTGTTGCCAAAGCTATAAGTGTAGTTTCCTCTCAACATCGTGTCCGTGTAACCGTACGCTGGAAGGTTGGAGATATTTCCCAACTCACCGTAGCTGGCGCGAAGTTTGAACAGGTTGATTGTTGATTCGGCAACCGGGAAGAAGTTTTCACGTTCCAAACGCCAGCCTGCAGAAACGGAAGGGAACCAGCCCACGCGGTCGGCAGATGAAAGGCGGCTCGAAGCATCGCGACGAACAGTTGCGGAAAGCAGGTATTTCTCATCGAAATTATAGTTGATACGGCCGATATAAGAAGCCATCAAACTTTCTTCCTCATAACTTGAGGATGATTTTTCTTCAGCATTATCCAAATGCAGGTAGTAGGGTTCAGACAAGGTATGACCTGTGCCGGTAAGGATGTAAGTGTAATTGCGTTCAAATGTTTGACCAACAACAACACTAAGATTATTGCGACCGAATACACCTTCGTAATTCAATGTGTTTTCAACAAGCGCATCGCTGTAGTTAACAGTCTGTTGTGTCAGTACCTCGTTGCTCTTTGACAAGTAGTTTGTTGTACTCTGGATAAATGCAGGTACGAAAGTCAGGTTCTTCACAAAGGTTTTGCTTTGCGACAAGTTCAGATTGTAGGACAACTTATGGTTCTTACTGTTGACTTTTAGCATCTCCATAAAGTCAACATTTACAGAACCGGTAGCAACGATGCGGTCAACTTTCGAATTCCGTTTCAGCAAGCTGTTAGTCAGCAAAACGTTCGTCAGACGCAGGTCGCCATGAACATCATCATAATAAGTACCGAAACCGTAGGAGTCGTAGCTGTATTCTGACGCAGCCGAAATCTTATCGTCGAGCACCCAGGTTGATTCATCGTAAGCTTTGATACTTGGAGGTGTGATCAGCGCCGAAGCCATCACCGGATATTGTGCACCGTATAAACCCTGCACATACTCGTTCGCATTACTAAGCGCCATGTTATCCTGATCACTGTGGCTATAAACCACGTTGGTTTTGATCTTGATAAATTTGACATCCATCGAGTTGTTAACACGGGCTGTGTAACGTTCGAAGTTCGGTCCGGCACCAACCATTGTTCCTTGTTGTTTGTAATAGTCTAGACCAACGTTGTAAGTGTTATTTGCACCACCACCCGATAGGTTGATGTTATGGTTCTGGCGCTCGCCTGTTTTAAATGCCTCTTCAAACCAATTTGTATTCACTTCGTTTGGATCAACATATTTTGTGCTTGTCGGATCGTATCCAGCCGGAACATCCATGCCACTATTGCCATAGGCCATGGTAACGTAATCAGCATATTGGTAGGCATCCATTACATCATATACGTCCTTTTGTACCTGGTCGTATCCAACGTATCCACTGTAGTCAATCTTCATTGCCTGGTTCTTCTGTCCCTGCTTGGTAGTGATGATTACCACACCGTTAGCAGCACGTGAACCGTAGATAGCAGCGGCAGAAGCATCTTTCAAGATCTGGAGTGTTTCGATATCGTTTGGCGAGAAGTCGCGAATGGTTGTTCCCATTGGTACACCATCGATCACATAAAGTGGTGCGGTGCTACCGAATGAACCGATACCGCGAATACGCACGGTTGGGTCGGCTCCCGGTTGTCCGTCGGTTGTAATCTGAACACCTGCAACTTTACCTTCAAGCATTGTCGAGATATTCGAGTTTGATACCTTCTTCATGTCTTCGGTGTTCACAATGGCAACAGAACCGGTAAGGTCAACTTTACGTTGTGTACCGTAACCAATGGCAACCACTTCTTCCAAGCCGATCGAAGCTTCCTTCAAAACAACATTGATAACGCTACCGCTCACGGGTATTTCCTGCGTTTCCATACCGACAAACGAGAAAACCAATGTCGCATTTTCCGGCAAACCACCCAGCGTATAGTTTCCGTCAATATCGGTAATGGTACCAGTACTTGTTCCTTTTACAGCCACGGTAACTCCTGGAAGTCCGGTACCGTCTTCCCCGGTAACCTGACCTTTTACTGTGATGTTGCCTGGTTGAGTCGTGGACATTTGGTCGGCATTGCCGGTACCTTCGGCATATGTTGTCGGCGCCAGCGCCAGTAGTCCCAACAGGATTAAATATGAATATTTCATAGGTTGAATATTTTTATCTTATTGATTATTCGAAAATTACTAGGTAGGACTCTTCAGTTACGATAGCGCAATTCAAATCAGCACTGTCTACGGTTATACCGGCATATTCCTGGAAATGGGTCTCGCCGCTAGCGTAAGTAACATCGTAACGAATATTAGCAGTATTGTCGCCATTATTGGTCACCGTGATGACAATCACTGAATTGCTAATACTTGCCGTGAAAATATCCCAATTCCAATCACTGGTAGCCACCAGGTTGGCATTACCTTCATAACCGGTTCCCCATCCGAAGTTATCCATACGAACCACTGCACTTTCAACTAAAGCAGTATTGCGAAGGATTGTACATGGGCTGTGCCAGTTAGCCAGATTATCAGATTTGCAGTACATTTTAATTACAGTTGAGCCACCTGAAGGAACATTGTATTCTGGTGAGAATGTCGTCCACCAACCGTTGGTATAGTCTTGGGCTCCTACCTCTGCAACACCCATCACTACGGTAACCGGACAAGTCGTCGTTACTGTGCCTGTTGCACCAACATAAGAAATGATCACATCTTGTGAACCTTCCGCCTGCGGAACCTCAAACATAAGGGTTTCGTTTGCCAACACACCGGTTGTTCCATCCGAGTAAGTCGCTGTTACGACAAGGCCCGTACTATTGAACGCAGCAGCGCTACTGTAGTAATAGTAAGTTGTTTGGTCAGGCAGCGTAGTAACCACCATGCTCGCTACCGGGTTAGTTACTTCCAGGTTGTAATAGGTTGATACAGCCGGGCAGTATTCGCCTTGTTTTGTTTTGTTGTATGCTACAATAACAGTCTTTTCACCGAGGGTCGTCATGTCAGGAATTACGGTGAATGAAATATCTGTAGAATCAACTTCTTCTGAAGAACCGTCAGCGTAAGTAACAGTGGCAATGGCATCGCCCCAGAAGTTCTCATCACCTAATTCAACAGCAGAAGGAGCACCTGTAACCGTGATCGAAACCGGGTTAACATCTTCAACAACCGTCACCTTAGAAGGTATAAGGTAAGCTTGTTTCATTTCGAAGTAGCTGGCATCGCAAACAAGGAAAGCCACAATATCATCAGTTGCAGAAACAGGTTGTTGGTAGGTTTCAGTTATCGTTGTACCATTTGTTCCAACTGCAGTCGCAGTTACATAAACATTACCGGTGGCCGAGTGGTCCACGTCAATGGTAACGTATGCACCATCCATCGTCGTACGGAAATCGTTCCAGACATCTCCATCACCGTCGGTGTCCGGATAGTCATTGGTTACCATACTTAAGTCGAAATCATCGTTCCCCCAGCCGTAAGCATCCGAACGCAAAAGAAAGTATTCGGAATAGTCATCGGCGTCGCGATCATCAACATTGACAATAGCGAGGTTCCAGTTATTCCAGTTGTTTGTGCTACCACCATTGTGGTTCACAAATTCCAAATGCAACAGTTTGTTTGTTGGAGCTGTGAAGTAATCAGAAAAGTATGCCCACCAAGCTGCGCTATAATCTTCAGCTCCGACAATCGCTGTAGCGATGTCAATGTAAGTCGTGTCACCTGTATCAACACTTGCTTTTGCTGCTGCAATTGAGTCGATCCTTGCTTGCAGGTCGGAGGGTGAATCGATCGTATAAATATCCATCTTTTCACACCCAACTAAGCTAAATGCTGCAATGACTGCTACGCCTAAAGCGTATCTCATCAGTTTAGTTATTTTCATAAGTTTAAATTTGATTGAAGTTATTTCGTCTACTAATTATATATGGTTCGTTTATCTTGTGCCCGACATGCTGGTTTGATTTATTGATATGGACTGCTGTTATACCGAATCCTTCAAATTGTGATGAATGAATTCGCAGGAAGCCCAAATACCAAATCAGCATAGCGTTGCAGGCGGTACTTTTGGGGTATCGTCGCCTATCGGCGGATCAAATGTTATTTTGAATGTAGATTTTTGTACTGCAAGCAGATTTGCCTGAGACATTGCGAAGACACCTATATAAGAAAAAATCAGGTGTAGGACGACAGCGTTTAGTTTCATCATAAGTTTGGTTTGTGTCGTTAATTAAGTACCCTAAAATTAGATTGGCTTGATTTGCCAAAGGAGGACTTAAGAATATTTGAAGTGGACAAAACAGGAATTCAATTATCCACCTCAAAAACAAACCACACAAACCACTGATATTCTGAAAATTATTCCAAACCGGAAAATTCTGTCGGCGTCATTCCATAAAACTTTTTAAATATTCGGCTGAAATATTTAGGATCGTTGAAACCAACCTGAAACGCAACTTCTGATATAGGCTGCTTGTTCTCCCGGATTAGTTCAACAGCCTTTTTTAACTTGAACGAATTGATAAAATCGGAAATATTCAGATCGGTAATCGCCCGGATCTTCTTGTACAACAAACTTCGGCTCATGAACATTTCCGAAGCGAATTGACTAGCTGAAAACTCCGGATTTTGATAGGATTTTTCCAACACAGCATAAACCTTACTCAAGAATTCCTCATCGACGCTACTGTTTGTCAATTTGTCGACATCAACTTCCTGCGGACTACTAAACATTTTTTTCAAACGTCGCCGGCTGTCTATTAAGTTTTGCATGCGTGCCTGCAGTACTTGCAAATTGAAAGGTTTAGGAATGTAATCGTCGGCTCCTGTTTCCAATCCTTCGATCCAGTTCTCGATCATATTTTGAGCCGTGAGCAAGATCACCGGAATATGACTGGTTTGGATGTCCTTTTTCAGTCGGCTACAAAGTTCCATCCCATCCATAATCGGCATCATCACATCGCTGATAATCAAATCAGGCGAATATTTTTTGGCTAGTGCCAGACCCTCTTTCCCATTTTCTGCACCAATCAGGCGGTATTCGGTTCGCAAGGTTTGCATCAGGAACGACCGAAGATCGAAGTTGTCTTCAACCACCAGCACCAGCGGATTCGATTTTGCCGGCAAATCCTCCCGATCATCCAGATCTTCATCAGCAGTATTCGAGAAAACCATATTCTCGAGCAGTACATCTACCCGTCCCTGCAAATTAACTTCAGCCGGCACTGCAGTTTGATCCAGCTCCTTCTCGTCAAAACGATCTGAGGTGTATGGTAACCGCACAATAAATTTGCTGCCTTTCCCTTTTTTACTCTCCACATCAATGTGTCCCCGAAGCGCTTGTACCAACTCGAAAGTCAGCGCCAAACCAATACCGGAACTCTTCAGATTGGTATTTTTTTCGGAAGGTGCCTGGAAAAAACGCTCGAAAATAAAAGGCATGTGCTCTTCCTCAATCCCCATCCCCGTGTCTGATATTTCGATACAAACATGAGGCGCGTCTATTTTGGCCCCAGCTTCTTTCACAAAAACCGCCGTCATACTGATTTGTCCACCTTCCGAAGTATATTTGAAAGCGTTCGACAGCAGGTTGTAAAAAATATTCTCCATTTTCTCGCCGTCGAACCAGGTATCTTCAGCGGCTTCCGCCATATCGAAACGGTAATCGATATGTTGGTGCTGAGCCAAATCTCCAAACGACTCATAAATCTGGAACAGGAATAGGCGGAGATCTCCTTTGCTCACGTGCAAATTCATTTTTCCCGTTTCAAGACGCCGAAAATAAATCAGTTGGTTGATCAAATGCAACAATCGCTGTGCATTCCGATTGACAAGTTTCAACGTGTTGACCGCTGTTTTGTCTTCTTTCAGGGTTTTCATCAGTTGCTCAATCGGGTCGATAATCAACGTCAACGGTGTACGAAACTCGTGCGAAATATTCGTAAAAAAACGTAATCGCAATTGGTTAACCAGGTTTACTTTCTCATTCAACTCCATTAACTCATCCCGCTGCTGACCGATTTTTGCGTTCTGTTGTTCCAACTCGATCTTCTGCCCCTCAATCAACTTTTGCCGTTCTTCCAACTGCAAGTTTGTTCGCTGTAACCGAAATGCCTGCTGTTCAAGCTTTTCTTTTTGCAATTCGATCTGCTCGGTGCGCTCCAATACCTGACGCTCCAGTTTTCGCTTTTGTTCCTGCAGGAAACGGGTACGATAGCGGATATAGGCCATCACCGACAAAATGACGAGCATGACAACCAAAAAGCGAAACCATGTTGTATTGTAGAATGGCGGCGTCACCACTATTTTCAACTCAGCCGTTTCGTCCGACCAAACCCCATCGCTGTTCGAAGCCCGAACACGGAAAATGTAATTACCACCCGATAAATTCGTATAGTTTGCAAAACGTCGCGTCGCCGGAACTTCGACCCAATCCTGATCTATCCCTTCCATTTTATACTCGTATCGGACCTTCTCCGGTAAAAAGTAGTCCAATGCTGAAAATTCGATTGAGATGACCGCGTCCTTGTAAGACAATTCCAGTTTATCCGTCTCAGAGATCGACTTGGAAAGAATGACGCTGGAATGAAATTTTGCGCCAATCTGAACAGGTTCGTTGAAAATTGAAAATGAAGTAAATACCGGTTTTTCAATTTTCTGATACAGCTCGATATCTGAGGCTTTGAAATAATTCAATCCCCCAATTCCGCCGAAATAAAGTGTTCCATCCGCTGCCGCATAGGACGACGACCAGTAAAACTGGTCATTCAACAGACCATCTTTGACAAAGAAATTCTGAAAAGACTTATCTGACGGGCTAAATTTCGACAACCCTTTATCGGTACTGATCCAAATATTCCCATGCGGATCTTCCTGCAGCGCATAAGCAACATTATTACAGAGCCCTTTCGCCTGATCGTAATTTACGAAGGCCAACGTCCCCTTGTCATTTTCTGAAACGGAACAGATTCCGTGGCCGTACGTGCCTACCCAAATTGTACCGTCTTTCGCCTGCATCAGAGAGATCACGTAATTTCCGGGGATCGTAGTCTCATCTTCCGGGTCGTTTAAATACACCTGCAACGGTATATCTTCATACGAGTCAAAGTCTTTCAGGTATTTCGCGTCCAAAACAAACAAGCCATTCCGGGTACCAATCCATACTCGTTTCTGCGAATCAATCAACAAACAGCCCACCTCCAAAGGCTCAACCCTGTCAAGTTTCGAATCGACACGATCAACTGTTTCCCCATCGATGTGAAAAATATTTAGTCCGCTTTCGGTTCCAACCAGTAAGCTATTGTCCGACAATTGAGCAATCGAAGAAACAAAGTTCGAGGACAAACCCGTGTCTCCTGCATTTACATAGGAGATGATATTCTGACTATTATTAGATACCAATCGTTTTAGCCCTGCCCCCCAGGTTCCCAGCCACAAACTCTGTTTCTTCCCGCGAAATATGGCTGTCACGAAATTGTCTCCAACCAACACTGAGTTACGGGGTTCCAGGTTTAGTCGCTCCACTCTAACTCCGTTTCCAATTATCTTGTTTAGTCCTCCGCCGGCTGTTCCAACCCAAAGCACATTACCTTCTTTCAAAATAGAATTCACCGTATTGTGGCTCAAGCTATTGGCATCTGCCGGATTGTGCACCAGCGAATAAAACGGCTTTTGGTGACTGTTATAATGATTTACCCCTCCTTTGTCTGTACCGATCCAAACATTACCATCAGTGTCAGTCAATATGCTATTCACAAATGGATTATTCAAGTGCTCGTTTTCCAGATTCCCCTGCGACAAATGACTAAATGAATTCGTCTCAGGATGGTAATAATTGAGTCCACTGTAGGTTCCGATAATCACATTGTGATTTGTATCTTCAACAATCGACGTCGTCGCCATGTGGTTCAGACTGCCCGGATCAACCGGGTTGTGGTAGTATTCGTAAGTTTCGCCGGAAGCTTTGTTTTGCTGAAAAAGCCCGTAGTTTGTTCCGACCCAGATATTCTCGCTCGAGTCGATAAAGATTGTATTGACATTAACAATTTGGACGGTTTGTAATAAGTGACTGTAATCCTGAATCACCTTCTCCGTTGTCACATCCAGGATTCCCATCCCGGTGTCGGTACCAATAAACAAACGATTACCGTGCAGATAAAAACAGTTGATATTACGGTTCGGAAGTAAATCATCGTCGACCTTATGTACCGAATCCCCGTTTTTTAGGTCAACGATCCAAATCCCGTTATTCGCGGTTGCAACCCACAATTTGTTGCTGTTATCGATCAATAAATCGTTAATCGTAAATGATGAAAAAATCTGCTCCAGGCTAACAGGGATCGAAAACCGATTCTCATTGAAAATATAATAAGTCAATCCCTTACGGGTTCCCACCCAAATATTTCCAATTGAATCTTCGCAAAGGGTATAAATAAAATTGTTCGGCAGCTCGGCAGGAGTTGATTCACTACGAAAATTGGTGAAAGAATAGCCATCGAACTTACTCAAGCCGTTCCAGGTACCAAACCACATAAAACCACGCTTGTCCTTCAGAATGCAGTCAACCGTATTTTGCGGAAGCCCTTCGTTTGTCGTGTAATATTGAAATTTAATTGGAGTAATATTCGACAGGTCAGGCGCCGCACTGCTAATTACGACAATCGCCATAAACAGTATCAATCCTCCAATGCACTTTACAAGTTTATTCATAGTCTGGTTAAGTTTCATGATAGCCTGGAAAAAAGAGAGAATACCTGGTTATGTAGGCGAGGACAAACTCTTCAATTTCCTTTACTATGCTTGTCGAAATTAGTAATTTTTAAATTGAAGCAATAGAAGACTCCTGTTAAAAGTACTATTTACTCTTATAAAAAAGATTCTCGCGTTTAATCTCTGACCACTTAAAACCCTCTCCCTACTTCCCTTTTGTTTCCTGTCAAACAGCCCGAAACTGTATTCAGAAACAGGCGCTTTAACGTAACAGATTGCCAACTAACATGGTAAATATAAATAAAACCAAAAAGAAAGGAGTATGCTATGTCTGACAGTGTTTATAAAGTAATTGAACTCGTTGGAACCAGTAACGAAACTTGGGAGAAAGCAGCGGCAAATGCAATCTCAAAAGCTTCAGAAACGCTCCGCGATCTGCGTATCGCCGAAGTAACCGCCATGGATGTCCACGTAAATGACGGTCAATTGGAATACCGCACGAAACTAAAAGTATCCTTCAAATTCGAAGGACATCATTGAAATTGAAAGCAGGAATTTACTTTAGCCCCGATTGGGGGAGATTCCTGCTTTTATCAGTACATTAATTAAAGGAGAAGCCTGAATCGGTTAAAGCTGCAAAGACAATTCCATCCCTTAACCTGCCGGCTTCGGAATAATAGATTGAAGTCATGGAAAAACTGTTAGCAAAAGTCGACAGACGAATCAAGAAACTGGGAGATGAATTGCAGCAGCTTTACACCGAGCATCCGGATGCCACGATTGGAGAAATCACATTCCAAAACCTGCTCAGCGGAATGCGCGGAATGAAGAGCCTTATTTGCAATACATCCTTTGTTGATCCCTACCGCGGACTATTTATTAGCGGTTTAGAGGTTCCCGATTTTGAACACAAAACACCGGAAGAAATTTTTTTCTTGCTGGTTACCGGTACACTGCCCTCAAAAAGCGAATTAGAGGAACTATCGTCTGAACTGAAAAAAAGAAGTAAAGTGCCGGAATATGTATGGAAAATGCTCCGATCCCTTCCAAAAACAATTCACCCGATGACCATGTTCAGCCTGGGTATTTTAGCTATGGAAGGAGAATCTGTCTTCAAAAAGAAATATGAAGAAGGTCTGCACAAAGACGAATACTGGAAATATACCCTGGAAGATTCTCTCAACCTGATTGCCAAACTGCCTTCGCTGGCGGCAGGTATTTACCGCATCTTGTTTATGAACGGTGACATCATCGACTCGGATCAGCAACTGGATCTGGCAGGTAACTTAACACAGAGGTTGGGCTTTAACCGCCATAATCAGGGATTTGAAGAGCTGAACCGACTTTACCTGGTGTTGCATTGCGACCACGAGGGCGGTAACGTCAGTGCATTTACGTCCCGTGTTGTCAACTCCGCTCTTTCAAATATTTACTACGCTGCATCTGCCGGGTTAAACGGGTTGGCTGGTCCGTTGCACGGATTGGCAAACCAGGAATGTCTGCATTTCATTACCAATATTCACGATACCCTCGGTAACAAACCAAGTGTGGATGAAATTCGCAAATATGTAATGAAGACGCTGGACGACGGAAAAGTCATACCTGGCTACGGACACGCCGTATTGCGCGTTACCGATCCGCGCTTCACTGCTTTCATGAAATTCGGCGACAAACATTGTCCCGAATCACCGTACTTACAAACCGTGAAAAAATTGTACGAAGTCGTTCCCGATATCCTAAAAACCTACAAAGGTGGAAAAGTATCGAATCCGTGGCCTAATGTCGATGCCATTTCCGGTTCGTTGCTGTACCACTATGGTATGACGCACTACGAGTATTATACCGTGATGTTCGGAATCTCGCGTGTACTAGGATTCTGTGCCCAAAACACAATCGCACGCGGACTACACCAACCTATTATTCGCCCAAAGAGCGTTACAAACTCTTGGTTGAAAGAACACCTCGAATCCCAAACCGTTGCCGGTCATTAATAAAAAAAGCCGTTACCTCTAAAAAGGTAACGGCTTTTAAATATCCTAGCTCAAAAAATCAGGCTTCGGCTGTGGGACCTCCGAATGTCATCGGCGGCATCACAGGATTGTGTCCACCGGGAACGTTGATTGGTCCATTCATTTGTTCAAACTTCTTCACATTGTCTTCCAACGCCATTAGCAGACGTTTGGCATGTTCCGGAGTTAAAATGATTCTCGACTTCACATTCGCTTTCGGAATACCGGGCATAATGCGAACAAAATCGAGCACAAATTCGGATGTTGAATGGGTGATGATTGCCAGGTTCGAGTAAACGCCCTGAGCAACTTCTTCACTCAATTCAATGTTCAACTGATTCTTTGTTTTTTGATCTTCCATAATTAGTCTTCACGATTGGCGTGTTCCGCTTCTTTAATATCGACCATACGATCGTACTCTTCGCGTGAACCAACAACCAGGTTTTTGTATTCTTTCAGACCGGTACCGGCAGGAATCAAGTGACCACAGATCACGTTTTCCTTCAGACCGTCCAAGTAGTCAACTTTACCCTGGATGGCAGCTTCGTTCAATACTTTTGTGGTTTCCTGGAACGATGCAGCCGACAACCAGCTTCGTGTTTGCAGGGCAGCACGTGTGATACCTTGCAAAATTTGGCCTGATGTTGCGGGGATCGCATCACGCGACTCGATCAGTTTCTTATCACGACGACGCAGCGATGAGTTTTCGTCACGCAAACGACGGGCAGTGATAATCATACCGGCACGCAGGTCTGAGTCTCCCGGTTCAACAACAACTTTCTTGTTGTAAATCCAGTCATTCTCGTGCAGGAATTCGTTTTTATCAACCACTTGTTTCTCGAGGAAGCGAGTGTCACCGGCATCATCGATCTCAACTTTACGCATCATCTGGCGAATGATCACCTCGAAGTGCTTGTCGTTGATTTTTACCCCCTGCATACGGTATACGTCCTGAACTTCATTCAAAATGTATTCTTGTACGGCAGTAGGCCCTTTGATACCCAGAATGTCTGAAGGTGTAATTGCACCGTCTGACAATGAAGTACCGGCTTTGATATAGTCGTTTTCCTGTACCAGGATTTGTTTTGACAACGGAACCAGGTATTTCTTAACGTCACCAGCTTTTGAAGTAACGATAATCTCGCGGTTACCACGTTTGATTTTACCCAACGAAATTTCACCATCGATCTCAGAAACCACAGCCGGGTTAGACGGGTTACGAGCTTCGAACAACTCGGTAACACGAGGAAGACCACCGGTGATGTCACCTGCTTTACCAGAAGCACGCGGGATTTTCACCAATACTTTACCTGCTTTTACCATTTCGGCTTCGTCAACCGAGATGTGACCACCTACCGGCAAGTTGTATGAACGGATCACTTCACCACGTTCATCCAACAGCTGCAACGATGGGTTTTTGGTTTTATCACGGGTTTCGATAACCACTTTTTCCTTGAACCCGGTTTGCTCATCCGATTCTTCGCGGTAAGTAACACCTTCAATCAAGTTTTCGAATGAAATCTTACCGTTGTATTCTGAGATGATTACACCGTTATATGGGTCCCATTCACAAATCTTCTGTCCTTTGGTTACTTCAGCACCGTTCTCGATGTAAAGTTTAGAACCGTAAGGGATCGTGTGATTTGACAATGGAATACGTGTGTTTTTATCGATAATACGAAGTTCAGCCAAACGACCAACCACAACATAGACGTTGTTGCCCATTTCGTCTTTGGTTTCAACTGTACGCAATTCTTCGATTTCAGCGATACCATCGTAACGAGACTCAACCATTGACTGAGAAGAGATGTTACCAGCGATACCCCCTACGTGGAAGGTACGAAGTGTCAACTGTGTACCCGGTTCACCGATTGACTGTGCAGCGATAACACCAACAGCTTCACCGCGGCGAGCCAGGTTGGCAGTTGCCAGGTTACGTCCGTAACACTTGCTACATACACCTTGTTTTGCTTCACAAGTCAATACTGAACGAATTTCGACGCTTTCAATTGGTGAATCTTCGATCTTGTTACCAACTTCTTCAGTAATCAAATCGCCTGAGCGAACAATCAAGTCACCTGTCAGCGGGTGGAAAATATCGTGAACAGAAGTACGTCCGATGATACGCTCGAACAGTGATGAAACAACTTCCTCGTTGTTTTTAACTGCTGTTGCAACCAAACCACGCAATGTACCACAGTCTTCGTCTGCGATGATCACGTCCTGAGCAACGTCGACCAAACGACGTGTCAAGTAACCTGCATCAGCTGTTTTCAAAGCGGTATCCGCCAAACCTTTACGAGCACCGTGGGTAGAGATAAAGTACTCCAATACCGACAGACCCTCTTTAAAGTTTGCCAAGATGGGGTTCTCGATAATCTGAGCTCCGGTAGAACCTGATTTTTGAGGCTTAGCCATCAAACCACGCATACCGCAAAGCTGGCGAATCTGTTCTTTCGAACCACGAGCCCCAGAGTCCAACATCATGTATACTGAGTTGAAACCTTGGCGGTCGGTGCTCAGCGTTTTCATTACTGAGTTGGTCAGTTTCGCGTTCGCATGTGTCCAAATATCGATTACCTGGTTGTAACGTTCGTTGTTGGTAATGAAACCCATGTTATAGTTGTTCATTACTTCTTCAACTTCTTCGTAACCGTCTTCTACAATTACTTTTTTGTCTTCAGGAATAACAACATCGCTGAGGTTGAACGACAGACCACCACGGTAAGCAGCCTTGTAACCCATTTCCTTGATGTCATCCAGGAACTTCACGGTAGTGGCGTTACCTGTTTTCTTGAAGATATCAGAGATGATATTACGCAATGACTTTTTAGTCGCCAGCTCGTTAATGTAACCAGCTTTGCGTGGAACCACCTGGTTGAAAAGAATACGACCTACGGTTGTCTCAACGATGTGTTTAAAGTATTCGCCGTTGTCGTCAACATCTTCAACTTTTACTTTGATGATGGTATGCAGCTCAAGCTGACCTTCGTTGTAGGCAATAATTACCTCTTCCGGAGAATAGAAAGTCATACCTTCACCGCGAGCACCTTCACGATGTTTGGTCATGTAGTACAGACCCAATACCATGTCCTGAGAAGGAACCGTGATCGGAGCACCGTTGGCAGGGTTCAACAAGTTTTGTGAAGCCAGCATCAACAGCTGGGTTTCCAAAATTGCAGCGTTACCAAGTGGTACGTGTACCGCCATCTGGTCACCGTCGAAGTCGGCGTTGAACCCGGTACACACCAACGGGTGCAAACGGATTGCCTTACCCTCGATCAACACAGGTTGGAAAGCCTGGATTGACAAACGGTGCAGTGTGGGCGCCCGGTTCAACATCACCGGATGTCCTTTCAATACGTTTTCCAAAATATCCCAAACAACAGGATCTTTACGGTCAACGATTTTCTTTGCTGATTTTACAGTTTTTACAATACCACGCTCAATCAGTTTACGAATGATGAATGGTTTGTAAAGCTCTGCAGCCATATCTTTCGGAAGACCACATTCGTGCAATGACAATGTAGGTCCAACGACGATTACAGAACGTGCAGAATAGTCAACACGTTTACCCAACAAGTTTTGACGGAAACGACCTTGCTTACCTTTCAACGAGTCTGAAAGCGATTTCAGGGCACGGTTATTTTCAGTCTTAACTGCGTTTGATTTACGTGAGTTATCGAATAATGAATCGACAGCTTCCTGAAGCATACGTTTTTCGTTACGCAAGATTACCTCAGGGGCTTTGATTTCAATCAATCGTTTCAAACGGTTGTTACGGATGATTACGCGACGGTACAGGTCATTCAAGTCTGAAGTCGCGAAACGACCACCATCCAATGGCACCAACGGACGCAAATCCGGTGGGATAACCGGAACAACTTTCACGATCATCCATTCAGGACGGTTGATGTTTTTAGAAGCACGGAAAGCTTCAACAACCTGCAAACGTTTCAACGCTTCGTTTTTACGTTGTTGTGAAGTTTCAGTACTTGCCTGGTGGCGCAAGCTGTATGACATTTCATCCAATTCAAGACGCTCCAGCAATTGATACAATGCTTCGGCACCCATTTTTGCGATGAACTTGTGTGGATCATCGTCATCCAGGTATTGGTTTTCTTTCGGAAGTGTATCCAAAATGTCCAGGTATTCTTCTTCAGTCAGGAAATCCAAATTCTTGATTCCGTCCTGAGCTTTCACACCAGCCTGAATAACTACGTAACGTTCGTAATAAATAATTGTGTCCAGCTTTTTAGTTGGCAAACCAAGAAGGTAACCAATTTTGTTTGGCAGTGACTTGAAGTACCAGATGTGTGCAACCGGAACCACCAATGAGATGTGTCCCATGCGCTCACGACGTACTTTCTTTTCGGTCACTTCAACACCACAACGGTCACAAACAATCCCTTTGTAACGGATACGCTTGTATTTACCGCAATGGCATTCATAGTCTTTTACCGGCCCGAAAATACGTTCACAGAACAAACCATCACGTTCAGGTTTGTATGTTCTGTAGTTGATAGTTTCAGGCTTCAATACTTCACCGTGAGAACGTTCCAGGACTTCTTCCGGTGAAGCAAGACTAATTGCTATCTTGGAAAAACTGCTTTTTACTTTATTATCTTTTCTGAAAGCCATATATCGACGTCTTTAATATCAAATTAATTAAGAGGAACGCAAACGCGTTCCGTTGTCATCAATCCAGAGTTACACTCAAGCCCAAACCACGTAATTCGTGCAGCAATACGTTGAGTGATTCCGGAATTCCGGCTTGTGGCATTGGCTCACCTTTTACAATTGCTTCGTAAGCTTTTGCACGTCCAAGTACGTCATCAGATTTCACTGTCAGGATCTCTTGAAGGATGTGTGATGCACCGAATGCTTCCAGTGCCCAAACTTCCATCTCCCCGAAACGCTGACCACCAAATTGAGCTTTACCACCCAATGGTTGCTGTGTAATCAATGAGTATGGTCCGATTGAACGAGCGTGCATTTTGTCTTCAACCATGTGACCCAGTTTCAACATGTAGATCACACCTACCGTTGCCGGTTGGTCGAATGGCTCTCCGGTTTCACCATCGCGCAGATAAGTTTTACCGAAGGCTGGCACGCCTGCTTTGTCAGTGTATGCAGTTACTTCTTCCAAACTAGCACCATCGAAAATAGGAGTGGCAAATTTCAATCCCAATTCTTTTCCGGCCCATCCAAGAACAGTTTCATAAATCTGTCCCAAGTTCATACGAGAAGGTACACCAAGCGGGTTCAATACAATATCAACCGGTGTTCCGTCTTCCAGGAACGGCATGTCTTCATCACGTACAATACGCGATACGATACCTTTGTTACCGTGGCGACCTGCCATTTTATCACCGATTTGCAGCTTACGTTTTTTAGCGATGTAAACTTTCGCCAATTGAATAATACCTGCAGGAAGCTCATCACCGATTGTCACGTTGTAACGTTTACGACGTGCAACCGCTTCGTGTTCCTTGTATTTTTGGATATAATTCAATACCAACGCATAGATCATATCGTTTTTGTCCTTGTCTGTCGTCCATTTTCCAGGGTTCACAGTCAAGTAGTCGATTTCTTGGAGTTGTTTCAACGTGAATTTTACGCCTTTCGCAATCAACTCTCCGCCGTAGTAATCTTTCACACCCTGGCTGGTTTTCCCGTTTACCAGGTTGAAAAGTTTATCTTCCAAGCGAGCTTTCAATGCGCTGATCTGACGGTCAAATTCTTCGTCAATTTGATCCAGCAAGGGCTTAGTAGCCATTTTCCCTTTTTTGTCTTTTACAACACGGGAGAACAGTTTTTTGTCGATAACCACACCATTCAATGAAGGAGAAGCTTTCAACGAAGCATCTTTCACATCACCTGCTTTATCTCCGAAAATTGCACGCAACAATTTTTCTTCCGGTGAAGGATCAGACTCCCCTTTCGGTGTAATCTTACCGATCAAAATATCACCTGGTTTTACAACGGCACCAATACGGATCAAACCGTTTTCGTCCAGGTTACGGGTTGCTTCCTCACTCACGTTCGGAATATCAGAAGTAAATTCTTCTACCCCGCGTTTTGTGTCGCGTACTTCCAAAGCGTATTCATCAACGTGAACAGATGTAAATACATCTTCACGAACGATACGTTCAGAAATCACGATCGCATCCTCGTAGTTATATCCCTGCCATGGCATGAAGGCCACACGCAGGTTACGTCCCAATGCCAACTCACCTCCTTCGGTTGCATAACCTTCAGTCAGGATCTGACCTTTAGTTACACGTTGTCCTTTTTCCACAATCGGTTTCAGGTCAACAACAGTACCTTGGTTGGTTTTTTGGTATTTGGCAATTTTATAGCTCTTCAATTCTGTGTCGAAGCTAACGTATTTCTCATCATCCGTCATATCGTAACGAACAATTACTTCGTCAGCATCTACATAGTCGATAACACCTTCGCCTTCAGCAGCAATCATCACCCGTGAGTCTTCAGCAGCTGATTTTTCCAGTCCGGTACCAACAATTGGTGCTTCCGGACGAAGCAACGGCACTGCCTGACGCATCATGTTCGATCCCATCAAAGCTCGGTTCGCATCATCATGTTCCAGGAAGGTAATCAACGAAGCGGCAACAGAAGCAATCTGGTTAGGACCTACGTCCATCAATTGAACTTCTTCTTTTTCAACCAATGGGTAGTCACCTTCCAAACGAGCTTTAACACGTTGGTTAATAAAATGACCATCATCATCGATTGGCGCGTTTGCCTGTGCAATCACCTTACCTTCTTCTTCCTCGGCAGTCAAGTACATTACGCCGTCTTCCGACAAGTCAACCTGACCGTTTTCTACCTTACGGTATGGAGTCGAGATAAATCCTAAATCGGTTACTTTGGCGAACACGCACAAAGAAGAAATCAAACCGATGTTCGGACCTTCAGGAGTTTCAATCGGACACAAACGTCCGTAGTGAGTATAGTGAACGTCACGAACCTCGAAACCGGCACGTTCACGAGAAAGACCACCAGGTCCCAAGGCTGACATACGACGTTTGTGCGTCATTTCCGCCAGTGGGTTTGTTTGGTCCATGAACTGTGACAGCGCGTTGGTACCGAAGAACGAGTTGATAACAGATGAAAGTGTTTTCGAATTGATCAAGTCAATTGGAGTAAACACCTCGTTATCACGTACGTTCATACGTTCGCGAATGGTACGGGCCATACGGGCCAGACCAACACCAAACTGGTTGTACATTTGTTCGCCAACTGTACGAACACGACGGTTACTCAAGTGGTCGATATCATCGACATCGGTTTTTGAGTTAACCAGTTTGATCAAATATTTGATGATTTCTATAATGTCCTCTTTAGTCAGAACAGTAACATCCATTTGAATGTCCAGTCCTAACTTCTTGTTGATACGATAACGTCCTACTTCACCAAGATCATAACGTTTCTCTGAGAAGAACAATTTGTCAATCACGTCGCGGGCGGTAGCCTCATCAGGCGGTTCTGCGTTACGCAACTGACGGTAGATGTGCAATACAGCTTCTTTTTCCGAGTTACACGGGTCTTTTTGAAGCGTATTGTATATAATGGCAAAATCCTGAAGGTTGTGATCCTCTTTGTGCAACAAAATTGTTTTTGCACCTGAATCAACAATCTCATCGATATGTTCTTTTTCGATGATCGTTTCACGGTCGATCAAAACTTCGTTACGTTCGATAGATACTACTTCACCAGTATCTTCATCTACGAAGTCTTCAACCCAGGTTTTCAATACACGGGCAGCCAGTTTACGACCAACCACTTTTTGAAGACCTGTTTTTGAAACCTTGATTTCATCGGCAAGACCGAAAATTTCCAGGATGTCTTTATCGCTTTCGTAACCAATGGCCCGTAACAAAGTTGTTACAGGTAATTTCTTTTTACGGTCGATGTACGCATACATCACACTGTTGATGTCGGTAGCGAACTCAATCCATGATCCTTTGAAAGGGATGATACGGGCTGAGTACAACTTAGTACCGTTTGCGTGTACACTTTGACCGAAGAAAACCCCAGGTGAACGGTGTAATTGAGATACAACCACACGTTCAGCACCGTTGATAACAAAGGTACCTTTGTCTGTCATGTACGGCACTGTTCCCAGATATACGTCCTGAACGACTGTGTCAAAATCTTCATGCTCAGGATCGGTACAATACAGTTTTAGTTTGGCCTTCACCGGAACACTGAACGTTAATCCCCGCTCAATACATTCGTCGATTGAGTAGCGTGGCGGATCAACTTGATAATCAATAAACTCTAAAACGAAATTATTTCTTGTATCTGTGATCGGGAAGTTTTCTTCGAATACCTTGAATAAACCCTCGCTTTTTCTATTCTCAGGCGTTGTTGCCATCTGAAAAAACTCTTTAAAGGCTTTAATCTGAACTTCGAGGAAATCGGGATAATCAAATACTGTTTTTGTAGAAGAGAAACTAATCCTCTGGTTTTCAATGTTTAATGACATGTATCAACTAAATTAAGTGAACTTAAAATCTAAATATGCAAAAAGGCTTAGAATCCCACATACGTGGGACTCTAAACCATCCAGACCTTATATGGTCTTCAGTCTCTTATTTAAGTTCAACTTCAGCTCCAGCTTCTGTCAACTGATTTTTCAAAGCTTCTGCTTCGTCTTTTGAAACTTTTTCTTTGATAGCTTTCGGTGCACCGTCAACTACTTCTTTAGCTTCTTTAAGACCTAACCCAGTCAATTCTTTAACCAATTTAACAACAGCCAATTTTGATGCTCCTGCAGATTTCAGGATTACGTCAAATTCTGTTTGAACAGCTTCTTCAGCAACTTCACCACCAGCAGCAGGGCCAGCAGCTACAGCTACAGCAGCAGCAGCAGGTTCAATACCATATTCTGTTTTTAAAATGTCAGCTAATTCATTAACTTCTTTTACAGTCAAGTTTACTAACTCTTCTGCAAGCACTTTTAAATCTGCCATTTTCCTTTAAATTTTTATGCGATAAAATGTAACTAAAATTATTCTTTTTCTGAAAGTGTCTGAAGGATGCCGTGGATTGTGTTTCCGCCTGATTGCAATTGACCCAATACGGTTTTGATTGGTGATTGCAGCAAGCCAACAAGTTCTCCAAGTAACTCATTCTTAGACTTGATTGAAGTCAACGCTTCTAATTGGTTTTCACCTACGTAAACTGATTCTTCAACGTAAGCGGCTTTAAGTACTGGTTTTTTGTACTTTTTACCGAATTCTTTGATCAGTTTAGCTGGCTCGTTACCAACTTCACAAAACATGATAGAAGTGTTTCCTTTAAGTACATCGTAAAGTTCCTCTGCATTCTTTTCAGAATTTTCGAGTGCTTTACGCAGGAGTGTATTCTTAACAACAACCAATTTAATTTGTTTGTTGAAACACTGACGTCGCAGACTGCTTGTGTCTTCAGCATTCAAGTCAGCTGTGTCGGCCAGATAAAAGTGGCTGTAAGAATTGATTTCCTGCGTCAGATTATCGATGATATCTAATTTCTCTGATTTTTTCATTTCAACAATTCTTTACTAGTCAACTGACTTTGGTTCAACTTGAATACCCGGACTCATAGTACTTGAGATGTAAATACTTTTTACATAAGTACCTTTTGCAGCAGTTGGCTTCAATTTGATGATAGTGTTCATAAATTCACGTGCGTTTTCTTCGATCTTTTTCGGGTCGAAAGAAACTTTACCAATTGAGGTATGCACGATACCGAATTTATCAACTTTAAAATCAATTTTACCTTGCTTTACTTCTTTGATAGCTTTGCCTACTTCCATCGTAACGGTACCGCTCTTTGGGTTTGGCATCAAGCCTCGTGGACCAAGTACACGTCCCAGTGGGCCAATTTTACCCATCACTGGTGGCTGTGTAATTACAACATCGAAATCAGTCCAACCACCTTTGATTTTGTCGATCATGTCGTCCAAACCAACGTAGTCTGCACCAGCTTCTTTCGCTTCGGCTTCTTTGTCCGGAGTTACTAAAGCTAGCACGCGAACTTCTTTCCCTGTTCCGTGGGGTAAAGAAACAACGCCTCTAACCATCTGATTAGCTTTGCGAGGGTCAACTCCAAGACGAACATCTATATCAACAGAAGCATCAAATTTAGAAAAGGTAATATCCTTTACTAATTGTGCAGCTTCCTCGATTGTATAGAGTTTGCCTTGTTCAAGTTTCTCCTGAGCAAGCTTCATATTTTTTGTAATTCTGCCCATCTTTAATAATTTAATTAGTTATTAGCTGGGAATTCACCTTCAACAGTAATCCCCATACTTCTGGCAGTACCAGCAACCATTCTCATTGCAGATTCCATTGTAAAACAATTCAAATCTGACATTTTAGTTTCTGCAATTTGTTTTACCTGATCCCAGCTTACCTTCGCTACTTTTTTCGCGTGAGGTTCAGCTGAACCAGATTTCAATTTTGCAACTTCTAACAATTGAACGGCTACCGGGGGTTGTTTAATTACAAAATCAAACGATTTGTCTGCATAAACAGTAATAATAACCGGGAGCACTTTACCAGCTAACTCCTGAGTACGGCCGTTAAACTGTTTGCAGAACTGCATGATGTTTACACCTTTGCTACCCAATGCTGGTCCAACTGGTGGTGAAGGATTAGCCGCACCCCCTTTTATTTGCAATTTGATTAATCCAGCAACTTCTTTAGCCATAATAATTAATAATAAAATTTACTACTCCTTTTCGACTTGCATGAAGCTAAGTTCCAAAGGCGTTTTTCGTCCAAAAATTTTGACCATCACTTTCAACTTCTTCTTCTCCTCGTTGATCTCCTCAATGATTCCATTGAATCCGTTAAAAGGACCGTCAGTCACTTTCACAGTTTCGCCAACAACATACGGAATGTTAACCTCTGCATCAGCTTCGGCCATCTGGTCAACACGTCCTAAAATACGGTTCACCTCTGACAATCGCATGGGAACAGGATCTCCCCCTTTGGTGTCACCTAAGAAACCGATCACGTTGGTAATATTTTTCAACATGTGCGGGATCTCACCTACCAGGGCAGCTTCAATCAAAATGTAACCTGGAAAGAAATTTCGTTCTTTACTAATTTTTTTCCCGTTACGGATTTGATAAACCTTTTCCGTTGGAATAAGTACCTGCGAAATGTACTCTTGAAGTCCAGCATTCGCTATTTCGCTTTCGATATATTCTTTAACCTTCTTTTCTTTACCTCCGACGGTTCTGAGAACATACCATTTTTTGACGTTTTCGCTCATTCTGACTCTCCAATCGTATTAATAAAATAAACTGTACACTAGATTCATAACGTTCTCGAAAGAGATATCCATTACGAATACAACAAGTGCTATGATAAAGGAAGCAACCATTACAATAAATGCACTATTTTGCAACTCTTTCCAAGTAGGCCAACTTACTTTATGTACTAGTTCGTTATAAGCCTCTTCGAAATATAGTTTAAGTTTCATTCTAACTTTCTTTATTTAGTTGTTGTGGATGAGCAAGAATCGAACTTACTTTTAAACAGCAAAAAAACTCCCGTCGAGTTTCATCCGAAAAGAGTCCCGAGTCCAAAGACTCGGGACTTCTTCAAATTTATCTTATACCGAAGTATTATTCTACGATTTCAGTAACCTGACCCGCACCTACAGTACGTCCACCTTCGCGGATAGCGAAACGAAGACCGATGTTCAATGCTACTGGGTAGATCAATGTAACGTTGATAGACACGTTATCACCTGGCATTACCATTTCACGTCCTTCTTCCAAAGAAATCTCACCGGTTACGTCCAATGTACGCAGGTAGAATTGAGGACGGTATTTGTTGTGGAATGGAGTGTGACGACCACCTTCTTCTTTTTTCAATACGTAAACCTCAGCTTTGAATTTAGTGTGAGGAGTGATTGAACCTGGTTTTGCCAAGATCATACCACGTTTGATTTCTTTTTTGTCAACACCGCGCAACAACAAACCTACGTTGTCACCAGCTTGACCATCATCCAAAATCTTACGGAACATCTCAACACCAGTACATACAGTCTTACGACCTTCAGCACCCAAACCGATCAATTGCAATTCATCACCTGTGTGAACCAAACCAGTTTCGATACGACCAGTGGCTACAGTACCACGACCAGTGATCGAGAATACGTCTTCTACAGGCATCAAGAATGGTTTGTCGATATCACGTGGAGGAAGTGGAATCCAAGTGTCGCAAGCGTCCATCAATTCCATTACTTTTTCTTCCCATTGTGCTTCACCGTTCAATGCACCAAGTGCTGAACCTTGAATAACAGGAGTATTATCGCCGTCGAAGTTGTAGAAAGAAAGCAATTCACGAACTTCCATTTCAACCAATTCCAACAATTCTTCGTCTTCAACCATGTCAACTTTGTTCATGAAAACAACCAAACGAGGTACGTTTACCTGACGAGCCAACAGGATGTGTTCGCGAGTTTGAGGCATAGGACCATCAGTAGCAGCTACTACGATGATCGCACCGTCCATCTGAGCAGCACCAGTTACCATGTTTTTCACGTAGTCGGCGTGACCCGGACAGTCAACGTGTGCATAGTGACGAGTAGCTGTTTGATATTCAACGTGAGCAGTGTTAATAGTGATACCACGCTCTTTTTCTTCTGGAGCACTGTCGATAGAAGCGAAAGATTTAACTTCAGAAAGACCTTTTTTTGCCAATACAGCAGTGATAGCAGCTGTCAGGGTAGTTTTACCGTGGTCAACGTGGCCGATAGTACCAATGTTAACATGGTCCTTATCCCTATTAAAATGTTCTTTAGCCATAACAAATAAGAATTTTAAATTTTATTTTAATTTCAATCTGAGCCGAGGATGAGAATTGAACTCACGACCTCATCCTTACCAAGGATGCGCTCTACCCCTGAGCTACCACGGCAACAAGTTCGTCGCAAATATTTTGAGCGGGAGACGGGATTCAAACCCGCGACCCTTAGCTTGGAAGGCTAATGCTCTATCAGCTGAGCTACTCCCGCAACTTAATCAGTTTAAAGTTTCGAGTTTAAAGTTTCAAGTAATTCAACTCAAAACTATTAACTGTAAACTTGCAAACTGTTTGGTGGGGAGAGCAGGATTCGAACCTACGAAGGCGTACGCCAGCAGAGTTACAGTCTGCCCCAGTTGGCCACTTTGGTATCTCCCCAACTAATTTTGCTTTCAATATTTTAAAGAACTAAAGCCTTAAGGCTTAAACTTTTGAGCCGGATCACAGATTCGAACTGTGGACCCCGAGATTACAAATCACGTGCTCTGGCCAACTGAGCTAATCCGGCATAACATTTGCTTAACTTTTCGCCGCAGTATCCTCTCCAAATCAGTATACTAACTTATTTTTTGACGATTAATTCTCCCTCAAAAGGAGTACTTCGAAAAGGGTTTGCAAATGTATAAATATTTTTAATTAACACACAAATTCTGGTGTAAATTTTAAAATTATTTTTCTTTCAGCTTTTCTTTGAATTTGGAGAGCTGTTTCTTCAATGCATCAATAGACAAATCGATAGCTTCTTCAAAAGAATCTGCCTGCTTTTTAGCAAACAAATAGTCAGCGGAAGGAATGGAAATTTTAACCTCTGCAACCTTATTATTATTAATCTCAGGTTTCTCAATTTTCAGGATCACTTCAGCAGAAATAATTCCATCGAAAAATGTATCAAGCTTGTTGGTTTTTTTAACGGCAAAATCAACTAGTTTTTGATCTGGCGTAAAATGAACGGCATTCACATTAATATTCATAACTTTTCCTCCTCTGTTAATTTAAGCCCTGGGGTGAGCTTGTTTATAAATGCTTTGTAGTTTTTCTGTCGAAGTATGAGTGTAAACCTGCGTTGCTGCCAAATTGCTATGCCCCAGCAATTCCTTTACAGCATTCAGATCTGCACCCCGGTTCAACAAGTGAGTTGCATAAGAGTGTCTTAATATGTGCGGACTTTTCTTTTCTAGCGGGGTCACCAAAGCCAAATGATTATACACCACGCGATAAATCAACTTGTGGTAAACCGGTTTGCCCTTTGAGGTTACAAAAAACTGTGGGGAATTATTTCCGAATTCGGTCTCTCTCATGTTCAGATACTCTCCGATCAAGTTATTCAAACTCCGTGGATATGGAACAATTCTTTCTTTATTGTTTTTACCCAAAACCCGAAGCAAAGTTTCGCTTTGACGGATATCCGAATCTTTTAAATTAACCAATTCAGAAAGACGCATCCCGGTACCGTAAAACAAGCTTAAAATTAGCTTGTCACGAACACCTTCGAAATCATTCCTGAAATACCCGTTATCCAGCAAACGATGCAAACTTCCCTCATCAACAAAATAAGGAAGTTTTTTGGGGACCTTTGGCGAAATCACCGAATCCATCGGCGTAACCTCTATCAATTCCTGCCTCAATAAAAATTTATAAAACGATTTCAAAGAAGTAATCTTGCGGTTCACCGTCTTTGCTGCCATTCCGCCATCCATTAGCGAAACAACCCAAGACCGAACCATCTTACTATCAACCTTTAAAACGTTAAAATCCCCGACCGTTTTGAACAAAAACTCTTCAAACTGATCGAGGTCTTTCTTATAGGCAACAACTGTATGATCCGAACATCTTTTTTCGAATCTCAAATATTTCAGAAAAGATTCCTGATAGGACATAAACCCTAAATTTCTGCAACCAGGAACCAGGCTTAGAAAATACTAGTCGTCCTGACGTTGCATGTTTTGAATGTAGATCGCTTTTTTAACCTCAGCTCTTCTTGTTACTGAAGGTTTTGTAAAAGCTTGTCTTTCACGCAATTCTTTGATTACGCCAGTTTTTTCAAACTTTCTTTTGAATCTTTTCAGGGCTCTTTCGATATTTTCGCCTTCTTTAACCGGAATAACGATCATATTTTTAAATTTTAATGTGTTTTTATTTTTCGAGCCGCAAATTTAGAAAATCTTCAATACTTATCAAATTTATCTTGAAAAAATTAAAAATAAAAAGATTGAAAAACTGGATTCGTAACGAAAGCACTCTACTGAGAATTACTCTTTTAATGTAGTTGACTTACCTGGATGGTAAACTTTCACTAGTCTTGGGTACCTGAAATCAAAGTATGGGAAGGAGTTTGTATCCTTTATTTTTCCCGGCCGCAAAAGATTAATTTTTCTCATGCATCTTTATTTTAAGTAGAATACAAGTTTCCGGAATTTTTCAGTTCCGATTATTGAATCCGTTAAAAGGATGTTCTTATCGCTAATATAACCGTTTTTGCTTCGCAAATCAATAATCCGCCTCGCTTCTTTATAATTTATATAGGGATGCCGACTCAACTCGTCAACCGAAGCAAAATTCAGATCCAACTTTCTTACTTCAACACCGTCAACTCTGAAATTGTTTAGGTTCTGCTGTACAACTTCTGGCTTCAGTCCGTAAACCTCGTAAAGCTGATCGGGACTAACAAAACCGCCCAATAAATTCCGGTAGCTTACAATCCGCTTGGACAGCACCGGCCCGATACCTGGCAGCTTTTCGAACTCGCTCGCATCTGCTATATTAATCTCAATTTGCAAAGAGATTGCCTCTTTCGTATTGAAATCCTGAAGCGGCAGCACTGACGCTTCTTTAGTTTGTGACTGGGCCTCTGTAACCGCGGGATAAGATTTTCGGGGAGCAGGCTGATCGACGGGCTCAATCTCGACAAACGATTCAACGACAGCAAAAATAGAATCGTTCATGCCGTAGATTTTTCGCAAATCGTCGGCTTTCCTGAATTTTCCACCATGGGCCCGGTAACTCAATATATTTCTTTTGACGTAGGCTGGAAGGTCCAAACCACTCATGGTGATGGAATCAATTGTATTGGGGTCGAAATGAAATAATGAAACAGGCTGGGATTGTTTCTGATTTTCGCCAGCTTTTACTTCGGCCAAAAATTTCTCGAACGCCTGCTCGTCGGCCAGAGTTGGTTTTTCGAAATAGAAAAAGATACGATTAGCAACAATCAGGAAGCACACTATAATAATAAGTACGACAAGGCCCGAACGCTCGCCTTTCGTAAACGTGAAATACTCTCGTATAATTTTGCGCAGTTTCATTGGTCGAAATCGTCCAAAAAAGTTACGCAAAATTCATTAAGATAAAAACACCCGGCAAAAGGCAGTTGCTTGCAGAACCAACTTGCGCTCTTATACCCGTATTGGTGCGTTTAAATATTCAACAAGCCAATTCCCTTCAGGAAGACGATAGCGATTGCAATTGGCGCAATAATACGTACCAGGAACATAAATATCGACAAAAACATTTCGGTAATGCTTCCACCTTTCTGAATTTCTTCACGAACCTTCTTGCGCCCCAATCTCCAGCCCACAAAAAGTGAGATAAATAATCCACCAAGAGGAAGGAGCAGGTTGGCCGAAACCCAATCAAGTAAATCGAAGAAGTTCAAATCGAAGAAAGTATAATGATCAAAGATCCCCATTGACAGGGAGCAGATGATTCCCAAAAGCGAAATAATCACCGTTGCAAAAACGGTCGCAACACGGCGTTTCATTTTTAGTTCTTCATTAAAATACGCGACGACTACCTCCAAAATTGAAATAGACGAAGTAAGCGCTGCAACAGTCAGCAAAAGGAAGAACAAAATCGAAAAGATATAACCTCCCGGCATTTGCTGAAACACGTTCGGCAGTGTAATGAAAACCAATCCGGGGCCGCTGCTCGCCTCGATCCCGAAAGCAAAAACTGCCGGAAAAATAGCAACACCTGCCAGAACTGCTATCAACGTATCGGCGACAGTCACATTAATTGCTGTATTAATCAGGTTGTTTTTATTATCGATGTATGAACCGTAGGTAATCAAGGTTCCCATCCCCAAACTCAACGAGAAGAACGCGTGGCCCAATGCACTCAATATCCCCTCGCCTGTCAATTTCGAAAAGTCGGGGTGAAACAAGAACTTCAGACCCTCGCCTGCCCCCGGCAATGTGATGGCACGAATATCAAGAACCAAAATAATAACAACCAAAAGTGGCATCATGATCTTCACATTCTTTTCGATACCATCCTTGATCCCGATCATAACGATCAAACCGGTGAGAAACATGAAAATCAACTGGTAAATTACCGGGCGAAAAGGTGCAGCAATAAAGTCAGAAAACATCGAAGACAACTGATCGGGCGTTTGCGACTTAAATCCATTTAGGACCGACACCACCACATACTCGACACTCCAGCCCGCAACAACTCCGTAAAAAGCCAAAATCATAAACGCCGCTCCTACTCCAAGCATCCCAACATAGCGCCACATCGATTTTGGAGCCAGTTTTTTGAAAGCTCCGAAAGCATTTCGTCGTGATTTACGACCAATAATCAACTCGGAAAGCATGACCGGCAAACCGATAGCCGCGATAAATCCAAGGTACACAAAAAGGAAAGCTGCCCCACCGTATACACCGGTGATGTATGGAAACTTCCAAATATTTCCCAATCCGACTGCCGAACCGGCTGCTGCCGCGATTACACCAAACTTACTGGAAAACTCAGCTCTGCCGCCTTTACGTTTTTCTGTCATGTCTCATGATTTAAATTGAAATTTCTTCGGGTTGTTTTGTTGCAATTTGAAATCAAAAATGCAAAATAAATCAATGGAGACAAAAAAAGCTCTCCGCAGTGCGAAGAGCTTTAATAAATATTTTATACCGGAAATTAGTTTACACCGATACAGTTCAAATCTTCGAAAGCAACTTTCAAACGAGCGATTGTTGCCTCTTCACCTTTACGAATCCAAACGCGAGGATCGTAATATTTCTTGTTCGGTTTGTCTTCACCTTCCGGGTTACCGATCTGTCCTTGCAGATAATCGTGGTTAGCAGCTTCGTAAGCACGAACACCATCCCAGTATGACCATTGCGTATCCGTATCGATGTTCATTTTGATAACACCGTAAGAGATCGCTTCGCGAATTTCTTCACGAGTTGAACCTGAACCACCGTGGAATACGAAGTTTACAGGTTTTACATCAGTCAAACCGAACTTTTCTGTGATGTATTTTTGAGAAGCATCCAGAATTTTCGGAGTCAATTTAACGTTACCTGGCTTGTAAACACCATGTACGTTACCGAACGACGCAGCAATTGTGAAGTTCGGGCTGATTTTCTTCAGTTCTTCGTAAGCGAAAGAAACTTCTTCAGGTTGTGTGTACAACAAAGCATTGTCAACATCTGTGTTGTCAACACCGTCTTCTTCACCACCGGTAACACCCAACTCAATTTCGAGTGTCATATCGATTTTAGCCATACGCTCAAGATATGTTTTACAAATCTCGATGTTTTCTTCCAGTGATTCTTCCGACAAGTCAATCATGTGAGAGGAGAACAATGGTTTTCCGGTTTCTGCATAGAATTTTTCACCCGCTTCCAACAGACCGTCAATCCAAGGCAATAATTTTTTAGCAGCATGGTCAGTGTGCAAAACAACACGTACACCATACAATGCAGCAACCTCATGAATGTATTTTGCTCCGGCAACAGCACCGGCAATTTGAGCTTGCTGTCCGTCCAATTTTAATCCTTTACCAGCATAGAATTGTGCTCCACCGTTTGAAAATTGAATCATAACAGGAGAGTCAACAACTTTGGCCGCTTCCAGAACTGCATTCACAGAACTTGAGCTTACAACATTTACAGCAGGCATTGCAAACCCACCTTCTTTAGCAAGTTTGAAAAGCAACTGTAAATCAGAGCCTGTAACAACTCCAGGCTTAATGTGATCAGAAATTTTTCCCATTGTTAAAATGAATTTTAATAAACAACTACACCCAAAACTACGAAGTCGCAGAAATGTTCATTAAAATGTGTTAAGCTTAGTTTAAAATCAGAAAGCAGTGCGATTCCTTTCTCCGGCAAATCTTTAAATATTTACTAAAATTGTTGCAGTTTTGAAAAAGCCGAAAAGAATAGTCTATCTGCAAAAGCGTTCCTGTCTTTTTCGAAACCAGAAAAAACCAAAGAAAAAAGTAATTTTTATCAACTAATTATTCATTAAAATGGCAGTAAGTTATAAAGACTTAGGGCTCGTTAACACGAAAGAACTGTTCAAAAAAGCTGTTGACGGCGGTTATGCAATTCCTGCATACAATTTCAATAACCTGGAACAACTTCAGGCAATCATCCAAGCATGTGTTGAAACAAAATCACCTGTAATTCTGCAAGTTTCTTCAGGTGCACGTAAATATGCCAACGCTACTTTGTTGCGTAACATGGCTCGCGGTGCTGTTGAATATGCTGAAGAATTGGGTTATAAAATTCCGGTTGTTCTTCACCTTGACCACGGTGATACATTCGAATTGTGTAAAGACTGTATCGACAACGGTTTCTCTTCTGTAATGATCGACGGTTCTCACCACTCATACGAAGAAAACATTGCCCTGACTAAAAAAGTAGTTGAATACGCTCACGCACACGGTGTAACTGTTGAAGGCGAATTAGGCGTATTGGCTGGTGTTGAAGATGACGTGGTTGCTGAACACTCAACTTACACTAAACCTTCAGAAGTTGAAGATTTCGTAAACCGTACCGGTGTTGACTCACTGGCTATTTCAATTGGTACTTCTCACGGAGCACACAAATTTACTCCTGCTCAGTGTACTAAAAATGCTGACGGCGTGTTAATTCCACCTCCATTGAAATTCGAGATCCTGGAAGAAATCGAAAAACGTATTCCTGGATTCCCAATTGTACTGCACGGTGCTTCTTCTGTTCCAATGAAATATGTTGACGAAATCAACGCTAACGGTGGTTCATTAGCTGCTGCTGTTGGTATTCCTGAAGAACAATTGCGCAAAGCTGCTAAATCTGCCGTTTGTAAAATCAACATCGACTCTGATGGTCGTTTGGCAATGACTGCTGCTGTTCGCAAAGTGTTTATCGAAAAACCGGGAGAATTCGACCCTCGTAAATTCCTCGGACCTGCTCGCGACGAACTGAAAAAACTTTACATGCACAAAAACGTGGAAGTTTTGGGTTCTGCTCAACAAGCGTAAACAAACACACCCGATAATTTTCAAAGAGGATGGCCAATTGGTCATCCTTTTTTATTTCCGATCACCTAACTTTACCAATAAAAAGCCATGCATCCAGTTTTAGTTCAAGTTCGCTCGGAACTTCAACAACTCGCCAATCCTGAAATCGCTGAAATTAATCAACGCTTTTTCAAAGAGCCCATCACCGTTTATGGCTTAAAAGCTGTAGATATCCGTAAACTTGCAAAATCGAGTTACAAAGACATAAAAGATCTCCCGAAAGCAGAAATATTCGACATCTGCGACCAGTTTTGGCAATCGGGTTATCACGAAGAAGCGATCATTGCCTGTCTTTGGGCTTACGAATTGCGAAAAAGTTACACCCTCGACGACTTCGCGGTGTTTGAAAAGTGGATTAAAAACGATATCACCAATTGGGCCCAGTGCGATACGCTTTGCAACCACCCGGTTGGCGACCTGGTCATGTTGTACCCGGATTTGATTTCAAAGTTGAAGGCCTTCGCCAATTCCGAAAACCGATGGGTGAAACGGGCTGCTGCCGTCAGCCTCATTATTCCAGCCCGCCGAGGCAAATTCCTCTACGACATCTTCGAAATTGCTGACCTTCTGCTAACCGACACCGACGATTTGGTGCAAAAGGGTTACGGCTGGATGTTGAAAGCAGCCTCGGAAGCACACCAACAGGAAGTGTTCAATTACGTCGTAAGCAAAAAAGCAGTCATGCCGCGAACCGCACTGCGCTACGCCATTGAAAAGATGCCGAAAGAGATGAAGGCAGAAGCGATGAAAAAGTAATATTTCAATCCTCACCGAATATCCATCCATAAATTTTGTAACAATCCCTTTTTAAGCCCAACTAAATAGAAAACAAGCAGAGAATTGATGATGACGAAAGAAACGCGTTTCAAAGAAATTGTCGCTGAAAACGAAGAACGGATCCGACGAATATGTCGTTATTATGCCCCGTCGGAAGAAGATTCGAAGGATATGTGCCAGGAAGTTCTGGTGAATATCTGGAAAAGCCTGGACAACTTTCGGGGCGACGCTGCCATGAGTACCTGGATTTATAGAATTGCAGTGAACACCTCACTCAGTCATTCGGGCAAAGCGTTTAAGCAGATGAAATTCCGTGTCGATGCAGACGAGCAAACGCTGGGCAAACTTTTAGAGGACGACGGAGGCGAACAGGTTCAGTTACTCGAAAAACAACTGGAGCTGATGGAATCCGAAATCAACCAACTCTCCGTCATCGACAAAGCTTTAATCAGTCTGATGTTAGAAGATGTTCCCGGCAAAGAAATCGCCAACATTATCGGGATCACCGAACCCAATGTGCGGGTAAAATTGCACCGGATCAAAGAAATTCTTCGTCACGCAATGAAAAACTCATTAATCAATCAGGACGCTTAAAAAGAATTCAACATGAACCAATTATTAGATAAATTAAAAGCAGCAGACAAGCGAATGATACGCATCTCGCGCGGCGTTCAGATCTTGTATTTAATTATGGTACCGCTTTATGCTATATTCTACATATGGAATCCCGGCGGCGAAATGAACCTTTACGAGCGCCTCGGCGGTGGTGTAATTGTGATCGCATTATTCTGTTTTGCGTTGATATTCAGACTTCGGATCAAACGACTAAAAAGCGTGGACTATGCGCTACCAACCACTCAAATGCTGGCTGAAGCCACTAAGCGCTTCAAATTGTGGAAACCTGAATTAAAATGGGCCTTGCTAACCGCTGCCCTAATGGATATTGGAGTATCTGTTTCAAGCTACAATCACCTGGAAGAGACCGCTCCCTGGACACGCGTGGTAGAAATCCAGTACATCATGATACCGGCACTACTAATTGGCTTGGGAATAGGAATCATCTGGTGGCATTTCAAATACAAACCTCTGCGCGACCATGCTCAGAAACTATTGAACGAATTAACTGCTGAATAAAAATCACCCGGAATTCCCTTTCCTAGAGTCATCTCCTGTTGAGACCAAATTCTTAACAATAAAAAAAAGAGCCTCGACTTTCGATGAGGCTCTCGGACTAGTTTGCTCCCCCGACTACCGCCTGAATTAACCGGTAGCTATTGTGACCATTCAACTCAAAATGTTGTCTGACGAATGATTGATATTTTCAATTTGAAATTTCAATCATTTGTGCAATATAAAAAATCAGAATGATATAAATCAAGTATGCAAAATATGTTTACAATCATATAATGCAATAGCCAACCACTCAATAATTTGAAGTATTTTATATTAGCAACTACCAAATAATCAGTGGTGAAAGTTGAAAAATAAAAGAAGATTTATTCTGATAAGTTTTGTAAATTGTGTTTTAAAAACGACCGATTTATTAACCTTAACACGAACCATATGTTACGCTTAACGATTGGGCAACTCACTTTTGGCTCAACAGCTCTCCTCCTGATCGCAATCAGTTTCTTTTGCTCTGGTTTGATCATCGGCCTGATTATCTCAGCAGCCATCTTTGATGAAATTCAACTCAGCATTTTTGTTATTATGTTGCCCGCCTTCATTCCCTGGTTGTTTTTGATTAAAGCAATCAGGAAGGAAATTAAAACAGCTAAAATCGCCGACTAACCGACAACTTGCTTTATGAATACACTCCTCAAACAAAATAAAGATTGGCCATGGATTAAGTTTGGCCTCGGCTGGGGGATCTTCATGTTCCTTTTCACGACACTCGTACTACCTTTAATTGAACACGAAACAATCACCCTTAGAAGAATCCTGATCGCCATCCCGATTTGGCTACTTGGAGGTTTGAATTTGGGGTATTTGTTACGCAAAAAAATAAACAAAAAGAACGGTAGATCCAATTCTACATTCGTAGAATAAACACGTTCAATAAAACCAGCCTAATCACCGACTATGAAAAGCCAAACAAAACTCAAAATCCTAGCTTCCTCCGGATTGTTGATTATTAGCGTTCTCCCTTTAATTAGCAAGGAATTGTTTATTGCGGCAAATGGACATTTGAAAACACCGATGGCCGATCCGCTTCTGCCCCTTCTATTCATCGTTGGTTTATTCTTAAACTGGAAATATATCCCCCAAATTCTCATTTCAATACTCGGAATTATTTTCCTGGTCTCAGCATTTATGTTAGTCGGCACAATGGCTTCCAGCGCCAGCCCTTTCCGTCCCGGCTGGATTATCTTCATTCTCTGCTCCATCTTAAGCATCCTCTCATTATTTCAGATTACAAAACCTACCGGTCAGAACTGATTGCCATTACAACTAAGAAGATCCAGCCATTCTAGCACTCCCCTCTTTCACAGCCGAAGTGCCCGTATTCTAGCACAGAGAGTTTTCTTGCGTCTAGAGAAAACCAAAGTCAACTTAACCAGATGATTATCTGTCACGAAAAAACTAAATGCTTTTTAATCCATTTCTCCCAATAGCCCCTGCTGTAAGCTTATCAAAACAATAGGAGGGACCTTCCGGAACGAAAAGGCTCAGTAATGCCGGTTAACTGAAAAAAATCCCCAAAAACGACTGAAAAAATGAACTAAATCAAGATGCGTTTATTCGCATAAATGTGGATTCCCGATTGCTTTTGCTTGGAAAGATACCGCGTTGACAACTGGACCTCAATTCGATACACCACGAGCGGGCTGTGAAAAATTAGCAATGAACTAGAAAACGTAAGCTTGTAGTCGGGCTACTTCACAGTCAATTTACTAAACCATTTTGAACCGAATCGGGATTTGACTTTCATCACATTGGTTAAAGAAAGATAGCGACACCCTCCTTCATTAACGTTACCTTAACAATCAATCTAACAGAACATTAAACAACGCACAAAATTACACCTCCTTGTCTTTTATTCAAGCTGAATTTGTATATTTAGCAAACGGGGATAAAGTCTGGAAAAATTTAGATTCGATAACGTTAAAAAGGGACATTAAACTACTATCGACCACTATCCAGCTTGTTTATTTGATCGCGATTATTCGAGCCTAGTTAGTCAGAACTCTGGTTCTGATTTTATGTGCTTTAATTTTTAAGTCTGTAAACTTTAAAATCGAAAAAATGAAACAAGCGTTGAAATCTGTTGTAAAAGGTAACCCGATCGTGGAAAAATATGCTCGGATCTTAATGAATCGAAATAATTTTGCGGCTCTCTTTCCGCGAAAAAGAATCTCCGGAAAAAATAACATCATACGAGTTAAAAACTCTGTAATCCTGAACAATTGCAAGTTCGACATTGCAGGCAATAATAACAGTGTTGAAATTCACTGTTCTGCGATCTTGAACAACGTAACATTCTTCATTCGAGGAAACCAAAATAAGATTGAGATTGGTGAAAAAGTCAGATTCTGGAGGGGTGGAGAACTTTGGATTGAAGACTACAACGGCACTATCAAAATTGGAAACCACAGTACATTCGAGAATACACATATCGCTGTCACTGAGCCATATTCTAAAATTGAGATTGGAGAGGATTGTATGTTTGCTTACGGCATCGATATTAGGACAGGAGATTCACATTCCATTATCGATATTAATACAAATAAACGAATAAACTATGCGCAGGATATCTCGATAGGCAACCACGTATGGGTGGCCTCTCATGCATCTATTTTGAAGGGTGTTACTATTGGTGACAATAGTGTTATTGCAACCAGGTCTGTTGTCACAAAAAATTTCGAGGAAGATCATATTTTAGTTGGCGGTTCTCCTGCTAGAAAGCTAAAAGAGGGAATCAACTGGGATAGGCAACGAATATACGAGGAAGAACAAAGAATAATTGCTTCGTGACATCATCCAAAAGTTTCAAATTGTGAGAACTAAAAATGCTTTTGAAGATTATTAGACTTCTGCCTCCAAAAGCATTTTTAATCTTCCGTCCTAAAACTCCAGCGCAATTTTTACAAGCTGCCATGCTGAAAGCAATACTTGCTGCCCGGTTTGGCTTTACGCTTGCATCTGGCGCCGCTGGCAGTGATGCCTTGGCATTGCCCGCTGGTTGTTTCCTCCTTGACTTTTTCTACAACTTTTGGAGGAATAACTGATCCATTGAAATCCCATTTCGTAACAGACACATTGCCTTCTAACCGAGTTTCAATTTTGTCCTCCATTCCCGCAAAGAAATCAATCCCGGTTAAGCGCTCCACCTCGTCAACAGCTACGGCGTATTCCTTCAACTCATGGTCGATTTTCGCGTTGGGCATCACGAAAGCGATCATCTCTCCCTGATTCGGAGCATAAATGACTTTGTAATAAAAATTGGGAACAGTCACTTTATCCGGCCCAATGTGCATGTTTGCGCCTCTCAGCAACGGGCCTGTAATCACATATAAACGATCGTACTCAGCCACCCATTTTCGGACCAACGTCTCCAACTCTTTCCATCCGCCGCGATTAAATGCCGGAAGCTGGGGTGACATGTTCGATAGATAAAAGCTTTCGGACATTGCCGTCGCATTTATGGTCATCGAACCCGCAGGACAAAGATGCCCGCGATCGTAACCAGAACCTGCGTAGTCGCTAAGCTGTGCCGAGGCAGTTGACACCTTTGGATCTGGCCGAAAATCATCCGAGCGCTTTGCATTTCCGGCGACAAACTCCGGTGTCAATTCATAATACACCCATTCGGCCTGTTCATTCGCTTCGCTGTACGAAAGTGTAATGTAAGTATGCTCAACAAGCTCACCGCGAGACGAAGGCAAATACTTTTGTGCAAACAAAATACCAACCGAGAGCAGCAAAATAAAAGTAAAGAGTAGTCTTTTCATGCTTTTAGAATCAATTTCGAAAGCACTAAAACTACAGTTTAAACCTTATAAGATCCTGCCAGTGCCGACAAACTAATCAACAAAGGCCAGTCGATAAAAAAGATGTAGCGTTGGTGCAATATTTTTTTGCTTCTAAAATGAACCTTTCAAATTTCGCGTGTACTGTACCTTAAAAACATGCCTATGCTTTTTGATCGAAAGAAATATATCCGGCTGATTTCCATCCTGCTTTTATTAATTTTAGGCTTTGTATTGATGAGCGGCCCGGGAAAACACCCGGCGAATGAATTTGATCCGTCAATTTTCAGTTTTCGCCGTATTACACTGGCACCAATTATTGTGCTGGCAAGCTACGCCGGGATTATTTGGCTGATCATGCACAAACCCAAAGACGAATGTTCGGACGAAAAATAAAGAATTACAGCGACGAAAAACTGATGCAATTCATTGCATCGGGCGATCAGCAGGCTTTTACCCAGCTTTACCAACGATATCAGCAGCGGCTGTACTACTATTTTTTTCGCATGCTGGGAAATTCGGAAGAACTGGCAAACGACTTTCTACAGGAGGTTTTTCTGAAGATCTTTGAAAAACCGGAACGCTTCAACCCGGAGTACTCTTTTAAAACCTGGGTCTTTTCGGTTGCCTACAATTTGTGCAAAAACGAATACCGTCGGTTGGAAATCCGCAAAGACAGCCCGCCCCTGGAAACCGAACTTCCACCTGTATTACCACAAAGTATCAGTCAGGAGGAGTTGCTCAGTCAAATTTTTGCGAGTCTGGATGAACTCAGCACCGAGCACCGATCGGTGTTCCTGATGCACTATCGCGAAGGTTTCGCGGTGAAAGACATTGCCAAGATGTTGGATATTGCGCCGGGAACAGTAAAATCGCGCCTATTCAACACACGGAAATTTTTGGCGGGTAAGTTTCTGTATTTAAAAGACGAAATTGAATTTTAAACACCAACGACGATGAAAACACAACATATCAAACAGCTGATTCAAAACGATTCTGTGGGTAAAGCCAATCCTGCGACCGAAGAGCGACTGCAAAAGGCTTTCCTGGCTCGATCCGCGTCTTACCGTGTTCATCAGAATTCGTTTGCCGGGTTTTTCGCATGGTTATTTACCTCCAATCAGCTGGCTACCAAGCTGGCAATTGCCGGTTTGCTGATCGGATTCCTTGCCATTCGCCCAGCCTTCAACCTGAATCCGCAATTCCCGGTTACAGCCGACAGCACTCGGGTTGATCAGTCGCGGGTACTGGATTCAGCCTTGTTGATTTTACCGAGTGACACGACCGGAGAACGACGGTTTTAGCATGGAGCATCGAGCGAGGGGCTAGGAGCCAGTCCTACCCCAGCCTTTCACTCTGATATCCATTATTTTTTAGGAGTCATTAAAATCGACGGACGGTCTGGTGTGTTTACCATCCAGTTCGAAAAATCATGCAAGTAATTCCAGAAAGCTTCGATAACCGGTTCTGGAACACCGTCCAGTTTACTTAATACTTTTGCATAACACTGCAACCACACCACACGCGCCTCGCTATCGATGCGGAAAGGGAGGTGACGCGAAGCCAGTTGCGGCGATCCACGACGCTGATTGAAGTAATCAGGTCCTCCGAGACGTTGAATAAAAAAGTCGGCAGAACGCTGTTTCGCTCCGTTAAGTCCTTTTTCGTCATCCGGGAATAAATGCTTCATTTTGCTGGCAGCCAACAAATCGTAGTGGTCGCTAACCATTTGGCGAATTCCTTTTTCACCCAAAATAGTATACAGCTCATTGTCTGGCTGATATTTATTCAATCGTAAGCCGAACGGCAGTCGTGTAATCTTGAATTCCATCTTCTAAAGGCTTTGGTTTTTTCTGAAATTTACCCACTATAACCCTCATAAGGCTCCGATGGTTCATTGAAAACTGGCACGAATTGCTCACAAATACCCCTAGTTTTCCGCAGATATACGATCCAGGTAAGCCGAAAATTTCGCATCCATTTCCCGACTAACTTCTGGATCAACCTTTTGAGCCAGCAACAACAATTGACGGTAGTAATAAAGTTTTGCCGTTCGTTCCTCTGCAATAAAAGCTTGCTGCTCCTCGCTGAACTGCTCAAAATAATCGAGCCATTGCTCCAACAGATAACGCTGTTCCTGCAAGCGCTGCATCCCGGCATCAGTCTCTCCAATTTCAAAATATTGCGCAGTACCCTCGCACAACCAATAATCGACCGGCCAAAGGCTGAAAGGCAAAATTTCTGCAGAGCGATCCAACACTTTTTTTGCACGCTCCAAATCACCTTCGCCGATCAATGCATCAGCCAACCGATAGAAAGCTGCGCGGATATTCATCACTGCAAACATACGCCGGTGGTGCCAGTCGAAATAGACTGATGAATCAGTCAGATTATCCCAATTGCAGCGATTCATCAACTTATCGTACAAAACATCGGATTCGATGCCGCCCATATCAGCCACATTTTCCGAAGGTGTTTCTGTGGCAACCAATTTATACACCATCCCGTCAAAACGCAGATAGTCCTTCAGCCCAAAATCGCGCGGGTCGACCCACGATGTGAAGTAGATCGGACGCTCGCTGACATTCGAAGCAATGACATCCCAAAAAGCAAGTTCGTTCCGAACAATATATTTTCGATCCAACTGCAGCGGAATTTGGGTGTCACCCACTGGCAAAGTGATCCGGGTAAGCGGAATATAATCGACTTGTTCACCGTCTTGCAACTCCACCTTGGTCTGGGTCGAGTCGTCGGCCACAAAATTGAGCACCTCTTTCCATCCCGCTTTTTTGCTAATGCGCGACACAACCGGCAAATAATCCACATCGCCCGTTTCGTACTTGGCTAGTGGCACCGTCAACTTCAAACCCGGGTTATCGTAAATTTTTCGGTTAACCTGCCGCAAATACCAACCAGCGCTCAGGTAAGGCATCACCACCACACGCACATCGCGCCGGATTCCTTCAACCTCCTGGCAATACCACAACGGATAAGTATCATTATCAGCATGAGTAAACAAAATAGCATTCGGCTCACAACTTTCCAAGTAATTTCGTGCCAGGTCGCGTGCCGTGTATCGCCCCGACCGATCATGGTCATCGTAATTTTGCGCCAGTAAAATTCCCGGTCCTGCGGCCAGCAACAACAGTCCGCCGATTCCAATCGCCAAGGGAGATTTTAATCTTCGCTGCAACCAAACCAACTCAGCCAGCGCGCCAACGCCCATCCATAAGGCAAACACATAAAAAGAGGCCACATAAACATAGTCGCGTTCGCGGGGCGTTTGCGGAACTTCATTCAGGTATACCACCAACCCGAGGCTCATAATCGCAAACAAAAGCGCCATTGGCCAAAATGATTTTCGCTCCCGTTTAAAATGAAAAACCAATCCAATCACTCCCAACAGAAAAGGCAAAAAGAAATAATGATTTCGCCCTTTATTATTTTTCAACTCTTCCGGTAGATTTTCTTGCGGCCCCAACCGGGCTTGATCAACAAACGAAATTCCGGATTCCCAGTTACCGTGCAACGAACCGCCGAAGCCTTGGACATCATCTTGTTTTCCTACAAAGTTCCACATGAAGTAGCGCCAGTACATATGCCCAAATTGATAACGCAGAAAAAACTGTAGATTTTCACCGAAAGTCGGAATCACCGTCTGCTGCCGCTGACCTTGTTCATCCCGGTAGAAAACCTTCTTCCCTTTCAAATCAACCCAACTGTTATAGGCCTGTTTGTGGCCTTCGTCTTTGCTGGACATACGCGGAAAAAAGCCAACCGTCTCTGGCACATAGTCAACCTTTGGATTTAATTTGACCGGCACATAATGATCTCCTTCTGTAACGTAACTTGTTCGGTCGTGATACCCACGTGGCACTGAAGCGTAATTTTCGCCGTACAAAATGGGGCGCGTCCCGTAATTTTCGCGATTCAGATAGTTGATTAACTCAAAAGTGGTTTCCGGGTTTCCCTGATCGACCGGCGGATTGGCTGCCGAACGAATAAAAACCGTGAAATAAGATGTATAGCCCAACGTGAGAAAAAGCAGGCTCAAGATCACTTGCGTGAACAGGTTGCCGGCGCGGCGATGCGCATAAAACAAAGCCGCCGTAAACACGGCGACCAATACGAACAGGTAAAAGTAAAATCCGGAATTGAACGGTAGGTGAAATGTATTCACCGCAATCAGCTCGAAAGGTCCGGCCAGAGAAAACAATCCGGGAATGTAGACTTTCATTAGCAGCAGGATCAAGGCGAGCGATCCGCCCAGTGCCAGGAATAGTCCCGGCCAGCTAAAGCGATACTTTTTAAAATAGACAATCAAAGCGACCGAAGGAATTACCAACAAATTCAGCAAATGGACGCCAATCGACAAACCCGTTAAAAAGAAAATGAGCAAAATCCAGCGAGAAGCATTCGGATCGTCAGCTTCCTCTTCCCAACGGGTAGCAGCCCACAAAACCAAGGCTGTAAAAAGCGACGACATAGCGTACACTTCAGCCTCGACTGCCGAAAACCAAAACGAGTCGGTAAACGCGTAAGCCAGCGCACCAACTGCCGAAGCTAGCCACACTAAACCAATCTTTTCTGGCACTATTTTTCGCATCAACCATACCGACGTCCAAAATAATAACATCACTGTTCCAGCGCTCGACAAGGCAGAAACTAGATTCACCATCACGGCCTGCCGCTCGGGATTGCCAAAGCTCAGCAGCGAAAAAATTCGACCGATCAGCATAAACAAGGGAGCTCCGGGAGCGTGCGGTATTTCGAGCTTGGTGGCGGCAACCAAAAATTCGCCGCAATCCCACAAACTCATGGTTGGCTCCAGGGTTATCACATAAACGACAAGGGCGATGGCAAAAATCAGCCAGCCCCACAGGCAATTCTTTTTTCTGAAAGTCATGGCTCGGGCAATTTGTTATGCCTATTGATACACCCGAAAAAACGAAGGTTCATTTTCCAATATTAAACCTGTAAAAAGATTCTATAACAGACCTTCCTATCCGGAATAGTCCAAACATTTTTTGTTACTTTTGTCGTACCAAAAAAGTACCGGTAAAAAATCTATGTTTGAAAAGCTAATATTGCTGGAAGGGGTTGATCCTCTTGAATTTTACGGTGTAAACAATGCGAAAATCGACCTGATTAAAGCATTCTTTCCCAAACTGAAAATTATTAGTCGAGGCAACCAATTGATCGTTCAGGGCGACAAAAAAGAAAGCGCTTCTTTTGAGCAAAAGCTGGAACAATTACTCGACCATTATCACCAATTCAACATTTTGCCCGAGGAGACCATCCGCCAGGTCATGAACAATGATCCGCTGGCCATGGAAGCTTTGAATGTTTCGCCCGGAGACGTGTTACTGCACGGCAACAGTGGGAAACCCATTCGGGCACGCACACCCAATCAGCGCATTTTGGTTGAAGAGAGCCGCAAGGCAGACCTGATATTTGCCATTGGCCCAGCCGGTACCGGAAAAACTTACACGGCAATTGCATTGGCAGTTCGCGCGCTGAAAAACCGGGAAATCCGCCGGATTATTCTGAGTCGCCCTGCTGTTGAAGCAGGAGAACGATTGGGCTTTCTGCCAGGTGACCTGAAAGAAAAGATCGACCCGTATTTACAGCCGCTTTATGATGCCTTGCAAGACATGATTCCAGCGAAGAAATTGGAAGAATTTATGAAAGACGGCATCATCCAGATTGCCCCGCTGGCATTCATGCGCGGGCGCACGCTCAGCGACGCCTTTGTGATTTTGGATGAAGCACAAAACACCACGCTAAACCAGCTGAAGATGTTCCTGACGCGTATGGGGATGAATGCCAAATTCATCATTACCGGCGACGAAACGCAAATTGACCTGCCATCGGCCAGCCAATCGGGATTAATACAGGCCAAGAAAATTTTGCGAAACATTGAGGGCATTTCCTTTGTTCAATTCAACACCAAAGACATTGTGCGTCACCGCTTGGTGCGCGACATTGTTGAAGCTTACGATAAACACTATCAAAAACAATTAGCAAAAGCAGAAGAACGAAAATCACAAAATAAATTAGAAGAAAGATGACTAAAGCATTGACCAGAACGGATTTCAATTTTCCGAATCAAAAAAGTGTTTACCATGGTAAAGTTCGTGACGTTTACAACATCGATGGCGAGTACCTGGTAATGGTTGTTAGCGACCGCATTTCTGCATTCGACGTAATCCTGCCTGAAGGTATTCCTTACAAAGGACAGGTGTTGAACCAGATTGCAGCCAAATTCCTGGACGCAACTGCCGACATCGTACCTAACTGGAAAATTGCAACTCCCGATCCCAATGTAACTGTAGGCCACGCTTGCGAGCCATTCAAAGTTGAAATGGTAATCCGCGGCTACCTGACCGGCCACGCATGGCGCGAATACAAGAGCGGGAAACGCAGTCTTTGCGGCGTTCCACTTCCTGAAGGAATGGTTGAAAACCAAAAATTCGAAGCTCCAATTCTTACTCCAACGACAAAGGCAGACGAAGGCCACGATGAAGATATTTCACGTGAAGAAATCATCAGCAGCGGATTAGTTAGCAAAGAAGACTACGAAATGCTGGAGGACTACACATTGAATTTGTTTGCTCGCGGAACTGAGATTGCAGCTGAAAAAGGCTTGATTTTGGTTGACACCAAATACGAGTTTGGTAAAAAAGACGGTAAAATCTACCTGATCGACGAAATCAACACACCAGACTCTTCTCGCTATTTCTACGCTGAAGGTTATGCTGATCGTTTGGCAAAAGGTGAACAACAAAAACAATTGTCGAAAGAGTTCGTTCGTCAATGGTTGATCGAAAACGGCTTCCAGGGTAAAGAAGGACAAAGCATTCCGAAAATGGACGAAGCATTCGTTACATCTGTTACCGATCGTTACATCGAGCTTTTCGAAAACATTACCGGCGACAGCTTTGAAAAATCAGACATCGATCAAATTCAAGGTCGCATCGAGAAAAATGTAACCGATTTCCTGAAAACTCTCTAAGGAAAGCGTTTCAAAATATCATTTACAAAAAATTAACTTCCGGCAATTAACAGCCGGAAGTTAATAACTCATGCGAGATTTAAACAATACGCAACTGCAATCTTGCCGAATAATTTCTATATTGGTATTCATAAATAGACTTTTACAGAATGAAAACGTGGGCTATTCTAGTCTTATTTACACTTAATTTACTGTCTATAAATGCGAAAGCTCAGGATGAGCCCGAAAAGTCAACTTTGGTAAAGGTTGGCCAGGACGCTCCGGATTTCTCATTTACTGACGAAAGCGGTGTGTCCCACAAATTGGATGAGCTGAAAGGAAAGGTCGTATTGTTAAATTTTTTCGCGACTTGGTGCGGCCCTTGCATGAAAGAAATGCCGCATGTTCAAAAAGAAATTTTCGATAAATACGGCAAGAATGATAATTTCATTTTGTTATCGATCGGACGGGAACACAGCCCGCAGGAGATGAAAGATTTCAAAGAGAAAAAGGCGTTTACATTCAACATTATAGCTGATCAAAACAGGGAAATTTATTCTAAATTTGCGCTACAGTACATCCCTCGCAATATATTGATTGATAAAGATGGGAAAATACTGTACAGTTCGATCGGCTTTGACGAAGAAGAATTCGCTCAACTAGTAAATAAAATTGAAGCTCAACTAAATTAGCACGATGGCCCGTAACCTGATCACAGCGTTGATTTTTTTGGCAGTAAGTTTAAGTTGGAATTTCCAACTTAGGGCTGCTGGTGAAAATACGCTTGACGACATTCGGGAGAAAATTCACTCGCTTAACGAGCTGGCCGGCATGGAGGCGAAAAATGAAAACTTCATGACCAGCATGCAATTGAGCCAAACAGCCCTTGATCTTTCCCAAAAATACGGCATTTTAGACGAGGCTGCTGCAGCCAATGAAAACCTGGCAGACAACTACCTGGGATTTAAAAACCAAGCGGAAGCTGTACGGTTTTATCAGGAAGCTGTAAGGCTAAATGAGAAATTAAACAACAATGATGCAGCTTTGCGTCTGCACAAGAAAATATCCGCCCTCTTGCTTCAAAACGGCAATTACCAGCGGTCTATTGAGCACCTTAACGCCTACCAGAATCTAAAAGACAGCATTGACAAGCAAAAGCAGAAGGAGCAAATTGCCGGAATGGAAGCTCAATTTGCAAAGGAAATTTCGGACACCGAAAATCGCCTGACTGCCGTCCAGGATCAGAAGCAAAAAACAAACGAAATTTTACTGATCACTGCTGTGGCCCTGCTGGTTCTGGTTGTTATTGCACTGATTATCGCCGTACAGAAGCACCTGCAGGTTAAAAAATACTTCCTGCGCCTGAACGAGCAAAAAGATCGAATGTTCTCGCTGATCAGCCATGGATTGCGTGGCCCGATTGGTAGTGTAAAAGGCATTTTCGACCTGATTGTGGAACAAGACATGGACGATCCGAAGGAATTGAAGAGCATTTTGAACGAATCCCGCGAAGTAGTTGACAGTTCTTTCAACTTATTGGAAAACCTGCTTAACTGGTCGAAAAGCCAAACCGGCAACCTGACTGTCAATCCGCAAAAAATTAGCGTGGGAAGCTTGGTTAAAGAAAATCTGATGCTGTTTACCAGCTCCATCAAGCATAAGAACTTCACAATCGAAAATCATGTCAGCGACGAGCACTACGCTTATGCCGATATGGAAATGATCAATATTGTTATCCGGAATATACTTTCGAACTCAGTAAAGTTCACACGTACAGCCGGGAAAATCAGCCTTTATTCTCAGATTGCCAAAGACCGGCTATTACTGACTGTTTCTGATACCGGAGTTGGAATGACACGTGACATGATTGACGAGATCATGGAAGATGATCCGGTTGCAATTGGCTACAATGAAGCAAATTACGAAAAGGACAGAGGCATTGGCTTAAAGATTTGCAAAGACTTTCTACAGAAAAACAACGGCAAACTCAGCATTGAAAGTTCACCAAATCAGGGCAGTCGCTTCTTTATCTACTTGCCTTTAAGTGCCTAAGGCAGAAGTTGATCTACTTAGAAACAGGAATGTAAAATTCGAACTGTGAACCTTTTCCTTCGTCCGACTTCACGGAGATTTCTCCTCCCAGAATATTCACGATATTTTTAGAAATAGCCAGACCTAAGCCTGTTCCTCCAAAGTTCTTCGAAAGGTGATTACCGGCCTGCATGAAGCGCTCAAAAATTGTTTCAATATCCGCATGAGGAATACCAATGCCGGTATCGGATACATTAAAAATGATCTTCTCATTTTCAACGAGATTTACATTTAATTTCACCTTCCCTTCTGAAGTAAACTTTACAGCATTGCCCACCAAGTTAAGCAGAACCTGCTTCAATCGGAACTCGTCCGACTGACAAATGAAATTTTCCGGCAAATTGCTCTCCAACTCCAATTGAATATTTTTAGCCGGATCTTTATCCAAAACGCCTTGGAAATGCTGATTGACACTTACCAACAATTCCGACAGGTTAAACTCGTGACTCATGACAGACATCTGCCCCGATTCGATCTTGGCAATATCTATGATATCGTTGATCAACTTCATCAGCATTTCGCCATTTTGAAGAATCAACCGAACAAACTCGCGACTAACATCAGGCGGCAACTCTTCGTCGTTCAATAGCTCCGAAAATCCCAAAATCGCGTTCATCGGTGTGCGGATTTCGTGCGACATGTTTGCCAGAAATGCTGTTTTCAAACGATCCGACTCCTGCGCGCGTCGTTGCTCTTCCAACAACTGCTCATGCACGCGAACCCGCTCTTCGATCATCTCATTGGCTACTTTCCCCATGTTTTTAAATTCACGGAAGTGAATCTTGTCAACACCGATTTTCTGATACCGCCCTTTTCCAACCCGAAAGAACCGGGTAAAATGATTAAAATCTGCTTGAAAATTTCTATTAAAACGGTAAAGCAAATACAGTTCGAACAAAACCGCCAATGCCAGTATGACGATCACTTGCAGGATATTCCAGAACAATCCGGACTTCAACTCCTTGTTCTGAACGGCGATTTCCGACTCAACTTCATCGGTGTAAAAACCAGCACCAATTAACCATTCACAGGGTTCAAAAAAACGCACGTACGAAATTTTCTCCGAGTCCTCGTTTTCACCTATTTTATTCCATCGATAAGAAAAATAACCACCGTCGGCATTTCCTTTAGCTGCTTCAACCTGTTGTTTGAAAATCTCTTCCCTCCCATTGTCCGAGCCATCAAAAAAATTGAAAGTACCCTTATATATTTTGCCATCCATCACAACAGGATGGCCATCCAATTCATTCATGAAAACATAGCCGCCGTAGCGAAAACGCTCCGAGCTAATCTTACGGGCAATCTCCATTTTGAAATCCTCATAATAATCATCCAAATAACATTTCGCCCCGAAATACCAATTAAAATGCGGAAACCGTTTCACGAAACAGATTTTACTATTCAGATCGTCATGCCCTTTAACAGCACCATTATCATAATTTATAAAACCCTCTTCCTCCACGTTTATAAGGTTTATTTCGGCCTGAATAACTTTGTTCCCATGTAAATCTTCCAGCCCCGAGAGGTCCTTCCCATTGAAATCAGAATTTCCGAAATAAAACACCCCCCGCCCGTTCCGGTTATTGATAAAGACATGTGTATAGGGAGAGGTGCTATGCAAAGAAGCTACCGCCTGAATAATTAAGCCTTTAATTTCAGACTCCGACATTTTGCCTTCATAGCGTTGATAGAGAGCTGTCGCCAATTGATAGGCTTCGGTTACACTTTCCGAAAGTTCGCCGGCCACCCGTTTATCAAATTCTATTTTTTGATTCGAAACGTAATCTAACTCTATCGCAATCAAATCCTTGACAAACTGTTTGTGCTTTTCAATTACATCCTGCCGTCTCTGTCCACTAACCCGCTGATAAAAAACAAATTGTTGAACAGTAATCGCCAACCCCACCCCCACAGAGATGAGAATCGTCGACAAGATTACAATTTTGCGTATGTATTCTGGTATTCTTGGGGCTACTATGTCTTTTTTCATTCCGTACTACCGTTTTGACAGGCTAAGCGACTATTCAACTCAAATTTAAACAAATAATAAAAAAACGGTAGTTTGACTATCGTTTTGTTGCTTGTGAAATAACTTTTGTGGAAAATCAGAAATATTGTCAGGTACTTTTATCCAGACTTATTTTATGGCCTGGTTCTTGTATCATCCACCGTTAAAACATGTTAAACAATATAAACGAATTAAAAACGTGAAAACACTGGCACTTATTATGCGTTAATTTTAGCACTCGATTAAAAAGCTAATATTCGTAAACAAAAAATACAGAATGCTATGAAGAACGCTAAAAATTTAGGTTTAACACTGATTATCGCTTTTGGAAGTGCATTTGTAACCTTATGGGCTTACACCCAGTTTTTTGAAAAACCGGAAATTGTTCGGGTCGAAGAGAACCAGGCGATGAAATACGCCAACCTTCCTTCTGCCCCTCAGGGAGAAGCCCCCGATTTAACTTATGCCGCAGAAAATTCAATCCATGCTGTTGTTCACGTCAAAGTGATGTCAAAGGAAGATGTTTCCACCTACAGCAACCCGTTTTACGATTGGTTCTATGGTGGCGACCGTGCTCCTCGGCAGCAGCCAAGAGTGAGAGAAGGATCCGGTTCAGGCGTGATTATTTCAGCTGATGGTTATATTGTAACTAACAACCACGTCATTGATCAAGCCGACGAAATAAAAGTTGTATTGAACGATAAGCGTGAATTCGATGCTAAACTGGTCGGTACTGACGAGACCACGGACATTGCTCTTCTCAAAATCGACGCAAACCAATTACCGTCGCTCAAATTCGGCAACTCAGATGCGTTAAAACTAGGGGAGTGGGTACTGGCTGTAGGAAATCCATTCAATCTAACGTCGACCGTTACTGCTGGGATTGTAAGTGCTAAGGGCCGTAACATTGGTATTAACAGAGCCGACATGAGTATTGAATCATTTATTCAAACTGATGCCGCAGTAAACCCTGGCAATAGTGGTGGTGCTTTGGTCAATATGAATTCAGAACTAGTTGGGATCAACACAGCCATTGCATCGCAAACAGGTTCTTATTCCGGCTATTCGTTCGCAGTTCCATCTGCCATCGTTCAGAAGGTTATAGCCGATTTAAAACAATACGGACAGGTTCAACGGGCAGTTCTTGGAGTTGGAATCCAGGACGTTAATGCCAAACTGGCAGAAGATATGAATTTGGATAAAATCGAAGGTGTCTTCATTGGAAGCTTGGCTGAAGGTGGAGCTGCCGAAGAAGCCGGAATTAAAGAAAAAGATATTATTATTTCTATTGACGATGTGAAAGTAAACTCAACTGCAGAGCTGCAGGAACAAGTAGGCAAACACCGTCCCGGAGATGAAGTAAAAGTTTTGATAAAAAGAGATAATAAACCGAAACCCTATACCGTTACACTCCGTAACATGCACGGAGATACGGAAATTCTTACCACGGACGTTAATGAGTTTCTTGGGGCAAAATTTGACAATGTTACAGAAAACGAAAAGTACAAACTGCGCATAAACCAGGGAATAAAAATTACCGAATTAAATCGAGGTAAATTAAAGGATGCCGGTCTGAGAGAAGGATTCATCATTACCAACGTGAACAAGCAAGAGGTGAACGGGGTTAATGATATGCGAACGATTGTAAAAGGGGCTAAAGGAGGCATTTTAATTGAAGGGATATACCCAAATGGAGAAAGGGCCTATTTTGTCTTCTCTACTGAAGAGAGATAGATATTGGTATATTAACATTTCAATACTGTTTACCCAAGCTTGCTTTTTTATTTGAATTATTGACTTACAAAGTCTATATTTGCACGATTTTTTTAAAAGGGTATGAGACAATTAAAGATCACAAAATCTATTACCAACCGTGAGAGCGCGTCTTTGGACAAGTATTTGCAAGAAATTGGCAAAGAAGAACTTATCACTGTTGAAGAGGAAGTTGAATTAGCACAGCGCATCAAAAAAGGTGACCAAGCTGCTTTGGAAAAGCTGACCCGTGCTAACCTTCGTTTTGTTGTTTCGGTAGCAAAACAATACCAGAACCAAGGATTAAGTCTTCCCGACTTGATCAATGAAGGTAACTTGGGATTGATTAAAGCTGCTGAAAAATTCGACGAAACACGCGGGTTCAAATTTATTTCGTACGCCGTTTGGTGGATTCGTCAGTCCATTCTTCAAGCTTTGGCTGAACAGTCTCGTATTGTTCGATTACCGTTGAATCAGGTAGGCTCGTTGAATAAAATCAACAAAGCTTATTCAAAATTTGAACAGGAAAACGAACGAAAGCCTTCACCTGAAGAGCTGGCCGAAACACTAGAGTTGCCTGCTGAAAAAGTAGCCGATACATTACGTGTATCCGGACGCCACATTTCAGTTGATGCTCCTTTTGTTGAAGGCGAAGACAACAGCCTCCTCGACGTTCTTGTGAACAATGATTCCCCCAATGCTGACCGCAGCTTGATTATGGAATCACTTGCACGGGAAATTGAGCGTGCTCTTGCTACCCTTACTGAACGAGAAAGTGACATCATCAGGATGTTCTTTGGAATTGGTTGCCAGGAAATGACCCTGGAAGAAATTGGAGAACGATTCGGCTTAACCCGCGAAAGGGTGCGCCAAATTAAAGAAAAAGCCATCCGCAGGTTGCGGCATACATCCAGAAGCAAATTGCTAAAATCATATCTTGGATAGTAGTAATGAAAAACTTTTTAACCGCCTGCGTAAGGGCGGTTTTTTTATGCCTAATTTATACTACAGCGCGAATATCCTAGGTATCGAAATCTAAAATTCATTCGATAACAACCATTTTTCGGGATTTAACAATGTAGCGCGATACTAATTTCACATGCTAGAAAGTTATAGATAGATTAAATATCGAATCGCAGCTTTTTTGCGACTGAAAGTATCGACCGCAAAGTGGTAACTTGTAAACATCGGAAAATGCAAAGCGTTATATAATCTAAAAGTTCCAATCATGAAAAGTCTACTTATTCTTTTTTGCGTGTTACCTTGTTTCTTATTTGCGCAGCAAACCGGGGAACCTCAAAATAAAGAGAGTATGTATAGTGATATCGCCAACACACTTATTTCATTTGTGGTATCCAAAACACCGGAAAACAACATCGTGTTTTCTGCAGATAACTTTATTCTTGACCGGATTCCGGATTCTTATTCGGGAAAGGGAATAGAGAAAACCGCACGTTACAAGCCCATTGGTAAATTCGTCGGGTATACATGGATTCGAATTGAAAAATTCACAGTCTATCAAAACAAGGTTTTCGTGTTTGCGAAAATACAAAAACAAGAAAACGATGAACTCGTGGATTGGGACCACGAAAACTCAAATTGCAAATTGACCTACGTTTTAAATGCTAAAGAAGGCACGTACGAACTCGTCGACTTTCAAGCCGTGAAAGCCGTGATGAAATAACACAAAAGATATTGGGAAACTAAACTTCTGCGACAACAACCAAAGGCAGGTGATCTCCACATGGTTTTTTGTCGAAACCACCATAAAAATGAAGTTTCGGGAAACCGGCCAACAGAAGTAACTTCTCTAATTCATTCTTTTGAACAGGAATCAAAGGAGCAGAATTTTCGAAAACGAGATTTTCTGACTTGACAAACAATTTCGTTTTAAAATTGACCTTCGGCTGGTTCGGAGTAGGTAACTCGTAACTACGCTCAAAGCGCACATACTGATTGTCAATAAGCGGCAGTTCCTCGATCTTGTTTCCCAAAATATATTGATAATTCAAAATCTGGAACAATAACTTTCCTCCAGGCTTCAGCAACTGAAAAGACTGCTGAAAGAAATTCCGGATTTGAGTCACCGAGTCTAAATGGACAAGTGTATTTCCAAAACAGATCAACGCATCGAAGTAACCGGGCGTAAAGTTCGAATTGATGTTCATCATATCCATCACCTTAAACGATAGATCCGCTGCCTGATGCGACTCACGTGCACGTTCGATCATCGATGAATTGAGATCAATCCCAATACCCAATGCTCCCAATTGGCACAAACGATTAGCCAATTGCCCGGTAGAACAACCTACATCCAAAAAAAAGAATTCTTCTAACGAGTCGAATTCAGACTGCACAAAACCAACTTGCTGATTACTTAATGGAAATATGTATTCGTAATAGCTGGCGATAGAGTTATAGAAAGCTTCCTGCCCCATTTATTCCTTCCCCCTTAATCAGATAAAACAGCACATTGAGCAGAAAGTTTTCATTCCACCGCCCCAGACATCACCCGCGCACTTCGTTCAACAAACCTTCACAAGCGTCTTCCAAAATATCAAGCACCAACTCAAATCCTTCGGAACCACCGTAGTAAGGATCAGGAACCGAATAATGTCCGCCATGGCTGCAAAAGTCAGTCATCTTGAAAATTTTATTCAAATCTTCGATACCGGAAGCCATGTCTTGCAAATCGTTCACATTATCATCATCCATTCCTACGATGTAATCAAACTTTTCGAAATCTACTGCAGGATCAAATTTACGGGCAATGGAATTCAATCGGTAACCACGTCGGATTGCATGGCTCTGCATACGCTGGTCAGCCGGTTCACCTTCGTGATAAGCAGCTGTCCCCGCCGAGTCGCATTCAATTAAATCCGACAGTCCGTTTTGCTTCACCAAACCGTTAAAAACAGCTTCAGCACTGGGCGAGCGGCAAATGTTACCAAGACAAACAAATAATACTCTTTTCTTCATAATGCAAACAATTCAAATTCATAGTCAACCTAATTAAGATTAACGTTGGTTCCACACCCCGAGCGGGGTATTTCAAACAAAATTAGTGCTTTCATGCTACCTTGAAACACAAGTTCAAAAACTTAACCCAACATTAACTTTCACTGTTCTATTTTGAATTTCACGTAAAAATCGAGAGATTTGAAACCATTAATTCGACTTATGAAAGACTTTACGGAAGGGAATGAAGCACGTCTTATTCTTCAATTTTCAATTCCGCTTGTACTTGGAAATATCTTCCAAAATTTATACAACATTGTCGATAGTGTGATTGTCGGCAATTTTTTGGGAAAAGAAGCACTCGGTGCTGTCGGCGCATCGTTTCCCATCATATTTACCTTGATATCGATGGTTATCGGGATCGGTTCCGGAGCATCCACCGTCATTTCCCAATTTTTCGGGGCCAAACAGGTTGACCAGGTTCGCCGCACCATCGACACCATTTTTACCTTTTTCCTTTTCGCCTCAATCCTTGTAACGTTGATTGGGATCCTGTGTAGCAAATCAATTTTCCTGTTATTGCAACTCCCGGATGAAATGCTACCGGAAGCCGTCACCTACCTGAATATTTACCTCACGGGTATGTTCTTCTTTTTCGGTTTTGCCGGTATCAGTTCGATTTTAAGAGGAATGGGCGACGCCAAAACACCGCTATGGTTCATGATCCTGTCCACCGTTGTCAACATCTTTTTCGACCTGCTTTTCGTTGTCGTTTTTAAATGGGGAATTGAAGGTGTTGCATTTGCAACCGTTGTTGCACAAGCCATTGCTTTTTTCTCGGCAACCTGGTATCTCAACAAAAAACATCCGGTCATCAACCTGTCCTTCCGCAAATACATTTTCGACCGCGAGATTTTTAAAAGCTGTGTGAAAATCGGGCTGCCGACCGGCTTCCAGCAATCATTTATAGCATTCGGGATGATGGCAATTATGGGAATTGTGAACACCTTCGGTACTAATGCAGTGGCTGCTTACACGGCCGCTATGCGAGTCGACTCATTCGCAAAAATGCCGGCGCTAACATTTAGTTCAGCCCTTTCTTCATTTGTCGGTCAAAACTTGGGCGCATTTCAGGAAAAAAGAGCCCGAAAAGGATTAAAGATCACCATCGGCTTTTCACTGGCTTATGCCGTTTTCATCTCCATTATTATCATTGTTTTCGGGAAATACATCATCCAGATTTTCACTCCCGACCAACACGTCATCGCCATCGGACAGGACTACCTGGTTATCGTGTCTTCTTTCTACTTATTACTCTCCATCATGTTTTCACTCACCGGCTTTTTACGAGGTGCCGGGGCAACTTTCATCCCCATGCTGACAACGCTCTTATCGCTCTACCTGGTAAGAATACCGCTCGCATTCTGGTTATCCGGAAAAATTGGCGTAAACGGTATTTGGTGGGCCGAACCGGCTGGCTGGTTCATCGGAATGGTTATCCTCATTGTTTATTATTTCACCGGAAGGTGGAAAGGTCGGGTTGTCGTAAAATCGCCGAAAAAATAAGAGCCACAGCGGCCTGCTCCGCGAATCCTATTTTGAACAAATGATCCCTTTGAAAGAATCATCTACTTTAGATTGATTTCAAATTAACTTCCAGAGAGAAAAGCAGCACCTGCTTGTTTTCAAACAGTTATACTATTAATCATTAAGTTACCTACCGAAAGAGTGCCCAAGAACATTCATTCCCGTCTGACACAGCTTTTTATTATTGCTAAATTCAAAGAGTAGAATCTAACACTAATATTATCTAACCGCAACCCTGTTGCACAAAAACATAACATTTATGAATGCTATCTTTTGGCTCGTACCACTTTGTTCCGTAGTGGCCTTGATATTCGCATGGGTGTTTTTTAAATCCATGATGAAAAATTCGGAAGGTACCCCCCGGATGATGGAAATCGCACAGTACGTGCGCGAAGGGGCGATGGCCTACCTTTATCGCCAATACAAAGTTGTTGGCATCGTTTTTATTATTCTTCTGCTAATCTTGTTAGTTCTGGCTTACCTGGGTGTTCAAAACCCGTTCGTTCCCGTAGCCTTTTTGACCGGTGGTTTCTTCTCCGGCCTCTGCGGTTATCTGGGTATGAAAACAGCGACTTACGCATCCGCACGAACCGCTCACGGCGCTTCTAAATCGCTTAACCAAGGTTTGAAAGTTGCTTTCCGAAGCGGCGCGGTAATGGGACTCGTTGTTGTAGGCTTCGGACTTTTAGATATTGCCGCCTGGTATTTATTTCTGAATGAAGTAATTTTCTCACCGGAACACATGGCCAAAGGCTTGCATTTCATTGGATTGAATTTAGTGCACGCGGGAACAACCGAGCACCAAAAATTGATCGAAATTACCACAACCATGCTGACCTTCGGTATGGGTGCATCAACCCAGGCGTTGTTTGCCCGCGTAGGGGGCGGTATTTACACCAAAGCTGCCGACGTTGGTGCTGACCTTGTTGGTAAAGTTGAAGCCGGTATCCCGGAGGATGACCCTCGCAACCCCGCCACTATCGCCGATAATGTTGGGGACAACGTAGGCGACGTTGCCGGAATGGGAGCCGACTTATACGAATCCTATTGCGGATCTATTTTGGCAACCGCTGCGTTGGGAGCAGCCCTTCCGGCCCTCTCTCTAGAACAATCAGGTATTGAAACTGAGATGGCGGTTATCGCCCCCATGTTGGTTGCAGCAATCGGAATCATCTTCTCAATTATCGGGATCTTTATGGTTCGCACCAAAGAATCAGCAACACAAAAGAACCTGCTGAATGCTCTCCTACTTGGAACCGGTGGTTCATCTTTATTAATTCTGATTGCCATGTATGTTATGGCCTATTTCAGTTGGATCACCTACGGTGTGTTCGGTTCTGTTGTTATCGGCTTGGCTGCAGGGGTGATTATCGGGCAAGCAACGGAATATTTCACATCCGATGAATACGGCCCAACAAAAGGAATTGCAAAACAAGCACAACAAGGTCCGGCAACAACCATTATCGACGGTATTGCCGTCGGTATGTACTCAACCTGGATTCCGGTTATCACCATCGTTTTGGGTATCATCGGCTCGTTTTGGTCAGCCGGTGGTATGACTGACTTCGCGATGGGTGTTTATGGTATCGGTTTCGCTGCCGTTGGTATGTTATCTACTTTGGGAATCACCCTGGCAACCGACGCATTTGGTCCTATTGCTGATAATGCCGGAGGTAACGCCGAAATGGCTGAATTGCCAAAAGAAGTTCGTGAACGCACCGATGCACTCGATATGCTTGGAAACACAACTGCAGCTACAGGTAAAGGATTCGCAATTGGTTCTGCTGCCTTGACTGCAATGGCATTGATTTCAGCCTATATGGAAGAAATTCGCCTGTGGTTTGGTAAGATAGCAGGACCGGAAGGTTTTGTATCGAAAGGAGACTACGTCTTCTACACAAGCGTAAAACCGGCTGTTGAAGAAGGAATGAAAGCAGTTCAAATTTCAGCGGCTTCCGTGAAAGATTTTTCTGCTGCTTACGATATCACTTTATTCAACCCTCTTTTTCTGGGTGGTATTTTCGTCGGATCAATGATGGCCTTTGTATTCTGCGCCATGACGATGAAAGCCGTTGGGCGTGCAGCCGGTGCTATGGTTGAAGAGGTTCGACGCCAGTTCCGAGAAATAAAAGGAATCATGGAAGGAAAAGCAACTCCTGAATATGCCAAGTGTGTTGAAATTTCAACCAAAGGTGCTCAACGCGAAATGTTGCTGCCATCACTTATTGCCATCATCGTTCCAATCGCTGTTGGTGCAGTCATGGGTGTTGCAGGTGTTGTTGGATTGCTGGCTGGTGGTTTGACTTCCGGATTTACCTTAGCAGTTATGCTAAACAATGCCGGTGGGGCCTGGGACAACGCCAAAAAGTACATTGAGAAAGGAAACTATGGCGGCAAAGGTAGTGAAACACACAAAGCCGGTGTTGTTGGCGACACCGTTGGCGACCCGTTCAAAGATACTTCCGGCCCATCTTTGAACATTCTGATCAAATTAATGACCATGGTTTCGGTGGTTATGGCCGGCTTAACAGTAACGCTGTCTTTAATGTAAACAACCCCTATTTATAGGATTTTGAGGACCTGCAGGCTTTGGCTTGCAGGTTTTTTTAATTTAAAAGAGCAAATCATTTATGAATGAGGTAGTAGTCGTCAAGCAATTGCTCCAAAAATTTAATCGGTTTTAACTCAGTCGTCAAACTCAACTTTTGCTTCATATTTGCACTTACCTGGATCACCATTTTTGCCGATTTACCGATGTAGCCGTTTTCTTTCCCATAGGCCAAAACTTCCTTGATTATTTCAACATCCTCATCTTCCATCAACGAAGCCTGTGCAAAAACAACTTGCGCCTCCGGCGACACGTGTTTATTGAAGCTGAAATTCTGAAATTTCGTACTTGAATCGAGCCGAACGACAAGCGTTTTAGCCGCCAGATCCCCCAGGCGTTGCCCATGCTTACTAAACAGTATCGAACAAATACCAACGACGCCTGCAAAGCTGTAAATGTCAATAATGCGAAGAAGCCAACGAAGCAGGTATGAGCTGAAGGGAACTTGCCGCCCTTCCTGGTGTACAACTTTGATTTTCATGACCATTTTCCCCAAGCTTTGCCCGTTAAATGCAAGCTCCATGATTAAACTGTAGAAATAGATCGGTAGCCCATAGATAATCCAGAACGTATTCGAACTAAAGCCAAATTGAGCGATGATCCCACCAATCATCAGGTAAACTGAAAATACCGCGACATCAAGCAATGTTGCCAGAATTCGTTCGCCAACGCTGGCTTTGTTTTGCACTAATAAGGTGTTTTGCGCAGTTTGAAGACTAATTTCGTACATAGCAGATTATTGGTTCTCTTTTTTTTATTGTCCAACGGACTATTTTGTTATTTTAGCTATGAAAATAACATATTCTTTTTTAATAAAAGAACTTATTTTCATCCGGAGGAAGGTTTAATTCCCCTCTACTAACCCCAAACGCAGATCGAGTTGACAGAGGTATGAAAGAGATCGTTTTTATTAAACGGAATTCTGAAAAGTGGAAAAAAATTGAAGATGCCCTAAACGGACATGTGCGCATTTCGCCCGACGAACTTTACAACCTTTATGTTGGACTGAATGATGACTATTCCTATGCGCGAACCTTTTATCCGACGGGAGAGTCTTCTGCCTATTTAAACCAACTCACAATTCGGGTTCACCAACAGATTTACCGGAATAAAAAGATCAAAAAGAACCAATTCGCCCAATTCTGGAAAACCGACTACCCTCTCCTCCTATACAAGAACCAAAAATATTTTTGGTACGCGTTTACCATTTTTGTATTGAGTATCTTAATCGGAGTGGTGTCAACTGCAGCCGATCCGGACTTCCCCCGTTTAATTCTGGGAGACTCCTACGTAAACATGACTTTGGATAATATCGAGAGTGGTGATCCGATGGCGGTTTACAAAAAAGCACAGGAAATGGATATGTTTCTGGGGATTACAATCAACAACATCCGAGTGGCATTTTATGCTTTTATCGCCGGGGTTTTGTTTTCCTTCGGTTCCGGACTGATCTTGCTTTCCAACGGAATCATGCTGGGTTGTTTCCAGTATTTCTTTTACCAACATGGTTTATTGGGAGAATCGATTTTAACGATATATATCCACGGAACACTCGAGCTATTTTCAATCGTTATGGCCGGCGCTGCAGGTTTGGCTATCGGGAACAGCATTCTGTTTCCCGGAACTTATAAGCGTTTGGTTTCGTTCCAACGAGGGGCTGTCATCGGTCTAAAAATGGTAAGCGGCGTGGTACCCCTGTTCATCGTCGCCGGATTCCTGGAAGGCTTTATAACCCGCCATACCGAGTTCCCCAATTCAATCCGCATAACCATCATCGTTGCATCATTAGCGTTCATTGTTTGGTATTTTTTCAGATACCCCAAAACCATACACCTAAAATTATCATCGAATGGAAAAGATTTTTAAATTCAGAATGGTCCGGGATTTCGGAACCGTTTTAAACCACGCTTTCGAATTTATCAAACACGAGTATAAACGCATCGGACAAGCCTTGCTTTATTTCGTTCTGCCCGTTTTCATCCTCACCGGTATAGCTATGGCGTACACCACAAAAGTCTACACCGCTGACCTTCTAAATTCTACTGACTTTACAACCGTAAATTCACCATTCAACAACCTTAAAATAACTGGAATAAACTATCTCCTAATGTTAGTTAACCAATCAGTTCTGTGCACCGTCATCTATCTGTTCATAAAACTATACCAGGAAAAGCGGGGCGATTTTAAAATCGAAGAACTGAAACCATTGATTTTAAAGTATGTTCCCAAAGTTTTTCTAGCCAGCATTATTACGGTTATTATTACGGTAATTGCCATGATGTTTCTCTTAATTCCGGGCATATACCTGGGTGTCGTATTTTCCCTGGTATTCCCTCTTCTGATCATTGAAGATTTAAGCATCGGCCAAGCTATGAGCCGCAGTTTTGACCTGATCAAAAAAAGATGGTGGGTCACTTTCGGGATCCTTGTTATTTCTGTGATTGTTTTCTATGTGTTCAGCTTAATATTCGCGCTCCCCATGATGTTGATCACCGGATTTAAAGCCTTTAATGCTATCAGTACCAATAACCTCGGCGAGCTCTATTCAACGTCATATCTCATTGCCAATACAGTGATAACCATCATACAAACGTGCTTGTATCTGATTCCGTTCATTTGTATTGGCTTGCAATATTTTAGTCTGGTAGAAGAAAAAGAACGACCAACGCTGCAAGAAAAGATCGACCAGATGACACTCGCGAATGATTAGACTGTTAGCCAGAATATTACTTTTTACCACGTTATTGACTATTCAGATCAGTAACACCGTTTGGGCTGAAAATTCAGAAAGCGCTGCGAAAGAGGTTCAGTTTGATTCTGAAAAACTGGAACAATACCGGAACGACATCGATTTTGATTACTATTCCAAAAATCAGGAATCGTTTCAATTCCGAAATAAGATTATGGAGTATCTCGTTCGTTTTTTGAGGGCTGTTTTTAGCGACAAAGGGGCAGCTCCGATCGTCCGTTACATCTTACTGTTTGCCTTTGTAATTTTTGTCGTACTGAAGTTGAGCGGCGGTCAATTCCAATGGTTCCTCGGCTCGGGCGCCCGAATCCAAAAGGGGAAAGTTCTTATTCCGGAACAAGATATCCACGAGCTCAATCTATTACAGTTAGCTACCGATTCGCGACAAAACGGCAACTTGCGCATGAGCGTACGTTACTACTACTTGCATTTGTTGAAACTGATGGATGCAAGTGGAATCATTCAATGGCACAAAGACAAAACCAATCGTGATTACATTCGCGAAATCAAGTCGGACGAACTAAAATCTCAGTTTAAGCTGCAAACACAAATTTTCGATTATGTGTGGTACGGGCAGTTTAATCTGAATGAAGAGCAATATCTGCGGGTGCAATCCGAGTTCATCAAACTTTTCGAAAATATAGCAAAACCCCGAAAACAATGAAAGGACGGATAGGCTATATGATTGGATTGGTGGCACTGCTGGTGGTGTTAGTACTTGCGGAGAGCGTTGTACCCAAAGAAGCAGACTGGCGTGCGACATACGCCAAACGGGACAAAATTCCCTACGGAACTTACGTTCTCCATCAGTCGCTGACTGACCTTTTCCCTGATTATGAATTGAACGATATTGATCGTAGTTTTTTCCAGGAGTGGTTGGACGACAGTTTCGAAGACGGCAGCTTGCTGGTGATTACCCAGAACTTCGAACCGGACTCGCTCGATCTCAATTTGCTATTCGACCGGGTGGGCCGGGGAAATACAGCTCTGATTGCAGCTGAATATTTTTCACAGAATCTCATTGACTCGCTCGGTATCCATTTTGCCTACAATTTTACCTTGAAAGATACCGCCAGTAACCTGCAATGTCTGGGGAAAAATAACTGGGGACCAAGCTTTCGTTTCGATAAAATTAGTACCGACCGTTGGTTTGAGGTTGATTCGGTACCGAATGCCGAAGCCATTGGGAAAAGCAACGATAAAATCAACTTTGTGCGTGTGCCATATGGTGACGGATTTTTCCTGCTTCACTCGCAGCCCAGAGTATTCACCAATTTTCATGTTTTATACAATGATCATCGCTACCAGCAACGCGTTCTTTCGTGGCTAAGCAGTAATCAGAAGAAACTGGATTGGGATGAATATTACAAACCTTTCCGGCTCGAAGCAAACACACCGTTAAGAGTTATTTTGTCCATTCCCGCTTTACGAGCCGCTTACTGGACGCTGCTCATCGGACTTTTTATCTACATCATATCCAACATGCGCCGTCGGCAGCGCGCCATTCCGGTTGTTCGGCCAAAAATGAATTTATCACTCGATTTTGTACAAACGATCGGCTTGCTGTATTTCGACACGAAGGATCACAAAAACCTGGCGACAAAAATGTTCGCTGTGTTTACCGAACACATCTATTCTCAATACCTGCTGCGCATTGAGCAGAGCGATGCGTTTTACAAACAATTAGCTGCCAAGTCGGGAACTCCGGAAAAGCTAATCCGAAGCATCTTCGACCGCCATCGTCAGATCCAGGCTAAAATGCAAATAACCGAGGCTGACCTGATGATCTTCAACAAGGAAATTGAACAGTTCTACCAATTGAGCAGCCAGGGGATAACTAAAACAAAACTTGAAAATTCAATACCGCGATAAATCATGGAAGAAAATACGCTATTTGAAAACCGCACTGATTTCAGCTCGCTGAGTGCTGCAGTAGAGGGCATCAGAGCTGAAATTAAAAAAGTAATCGTCGGGCAGGACCGCATGATTGACCTGCTGATTGTGGCCATGCTAACCAATGGGCACAGCCTGATTGAAGGTGTTCCCGGAGTTGCTAAAACGCTGGCAGCACGTTTGCTGGCCAAATCGGTCGATACCAACTTTTCGCGCATCCAGTTTACGCCCGACCTCATGCCGTCGGATGTGCTGGGAACATCAGTCTACAACATGGGCAAAGGTGAATTTCAATTCAAAAAAGGACCGGTTTTTTCGAACCTGGTGCTTATTGACGAGATTAACCGGGCACCTGCAAAAACGCAATCAGCTCTTTTCGAGGTGATGGAAGAACGGCAGGTTTCGGTTGATGGGATCAGCCACCCCATGCAGGCTCCGTTCCTGGTATTTGCCACGCAAAACCCGGTTGAACACGAAGGAACCTACCGTTTACCTGAAGCTCAGCTGGATCGTTTCCTGTTCAAAATCAATGTGGATTATCCTTCGGTTGAAGAAGAAGAAGACATTCTGAATTTTCACGATTCGGCAAAAGACCAAGTAAAAACAGAAGTGATTTCTCCTGTTGTAACGGCAGAGCAGCTGGTTGCGTTTCAAAAACAAATTTTTGATGTGCAGATCGAATCTGGCCTAAAAAACTACATTGCCCGCATCGTTACGGGCACCCGAAATCATAAAGATATTTACCTCGGTGCCTCTCCCCGCGCGAGCATTCACCTCATGAACGCAGCAAAAGCAGTCGCGGCTATTGAAGGGCGTGATTTTGTGACTCCGGCAGACATCAAAGAAGTGACTGTGCCTGTATTAGCGCACCGGATTATTTTGTCGCCCGAAAAAGAAATGGAAGGTTTCCGCCCCGAAGAAATGATCCAACTGCTTGTTCAGTCCATCGAAGTTCCACGATAAACCGAAACTCTTGAAAGGTAACAGAACACTCTATTTCAGCAACCGATTTTTCACTGCCCTGCTGGGGGTTGTGCTGCTATTTACACTGGGCTATCCATTTCCGTGGATTTTCATTGTGGCCCGTTTTGCCTTGGTCATTTTGGCGGCAACCGTACTCATTGACCTCCTTTGGCTTTTCGCCAGCAAAGGCAAAATCTCGGTAAAACGAAAAATTGGAATCCGCTTGTCGCTGGGGGATGAAAACCCGGTTACGTTACAGCTGAAAAGTAGCTTCCCCTTTCAACTCAAAATTGAAATTATTGATGAAGTACCCTCGCAGTTTCAAAAACGCGATTTCTACATCAAAAGCCACATTGGCGCCGGAAAACGAAAGAATTTTAATTATTTCCTGAAACCGCTCAGCAGAGGCGAATATGAATTTGGCCAAACCCGCGTGATCGCCGGTACACTGTTAGGACTCGTACAGCGTCGGTTCAGTGCAGGCAACGAGCAAATGCTCCCGGTTTATCCGTCCTTTATTTCGATGCGGAAATTCGAACTCATGAGCATTTCCAATCGACTGGAGGACATCGGCATTAAGCGCATACGGAAAATCGGCCAGCACTCCGAATTTGATCAAATTCGCGAATATGTACCAGGCGACGATTCGCGCACACTGAATTGGAAAGCCACGGCACGCAAAGGCGCACTGATGGTCAATCAATACCAGGACGAACGCTCGCAACAAGTCATCTCACTATTGGATATGGGGCGCGTGATGGAAATGCCTTTCGAAGGTATGGCCTTGCTCGATTACGCGATAAACGCAAGTTTGGTAATCTCCAATACGGCGATGCTGAAACACGACAAAGCCGGCTTAATTAGTTTCTCCAACCAGTTGCACAGCCTGGTGTCGCCCGACCGCCGCGGAGGCCATATGCAACGAATTCTGGAGACACTTTACAACCAGAAAACCGATTTCAGCGAGTCGTCCTACGAACGCCTGTACGCAGCCATCCATTCCCGCATTCGGCAACGATCGCTGCTGGTTCTATACACTAATTTCGAGGGACTGCCCTCTCTAAAACGACAATTGCCCTACCTTCAAAAGTTAGCCAGCAAACACTTGTTGCTTGTCGTGATTTTTGAAAATACAGAAGTGAAACAGTTAGCTGCGAATGAATCGAAAAACTTGCAAGAAGTATACATTCATGCGATCGCCCGCAAATTCATTCACGACAAAAAAGTCATGTGTAACGAACTTAAGCGTTATGGAATTCTGTCACTTTTAACCCGTCCCGAAGAGCTTTCCGTCAATCTCATCAACAAGTACCTCGAAATCAAAGCTCGCGAATTAATCTGATACCGGACTGACCGAAACCTACAGCTCTTAATTTTTGATAAAACTGAAACTTTGCCTGCTCTAGAATAATCGAACGAACCCATTAATCCGCCTGGGTTCTCTTTACTTCAAAAACATGGTGTTAGCTTCGGCTAACAGATTTTTTTTGTATTTCATTGCCGCCTCCTTCCGATTCAGCTAAATTCTTGCTAAATTATACTGCAAATAAATTAACATTGAATTAGCTGAAAATTTAAAATATTGCTTGAACAAAAGATTAATTCATTCAGTTTAAATACCAGAAAACAATCCAAAAAATCAATATTATGGCAGATTTATCCACTAGCTACATGGGGTTAAAATTGAAGAACCCGATTATTCTCGGCGCCAGCAATCTTGTTACAAAACCGGAGGCAATTGAGCAGATTGAGGAAGCCGGAATTGGTGCTATCGTTTACAAATCATTGTTTGAGGAACAAATTCAGCTCGAATCTATTCAGATGGATGAAGAACTGCACGAATATGAGGAGCGGAGTGCGGAAATGACCCGTTTGTTCCCGGAGATGGAGCACGCTGGTCCGAAGGAACATTTGATGAATGTGAAAGCGCTCAAGAATAAAGTAAAAGTGCCGGTTATTGCCAGTTTAAACGCCATATATGAAACGACGTGGATTGACTATGCCCGCGAATTGGAACAAACCGGTGTTGATGCGTTAGAACTCAACCTGTATGCTACTCCAGGATATTTCGAAATTGAAGGGGAAAAAATTGAAGAAAAGCAGATTCAGGTTGTTAAGAGCATTAAAAAAGCCGTGAAAATCCCGGTGAGCGTTAAATTGAGTCCGTTCTATTCCAATACCTTGAATTTCATTAAAAAACTGGATGAAGCCGGAGCTGACGGTTACGTACTTTTCAACCGCTTTTTCCAGCCCGAAATTGATATCGAAAAAGAAGAATTCTACTACCCCTGGGATTTAACTCAGGAACGCGACTACCAGTTGGCTCTTCGTTATGCCGGTTTGCTTCATGGCAACATTGATGCCAGCGTTGCTGCCACCCGCGGTATTTCAACTTCATCCGATGTGATTAAAATGTTGCTCGCCGGTGCTGATGTGGTACAGATGGTATCTGCATTCTACCGGAAACAGCCGACTTATGCTGCCACGCTTATCAAAGAGTTGAGCGATTGGATGGATGCTAAAGGCTACAAAAAGATTAAAGATTTCCGCGGCAAACTGTCACGCAAAAACATGAAAGATCCTTTCACCTATCAACGCGCACAGTACGTCGACATTTTGATGAAATCAGAAGAAGTTTTCAAAACTCACCCGATGATTTAGTTTTCAATTAGTTTATAAAATCGAAGGGGCTCCTGTAATGGGAGCTTTTTTTGTTTTATGAGAACAAAAAAGACAACCCGAGTTCATATTCCGAGGAAAATTAGTTCACATCTATGCTTTGGGGAGAAACTCAGTCGACTACTGCAACCCGAACTTTTTTATTTTTCAACTTGCTGTTATCCACCAACTGAATCAACTGTTTTACTTTGGAACGGTGTACTGCTGCAAACGCACAATCTTGTTTCAGCTCGATCACTCCCAAATGATCTTTGCCCAACTGCCCCTGCTTGAAGAACAATCCTGCCAAGTCGCCTTTTGAGATTTTGTCTTTTCGACCGCCCGAAATCATCAGCGTCGCCCATTGCGAGTCTTGTGGTAAAGGAGCCTCTGTAAGTTCTTCAATTTCTGCATCAGGAATAAATTCGGGCAAGCTTTCTTCCGCCCACTTCAAGATATAGGCGGTTCCGTCGCTGAACATGCGAGCCGTACGACCATTACGGTGCGTAAACTCGTGACTTCGTCCCGGCAACTGGTAATGGATAATGAAACGAATTTCGGGAACATCGATACCGCGGGCGGCCAGGTCGGTTGCCAACAGTAACTGATGCGTTCCATTCCGAAATTTAATCAGCGCCCGTTCCCGGTCCACCTGTTCCATGCCTCCATGAAAACAGCCATGTGCAATTTTCTTCTCCGACAAATAGTTGCTGATCCGATCGATGCTTTCCTTGTAGTTACAAAACACAATGCCTGGCTCGTTCCCAATATGACAAAGCGCTTGAACGAGCGTTTCCAACTTATCTTTTCCCGGCGACACAATCGTTTTGATAGTCAGTTGTGATTCACTCTCACCCAGAAAATTCAGAACTGCTGGCTTTTTCAAGCCTACAAAAGCAGGTATCGACGCGTGCATGGTTGCCGAGGTTAGTACCTTCTTTTTCAAATCCGGAAGCAGGGTAATAATTTCACTCATTTCAGCTTCAAAGCCGACCTCAAGTGACTTGTCAAATTCATCGAGCACCAACATTCGAACCTCATCCGTGGAAAAAGTCTCGCGGCGCAAATGGTCAGCTAAGCGCCCTGGCGTTCCAATCAAAATGGCCGGTGGATGTGCTAAATTCAGTTTATCCTTCGAAAAAGACTGGCCTCCGTAAACCGCATTGGTTTTAAAACCCGAGCCCATGTCGCGGGTCACCTGCTCAATCTGAATAGCCAGTTCGCGCGTCGGGACGATTACCAAAGCCTGCACTTCCTTCACTTCCGGCTTAAGACCGGCAATCAACGGCAACATGAAAGCCAGCGTTTTCCCCGATCCGGTTGGCGAAAGTAAAACGACTTCGTTATTCGAATGAATGGCTAATTGCGCCTCCTCCTGCATCGGATTGAGCTCGGCAATATTCAATTTAGCCAGTATATTTTTTTGATTTTTAATCGATTTTGACATGCCACAAAGATAAGTGAATTTGTTTCTGCCTGATAAACCCTAATTTTGGAAGCTCAAAAAAGATTGTTCATGCCCGAAAAGAAAACAAATAGTTCGTCGGTGAAAACCGAGCTGCATCCGCGAAACAAAAACCGGGAGCGTTATAATTTTCCGCAGCTCGTTGCGGCCTGCCCCGAACTTGCCCCCTTTACCAAAATAAATCCATTCGGAGATGAATCAATCGATTTTTCCAATCCCCAAGCTGTAAAAGAACTTAACAAAGCCTTGCTGAGTGTCGACTACGGCATCGAATGGTGGGATATTCCGGCGGGATACCTTTGCCCTCCTATCCCCGGGCGGGCGGATTACATTCATCATATCGCCGATTTACTGGCGAGTTCAAACGGCGGAGTCGTTCCGACCGGCTCGAAAGTTCGCTGTTTGGATGTCGGTGTTGGAGCCAACTGCATTTATCCTATTATTGGAGCTACAGAATACGGGTGGAATTTTACAGGCGCTGACATCGATCCTGTTTCGCTCGAATCGGCAGAGCTGATCGTTTCCAGGAATGCAAAACTAGTTGGAGAAATTGAACTGCGGCATCAAGTCAATCCACAAAATATTTTTACAGGCATCATCGAGCCAGACGACCGCTTCGATTTGACGATCTGCAATCCGCCGTTTCATGCTTCGGCAGAAGAAGCCCAACGCGGAACTAACCGTAAAAACACAAACCTGAGGATTCGACAACAAGGGAAATCCAACCTCAACTTCGGAGGAAAGAGTAATGAGCTTTGGTGTGTTGGCGGCGAAGAAGTATTTCTGCAGCGAATGATTCGACAAAGCAAGCAATTCGAGAAGTCGTGCCTCTGGTTTACCAGCCTGGTTTCGAAAAGTGAGCGACTGCCGCGTATTTACAAAACGCTAAAACAAGAACAGGCTGTTGAAGTTCGAACCATCAACATGGGACAGGGAAACAAAGTCAGCCGTTTTGTCGCCTGGACTTTTTTAACAGCTGCGGAGCAAAACGAGTGGATAAAAAAATGGAAGTAACCTATTATCGACGGACACAGAAATCCTAACAGCGACCGCGGGCACAAGGGCTGTTTGTGATTAAAAAGCCGAACAGTGCTCCAATCATCAAACTATAAACATTCTCACCCAAGCTTAACTTTTGGAGGTCGCCAGTAATCAATGAAAACACCAGACTCAGCACCGCTCCCCCCGCCATGTAAACAAGCGTTTTCTTTCCGTGTTGTGTCCAAATATTCCGTTGGAACCAATTGCCTTGCGGCTTCAGATCTAATTGTTTAAACTGCATGTCTTATTTTATCAAAACATACAAATATATGAATATTTAATTTCAACCTGACGATCTTTTCCCGAATCAGAGAATTTCTTCGAGAATAATTTTCTTTCCGCCAAAGACGAGTTCATCACCAGCTTCCTTCCCGAAAAACGATTTTCCAAGGGGCGACGCCAGTGACAAGCAAATGTATTCTTCGCCCATAAAAGCCAGTTTCCCATAAGCAATCGAAAGAAAATAGTTTCCCGCATTCGTAACCAACAAACTACCAAACTCCGCCAGTTCATATTTTTTCTCCGGGTTGATTTTCAGCAAATCATTTTTCATCGCACCGGTTTTCGCCAGCTGAGCCGCTTGCTTGTCCATTTCTTGTTGAATCATTTCGCGACCAGTCTCATACTTGTCGCCTGCACTGCTTTTGGTATCGTTGTCGCGCGATTCTTTGGCTGCCTGAAGCGAATGCTCAATTTCATTCATTCGCTCGTCCATCAATTGGATCAGCGCATCCAACAATCCAGCTTTTATTGTTTGCTTGTTCATTTTTCGATTTTCAATTCGATCAACAAAAATCGTTTATTTCTTCACTTAAATAAATTCGAGGAATACTTTCTTGAAAAATCGCTCTTCCAGAATTTTCACAATGCGCCGAACCACGAACTTGCGAATCTGTATTTCAAAAGGTTGCTCCGGATCCTGGTGTGCGCGATTGATCCGTGTTCCCAAAAGGATATGAATCACATCGTGCTCCAGCAGCAGCTTGGCAACTTCTTCGGGTGGCGAGTTTTCAAGCCGTGTATTACTGGTGTGGCTTTCCAAAATCTCCTCAACCCGGCTCAGTGTTAAAATTCCTTCGGTCACCATTTCAAATCCTTCCATATCGGCAGCAGGCGGGATATTGTCCCAGTCGTAGTGGTGTTGAATGGAAATATCCAGCTGCATCTCGCGCGCAATGATCTCGGCTGTTGTTCCGCCACAAATGATCTTTTTCCCCGGGAACCCGGTTACGCGGCTCACAAAATCCTGGTCTTTAATTTTATAAAACGGAGGCCCGGTTATCAACATGAATTCCCTTGGCTTCCTGAAATTGATGACTCCGCAACTGGCGTCGTCCTTCATTTCAAACCCGTCGTTCATTTCCACCTGGTTCATGATTTTGCGGGCCAAACGGGTCGCTGTTACTTCTGGTTCGCGCTCCAGCTGATTCTGGACAAACGCTTCAAGCTTTTCGCGTCCCCATCCCATCGGAAAACGCTTTTCTCCCAAACCGCTCTGGGTCACACCGTCACTCACAAACACAATCCGGTCCCCTTTGATCGGCTTAAACTCGCGGACCCGAATGATTTTGCCCTTGTTCTCTTCACCCCGAATCGGGATCTCTAACTCCCTTGGCAGGTAAGGCTTCCCAAAACGGAATATTTGAGTCGGCGGATTGTCGTAATTGATAATGCGTACCAGCTCATCGTTGTCAATTTCAATGATCGTAAACGTGGCGTAGCTTTCTTTCCCGTCGCTGCTTCGCGGCAAAACGCGCATAAAAATATTAGCGGCGATTTCAGGCCGGGTATGAAACGACGCGTAATTCATCGCCATCGAAGCGGTCAGCGTTGCCATCACATTCGCTCGGATGCCATGCCCCAGGCCATCGGATAAAATCAGGATGTAGCGCCCCTCACCGCTGATCCGGCGCGAGTGAAACACATCGCCGCAAACAACCTGACCATGAGTCATCTTCTGTTGCAAATCAACGTCAACGTGCAGCTCGCTCATGCCTCGTCTTCCTCCCCGTAACTATAAGATTCAATTATTGAATGCAGCAACTCCTCCATCACCGAGGCATTTTCGCCCAACAAGAAGGCGATTTTCTGCACCGTCTCCATGTTCTGCTTGTTGACTCGGTGAGCCCGGCTAACAATTTCCTCGCGAACGAGCGCCGGTGCCGACATGTCGCGAATTAACGCGCCAACAACCCGATTCTTGTAAATGGTGATCACCGAAACATGCAATAATTTATTCTGATAACGGAGGTCGCGATCGAGACTGGCTTCTCCCGAACTCATAATCGAAACAAACATCCGGTAGATCGTGTCCGGCACCAATTCCTTCAGGTTGGCACCTTTCAGCCCGGGAACCGATTCGTACAATTCGGCAACGTCACCACCAATTAGCTGTGCAAATCCGGGATTCGAGTTGATCACATGCCAATCACTGTCAACAATCACAATCCCCGCCCGAATTTTGTGCAGCATAGCCGAAGCCATTTCCGACGCTTCCAAAGCTTCCTCAACCCGACGTTCAATTTTTCGCAGCTCACACAAATCGCGCATCAGGCAGAAAATACCTATCAATGCTCCACTTTCGTCATGTATCAACGACTTCTCGAACGCATATTCACAAGTTGCACCCGCAATATTTCGAATCCGGGCTTCATAATGCTGCTTCCCCTTTCCGGCAAGCAACTCGCCATCCAATCGTTCAAATGGTTCCAGTCGATTCGGATCCAGAAAATCACTTAAAGTTTTCCCGGAGAATACAACCTGCCCGCAATCGACAAGCTCACAAAAAGCACGGTTTACAAACAGGAGTTCTCCTTCAGGCTTCCGAAAGAAAACCGGCGTGGGCAAAGTATCGATTATTTGCTGTTGAATGCCTGAAAAGTCAGACCAACCGGATTGAAAAGATTTGTCATCGTAGATCATGGGCAAAGGTCTGTTAGATGGTTCTGTTAGTTCTGAAAATGTACAAAAAATAGTTCAAACGCCGAAGGATTGACTCACTGACTTATCCTTCCCAATCAATCGAAACAACAACACGATTTCAAACACGTCCGCTAAAACAACAAGCAATCGATTGCCTCCGATAAGCGACTTCTCAGATAAAGAATATACGACGCAACAAAACGACTAACTCGCAGTAATAGCGGGCAATGGCGTATTTTATAATCAATCTAAATTTGGGCACAAAAGCTCAGTTTATGGCTGAAAAAATCGTCGGTTTCTGCCTTTTCATCCATATTTGTAAAAACCATTTTTTGAACCCATGAAGATCTCTGAAGTCTGCGAATTATTGGAAGCAAAAATAATTTGCGACACCAAGCAGGATCACACCCTTGTTGAAAAAGGCTACAGCTCCGACTTAATGAGCGATGTGCTGACACTGGACACGGATCACCTGCTGTTAATAACGGGTATGTGCAACCTGCAGACCATTCGGACAGCAGAGATGGCTGAAGTTCGCTACGTCGTATTTGTTCGTAATAAAAAAGCGACAAAAGAAATGATCGCCTTGGCAACAGAACATGGCATTTGCCTGATGGAATCGCCTTACACTATGTTTAAGGCAAGTGGATTACTGTTTTCTGCAGGACTAAAACCTGTTTACTAGAATGGAGCTAAACTTTTCAATTGAGGGAGGAGATTTTACGCAGGCCGGACAAGCATCCAGCCGGGTAAAGGCGGTGTTGAAACAATTGGGAGTGAACACAAAATGTATCAAGAGTATTGTCATTGCGTTGTATGAAGCCGAGGTAAACGTAGTGGCTCATGCCTACAAAGGGTGGATCAATATTCAGATTGACAAAGACAAGATACGAATTGTCATCACCGACGAGGGCCCCGGGATTCCGGATATCGGCAAAGCGATGGAAGAAGGATTCTCGACGGCCAGCAAAAAGGTGCGGGAAATGGGATTTGGAGCCGGTATGGGGCTCCCGAACATGAAGAAAAACACCGATGAACTGAATATTGAAACAGTGGTTGGCGAAAGCACAACTGTAACAATGGTAAATTATTTCTGATGACAACGGCAGTACCTACATATCATGCGTTAAAAGTCGATGCCCAAAAATGCATCGGGTGCACGCACTGCATGACCTCATGTCCGACCGAGGCGATTCGCATCCGGAACGGGCTGGCTGTTATCGAGCAGAAACGTTGTGTTGACTGCGGACGTTGCATGCGGAAATGCCCGGCGAAAGCCATTTTTGTGGAGCAGGATGACCTCGACAAAATCAAGTCGTTCAAATATCGCGTAGTGCTGTTTCCATCGGTGATGATCGGTCAGTTTCCCGAGAATTATTCTGAAGACCAGATTTATGCAGCTTTACTGAAAATTGGCTTCACACATGTTTACGAGGTCGAACAACCAATCGGATTTTTGAAGGAATCGATTCGGGAATCCTGCAAAAAGGACAAAGATCACCGACCGCATATTTCTACCTTTTGTCCGTCGATTGTTCGGCTGATTCGTATTCGTTACCCGTCGCTGGCCGAAAACCTGATTCATTGCAAAGCACCGCACGATTTAGGAGCTCACTTCGCCCTGGAACAACTCATGGCACAAGGTGCCAACCGTGACGAAATCGGCTTGTTCTATGTGACTCCCTGCATCGCCAAAATGAGTGCCGTTAAAAGTCCCTTGGGCGAGAAGGAATCGATTGTGAATGGCATCATCAACATGAATGAGCTTTACAACAAGGTTCGTAAAAATATCAGTACCAAAGAAGCTCCGGATACGTCGGATCAACGAGCAACCCTGACCCGCGACGGAATCCTTTGGAGCCTCACCCGCGGCGAAGCCCGCCACTTTGGCGAACGAAGCATGGCGATAGACGGGATTCACAATGTTGTAAAATTTCTGGAGCGACTGGAAAACGAGGAAGTCCCGGATATCGATTTTCTGGAACTTCGTGCCTGCGACCAAAGTTGCGCCGGCGGAAACCTGCTTTCGGGGAATCGTTTCCTGACATCCGAGCGGCTTGAACGCCGGGCAAAACGCTATCAGCCGGCTATCAAGTTCAAGAATCATCCGATTCAGGAAATGGCTGCCACATTAAAACCCAAGCTCGCCTTGGATGCCATCAAGCCCAACCCGGTTTTCATTCTCGACCAGGATCGCGAAAAAGCGTTGGAAAAGATGAGCAAAATGCAACGCATCATCTGTTTCCTGCCCGGAATTGACTGCGGAGCCTGTGGCGCCCCCAATTGCCAGGCATTGGCCGAGGACATGGTGAATCAAAAAGCAAAAATGTCGGATTGTGTATTCCTGCAGCAAACCTGGCAGGAAGAAAATAAAATATCAACCTCCAAAGCCCTGAAAAATATGGAGAAAAAATGGGGCAAAGATCGATTTAAAGCAGACTGTAACAAAAGAGGAAGAAGAAATGAAGGTTTCTGAAATCATAGATCAACTCGGATTAAAAGTTGTTTCGGGCGGGAAAGGTCTCGACCGCGAAATAAGCGGAGCTTATGTCTCCGACCTGTTAAGTGATGTGATGGGCAATGCCCACGAAGGACAAGTGTGGATCACGCTGCAAGTGCACCAAAATGTGATGGCCATTGCGTCGTTGAAAGACATGGCCGCTGTTATTTTGGTGAAAGATCTGAAAGCGAATGAAAATACGATCCATCACAGCAACGAAGAACAAATCCCGATCCTGTCAAGCTCTCTGTCAACATTTGAAATCGCCGGTAAATTGTACGCTTTACTGAACGGCCAATGATGCGGAAGTTCAGGGCCGACCTCCACCTGCATACGGTGCTTTCGCCGTGTGCCGATTTGGCGATGAGCCCTGACCAGATCTTGACCATTGCCCGGCAGAAACAGCTGGACATTATTGCCATCACCGATCACAACAGCACCAAACAATGCAAAGTGATTCGGGAAATGGCTGCCGATCACGGGATTGTTGTGCTGAACGGATGCGAGGTGAACAGCCGCGAAGAAGTGCACTCGCTCTGCCTGTTTGAAAATGATCACAGCAGAGCAGAATTTCAGGCTTTCATCGACCAGTATTTGCCCAACATCCCCAACCGCCCCGATTATTTTGGATACCAGGTTGTGGTAGATCGGGAGAACATGATTCTGGAAGAAATTCCCTGGTACCTGGGCAATGGCCTGCAGGTAAGTTTGGAAGAGATCGCTGATTACACCCACCGATTAAACGGGATTTTTATTCCCGCACACATCGACCGCCCCATCAATAGCCTCTTCAGCCAACTGGGCTTTTTACCCAAAGAGCTGAAGATTGACGCACTGCAAATCAGCAAACAAGCCAGTGAAATGTCGATTCGAAAGATGTTCGACATTCATTCGGACATTACGCTGATTAAAGCCTCTGACGCACACTACCTCGAAGATATTGGCACAGCCTGCTCCGTCTTTGAACTGGTTAATCCGACCTTCGAGGAAATACGCTGGGCACTTCATCGCCAACATGGTCGATCGGTAAAAATTGAAACATGACTGAACTAGCCTTACATATTCTCGACCTTGCCCAAAATTCGATCAGGGCAAATGCCCGGCTCATCGAAATCTTCATCATGGAGAATCCTGACGCGGATTACTACCGTATTGTGATAAAAGATGACGGCGATGGCATGACACCTGAGACACTGCAAAAAGTTACCGACCCGTTTTTCACCTCCCGAACAACCCGAAAAGTTGGGCTCGGCATCCCGATGCTGAAGCAAAATGCAGAGCAATGCAATGGTTCATTTCAAATTGAATCGACACCTGGAGCAGGCACCAAACTCGCGGCTACTTTTGGCTACCATCACATCGATCGCCCTCCATTGGGCGACATCACAGGCACGATCCTCATCCTGCTGGCAAACGAAACCGACACCGATGTTTTATACCGCCATCAGACCCTGCTGGGCGAATTCAATTTCGACTCGCGCGAGATTAAGAAAATACTGGAAGGAACTCCTTTGGTGACCAAAGAAATCAGAGAGTTCTTAAAGTCGATGATTGAAGAAAATTTAGATCAAATACAGATTGCAAAAGAATGATTTTTAATCTGTTTCACCCGATACAAAAAACCGAACTTTAAAATAGAAATCGAAAAAAACGTAATAACTAACCCAAAATCACGATGACAAAAATCAAATCGCTGGCTGACCTTCGCAAACTCAAAGACGAGGTGCAGTCGAAAATCAAACTTCGGGAGAAAGGAGATAATCCCGAAAATCTGATCCACATCAAAGTATCCATGGCCACTTGCGGCATCGCATCGGGAGCCAAGGAAACCATGAACTACCTAATCGAAGAACTCGATCACCAGGGAATCGATGCCATCGTTACCCAAACAGGTTGCATGGGCTACTGCTATGCCGAGCCAACCATCGAAGTGAGCATCCCCGGCAAGGAACCCGTTATTTACGGACATGTCAACAAAGACAAAGCACTCGAAATCATCGAAAAGCACCTCAAACTGAACGAGCTGGTGGACGGCATTATCCCGACCAACTACAAAACCATCGAAGACTAACTAACCCAAACAAAATGGCAGAATTTAATACGCATATACTGGTCTGCGGCGGAACCGGCTGTAAAGCTTCCCAAAGCGACCTGCTAAAAGCAAATTTGAAAAACCGACTGGCTGACCACGGACTACAGAACGAAGTGCAGGTGCTGCAAACCGGCTGTTTTGGTTTTTGCGAGAAGGGGCCGATTGTCAAAATTCAGCCCGACAATACTTTTTACGTTTCGGTTGAGCCGAAGGACGCCATCGAAATTGTAGATGAGCATATTTTGAAAGGCCGTAAAGTGGAACATTTGCTGTTTAAAGATCCGAAAAACGACAAGCGGGTGGACGACAGCAAACACATGGACTTTTACAAAAAACAAGTTCGTATTGCACTGCGCAACTGCGGTTTTATCAATCCCGAAAATATTGAAGAGTACATCGGTAACGACGGCTACGCTGCGCTGGGTACCTGCCTCGAAAATTACAAACCGACCGAAGTAATCGATCTCATCAAAAAGTCGGGCTTGCGTGGCCGTGGCGGTGGCGGATTCCCCACCGGCCTGAAGTGGGAAATCACCAACAAAGTTGAAGCCGACCAAAAATATGTGGTTTGCAATGCCGACGAAGGCGACCCGGGAGCCTTCATGGATCGTTCAATCCTGGAAGGCGACCCGCATTCGGTGATCGAAGCCATGGCCATTTGCGGCTACTGCATCGGCGCATCCAAAGGCTTGGTCTACATTCGGGCTGAATACCCACTCGCGATCAAACGTCTGAAGGTTGCACTAGAACAAGCTGCAGAATATGGCTTGCTCGGTGAGAAAATTCTGGGTTCCGACTTCGATTTCGAGATTGAAATCCGCTACGGAGCAGGTGCTTTTGTTTGCGGTGAAGAAACAGCACTTATCCACTCCATGGAAGGTCTGCGCGGCGAACCAACTTTTAAACCTCCATTCCCATCAGAATCGGGTTACATGGGCAAGCCAACCAACGTGAACAACGTGGAAACCTTTGCCAACATTCCGCCAATCATCAACAAGGGAGCTGACTGGTTCGCCGGCATTGGCACCGAAAAATCAAAAGGAACCAAAGTGTTTGCCCTCGCCGGCAAAATCAACAATGTCGGCCTCATCGAAGTACCCATGGGAATCACCCTGCGAGAAGTCATTTACGACATTGGCGGTGGCATTAAAGACGGCAAAGAATTTAAGGCTGTGCAAACCGGCGGACCGTCGGGTGGTTGCCTCACCAAAGATTTCCTCGACACTCCAATCGACTACGACAACCTGCTGGCGGCCGGATCGATGATGGGATCGGGTGGTATGATTGTGATGGATGAAGACGACTGCATGGTGTCCATCGCCAAATTCTACCTCGAATTTACCCTCGACGAATCCTGCGGAAAATGTACCCCTTGCCGCATCGGAAATAAACGCCTTTTCGAGATTCTCGACAGCATCAGCCAAGGCAAAGGAACCAAAGAAGATATTGACAAATTACGCAGGCTGAGCTATGTGATCAAAGACTCGAGCTTATGTGGCTTGGGCCAAACCTCTCCCAACCCGGTGCTTTCAACCCTCGATCATTTCATCGACGAGTACAACGCCCACGTCGAGCACCACAAGTGCCCGGCAGGCCAGTGTAAAGCACTTTTGAGTTACCACATCGACGAAGAAAAATGTACCGGTTGTACGCTGTGCTTCCGCAACTGCCCGGTTGGCGCCATTTCTGGCGAAAAGCGCGGACCACACTACGTCGATCAGTCGCTTTGTATTAAGTGCGGCATCTGTTTGGAGAAATGTAAGTTTGACGCGGTGAAGATCGCATAACGAAGAGGATTTAACATGGAAAAAATCACCTTAAATATCGACCATAAAAACATCGAAGTTCCCAAGGGAACGACGATTTTGGAAGCAGCTGCAGAAGTGGGCATCGACATTCCGACGCTTTGCCACATGAAGCTGCACGACATGAATATTGAAAATAAGCCCGGCGGTTGCCGTGTTTGCGTGGTAGAAGTGAAAGGCCGCCGAAACCTGGCACCTGCTTGCTGCACCGAAGTGGCTCAGGGAATGGAAATCAGCACCCACTCGATGCGTGCTGTGAATGCCCGCCGTACAATTCTCGAGCTGATCTTATCCGATCACCCCGCCGACTGCCTGGTTTGTGCCAAGTCGGGCAATTGTGAGCTGCAGGACATGGCTCACCAAATGGGTATCCGCGAAATCCATTACCAGGGAGCACAAACCCATTACCGCGAGGATACTTCGCCGGCAATCATCCGCGAAATGGATAAATGCATCCGCTGTAAACGTTGCGAAACCATGTGTAACCACGTGCAAACCGTGGGCGTGCTGTCGACGATTAATCGTGGTTTCGAGGCGGTGATTTCACCCGCTTTCGAAATGAACCTCGACCACTCCGTTTGTACCTATTGCGGCCAGTGCGTAGCGGTGTGTCCTACCGGCGCCTTAACCGAGGTTGACGAAACAGGTGCCGTGATCCGGGCATTGTCTGATCCTTCCAAAACAGTGATCGTTCAAACTGCTCCCGCCGTGCGCGCTGCCTTGGGTGAAGAATTTGAAATGGAAGCCGGAACACTGGTTACCGGGAAAATGGTATCGGCCCTGCGTCGCCTTGGGTTTGACTATGTGTTCGACACCGACTTCGCTGCCGACCTCACCATCATGGAGGAAGGCACTGAATTGCTGAGTCGTTTGGGCAAATACCTGGCTGGCGACAAAGAGGTAAAAATGCCAATCCTGACATCGTGCTGCCCGGCCTGGGTGAAATTCTTTGAACACCAATTCCCTGAATTGAAAGACATTCCGTCGACAGCCCGCTCACCACAGCAAATGTTTGGTGCCATTGCCAAAACCTATTTCGCTGATAAGATCGGTGTGAAGCGCGAAGATTTGGTAGTCGTATCCATCATGCCATGTGTGGCCAAGAAATATGAAAGCAGCCGCGACGAGTTTGCCGTAGATGGCAATCCCGATGTCGACCACGCCTTGACAACCCGAGAATTGGCGTCACTGATCAATTTATCGAACATCGATTTCAACTCGTTACCGGAGGAAGACTTCGACAAACCACTAGGCGAATCGACCGGTGCCGGAGTTATCTTCGGAACAACCGGAGGTGTGATTGAAGCAGCTGTTCGTACCGCTTACGAAGTGCAAACCGGCAAAATGCTACCTCGGCTCGATTTCCACGAATTACGCGGAATGGAAGGTCTGCGCAAAGCGACCATCGACTTCGACGGCACTCCAATCAATATTGGAATTGCACACGGACTGGGAAATGCCCGCCAACTGCTCGAGGAAATCAAAGCAGGCAAAAGCGAGTTTCATGCCATTGAAATCATGTCGTGCCCCGGCGGATGTATCGGCGGAGGCGGTCAACCCTATCATCATGGTGATGTAGAAATTCTGAAAAAACGTCAGAAAGCGCTCTATTCCGAAGACAAGAACAAAACACTTCGGAAGTCGCACGAGAACCCACACATCAAAAAGCTTTACGAAGAGTTCCTGGGAGCACCGATGAGCGAAAAAGCACATCACCTGTTGCATACCAAATATTTCGACAGAAGCTAGTTGTGAAAACGCCAGATATTAGATGATAGATTTTTAGACAAATCACTTAAGAGACACAACATCATGACTAAAATAAAATTAGCAGAAAATACCATAGAACTGATCAAATCGGTCTGCGCTCAGTTTGAGAACAAGGAATCGGAGTTGATCAATGTGCTACATCAGGTTCAGGGGAAATTAGGCTACCTGCCGGCTGAAGTTCAGGAGGTAATTGCCAACGAGCTGAACATGTCCGTAGCCAAAGTTTACGGCGTCGTCACTTTCTATTCATTCTTCACCATGCTGCCGCAAGGCGAACACCCAATTTCCATTTGCATGGGAACAGCCTGTTACGTGCGTGGCGGCGAAAAAGTATTGCACGAGTTTAAACGTCACCTGGGTATCGAAGTAGGGCAAACCACCCCGGATGGCAAGTTTTCGATCAACTGCCTGCGCTGTGTCGGCGCTTGCGGTTTGGCTCCGGTTGTATTGGTTGGCGAAAAAGTGTACGGACGCGTATCGCCGCAACAGGTGAGCAAAATTATTGCTGAGTACCAGGAAGGTTGCGCAAATGCGCAAACGGCATAGAGGAACACTTCAAATAACAGCGGGCTCCCATTTACGGGAACCCGCTGATTGCTTAACAATTAAAATTAGACGTCTCTGCCTCGTCAATGAAAAATATTTTGCTTCACTATTCCAGCAATCGCTTTACAGAGCTAATCGGAATAGTCATTCGGATCACCATCTGCAGATCTCGTCCATCGTTATTTTGCGCATAAACGCCATCGGTTGACGAAACAATTGCTACCAGGTTTCCACAATCGTCGAAGATTGGTCCACCACTGGAGCCGATTGCAAACTCTGCGGATATTTCCGTACGGTTCTCCCATGGGTTACCGTCGTATGCAACATTGCGTGCCACAATTCCCTCCGAATAATAATAGGGCACCCCTATTGGGTTTGTCAACGCATTCACGTGCATTCCAACCAACGGGTCTTCACCCAGTTTGAAGGGTTGCAGTTTGTGCTTACCAACATTAACTTTAAATATTGCTAAATCGGCTAACTGATTATAAGCCAATACTTCCTCTATTTCGAAGGTATTCCCATCCAGGTCTGCAATAAACATGAGGCTATCCTGAGGGTGAATACCCTGTTCCTGGTCAATAATCGTCTCCAGTACGTGATAATTAGTCACGCAAAGCCCATCTTCGCGAATGGCCACTGCCGTTGCCCCAATCAGAATAAAATCGTCGTATGCTCCAAAACCACGCTTGTATTTGCAAAACATTAATGACGCCTTTTTTACTGACGGCACCAGATCGAATGCCGGCATCGCCTTTTTTGATGCTTTTGTGTCAACCTTCAGGCCCAAGCCTTTAGAATCCAGAGCCGATGCACTTTTTTCCCGTAAGACTTCAATTGAAGCATAGGCCTTTTCGCGTTGAGCTTCCTTCAGATTTTTCATGATCAGCTCCGGCAATTTCGTGTACTCCACAAAATCGGCCTTTGGCTGTGCATGAGCAACAAACCCGAAGCAAACAGCGAGTACTAATAAACAAATTCTCCTGCTCATACTATTAGTTTAGAATCTCTTTCAATTTGTTCTCCAGGTCTTCTCCGCGAAGATTTTTTGCAATAATCTTTCCTTCTGGATCAATCAGGAAATTGGTCGGTACACTGTTCACTCCGTAGAGCTGCACACCTAAACTTTGCCATCCGGCCAAGTCTGAAATCTGGTTCCATACCAAACCATCTTTTTCAATTGCCTCAGTCCAGCTGTTCAGAGCATTACCTCCGCCATCCAACGAATAACCGAGAATGGTGAAGTTTTTATCTTTATAGCTATTGTAAGCTTGCACCAGGTTTGGGTTTTCGCGACGACATGGACCACACCACGATGCCCAGAAATCCAACAAAACATATTGACCGCGCAATGAGCGCAGACTCAACTTTTCACCATTTGGTTGTTTGGCAGCCAGGTCAGGTGCTTCAGAACCGATATCTGCCGGCTTGGTTTGTTTAAGGATGTTCGAATAGATTATACCTGCTGGTCCTTTCTTTAGTTCTTCTGAAAAGCTATCGAAAACCTCGTTTGCTAAATGACGTTCCTGAACAACATTCACGTTTTGACGTAACCAATCTAAGCTAACATCCGAATTGGGATGGCTCATCGCAAACGCCTTCTCTTCGGCTTTCTTTTCTTCAGACAGCTTATTATAAGCTTCTTGAAGTTCGGCAACTTTTGCGTTGTCGCCTGCCTGCATAGCCGCAGAATAAGGCGCATTCAAAGCATCCATTTTTTTCTCAATCGGTTTTCTCAATGCATTCAGTTCTTGCAGTACTTCATTGTTCCGGGTACCGCTAACCTTTGCGCTGATCAACGAATCTTTTCCGGTAATCAGGGTTGCTCCTTCATCCAAGTAAACCGAAATACCGTCGTCCTGAGAAGGAGGTAAAGTTGGATCGATTTTTTCATGTGCCATTTTCAGGAACCCACGGTTGTTAACCGGAACTTCTCCTTCGAAAACAAATTGGCGGTCAGCATTCAACTGCATCGTGTCCACGTTCATTTTGCCGTTCTCTTGCCAACCAAGCATAACTGTCGCATCATCGTTGACATTTTCCAACTTGATACGAATTGAGTATTTACCGCCATCAGTGGCTGCATTCGACTGAAAAGCCGATACTGAAAGGCCTGCCAAAGCAAGGGCGGCCATACCTTTTCTAAAATTGAATAATTTCATTCTAGCTAATTTTAAATTATATACCCTTTAAGTCTGATAAGAATTCTTTCGTTTTGGGATCGGAAGGACGTGTGATTTTTATTTTTAACACGTTGCCGTCTGGTCCCAGGAGAATACAACGGGGGATCCGATCAATTCCGAATGCTTCTTCAAAGCCCTTGTCTACGACCTTCCATTGAATGCCTTCGATGTGATCGAACTGGATTGAGCCCAACCATCGAAAATCACGGAAGTCGACATTTACACCAACGAAGGCGATGTTCTTTCCTTCAAAATCCTTTTCGAGTTGCTTAAAAAAAGGAATCTCTTTGCGACAAGGGTAACACCAGGAAGCCCACACATCGATGTACACATATTTTCCACGAAAGCTTTCGAAACTTACTTCGGCTCCGGTTGTATCCTTCAAGGCAAAGGCAGGGCAAATATCGCCCGCCTTTAGCACTGTTTTCGTTTGATCGTTTGATTCATTCTGAGCCTTTGCCATGCTAAAAAAAAGACATAGCATGGCCATTAAACCTAAAATTTTCCGTACCATCGTGCTGCTAATTATAAAGATAAAGTTTACCCTCCCAGGAGCCATAAGAGCTACCTGTAGTTGAAACATACATTACTTTGTTTACCTTACCGGTGCCGCTTAAAACCTGATTTTGTTTTGTGACACTGGATAAGCCTTCAAGTTTGTACTGATAAATTTTGTACGTTCCGGTTGACTCCTGATAGGTCGCTACAACAAGCCCTGCAAAATCAGGATCGGTTGACTGGTAAGAGCACTTAATGTATTTCATGAATGTTATCTGCTCATCCGAAGGAATATCGGTAATAAAAGACTCGTTATCCACGTCAGTTGCAATATTGTAGGCTCCGATTCGTCCATTGTTCTCGTAATACATAATTGCCACACTTTTATTCAGCGCATAATGACCAGCGTTTACAAAAGCCTCGTGCTCGCTCGCAGTCATTACCTTTTTATAACTAACCGGACTGTATTCGCCGGGGCGCACCACCGTGTAATTACTATAATCTGTCGGATCAGGATAATAGTAATAAGTACTTTTCACGAACTTGGTAATGTCGAGTCCCAACAGGGTTATTTCGTTGCTTGTCCCGTTTTCCTTAAACAAAGAATAGGCATATACATCTGTACTCCAACCATCGCTGCCGGGGCTAGTCGTGTTCTCCAAATAAACTATTTCACCATTCATATTATTTACCGGGAACTCAACGTCTTTGTTAAACTCGCCAAATTCATCCTTGAAATAGCCGAGCGTGTCGGACGTATTATAGCCGTTTTCGCTAAGGAACAAGAACCGCTTCATTTTGCTATCGTACGCCAAAGTATTTCCGTAGTCAGCGCAGGTGAAAAGCCCGCTGGTCTTGTAATCTCCTTCAACAACGGGGAAGAACGCCGGATTACCGCCATTCATCGAGTAAGCGCCGTTTTCTGTAGAAAGTACCACTTTGGAGCTGTTGCACATGGCACCGTTAATCGCATACTGGCTGCTTGCAGGATCTAAGAAGAACAAATCGTCCAGATTTCCAAGAGCCTCTGTCGTATTCACGTCATAAGACATTGCCCCGTGCTCACTAAACGCAAGCAGTACCGGTGCTGTATTATCGTAATAAACTGACGAACTTGTATTAATCTTAAATGCAGGTGAAAAGACCAAAGCCTTAGGACTTCCAGTCAAACTCTCGCCGGTTCTTCCTGTTACAATATTGTACTCAGGATTGCTTACACCATTGTAAAAGCCGTCCACATCAGTATTCCCATTGGCTGTTTCCTTTAACACATACCAGCCCTGACTGGTTACAGAACGGATATAAAGTGTTTGAACCACATAAGAAGTTGTTACTTCGGTTTGGTTATTGGTCACTTCGTAATTCAACACAAATGTACCTAAGGTGTCCAACACCAGATTCAGGTCCTTCTCAGTCGATAACTCACGAATCTCATCCGCCCCGACAAGCAACCATTTGTAGGAAAGGTCGCTGAAACCGGAATCATCTGAAGAAATCGCGGGTGTTACCACAAACTCTTCATTATAGTAATGCGTCTCGGTTAAATCACCGAAGGAGATTTCCAGCTCGGGAAATTCAGGAACATACTCCTGATCATCGGAACAGGAAAAACTAATGAGTAAGATGCTGCTCAAAAGAGTATACAGCATCGATATCTTTATTTTTGTCATTGTCATGAATCTTAGATTTATCAATCGTTAGTAATACTCAAAGCTCACTACGGTTCCATCAGCCTCTCGCAGCGGGCCGTCAGCTCCCAAAGCTTCATTCTCTTTAATTAAGTCCTGCTTGAACTTATACTTGTAATACGATGTCAGGAAAGAATCGTCGAGCACTGATTGCAGGTCTTCGGAATTCCACTTTAAATCGGAGTGTCTGATCATAAAGTCGAGCTTTACGTCACCATAAGCACCGAAATAATAGTCATCCCAGTTGCTTGGTTTACTTAATCGATCAGTGATATAAATAACGACGCGATTGTCTTCACCGTCGGCAGCCAGAGCATTTTCCGAATTAGCCAGACAAAAAGTTAAGCGGAAAGTTTTTGTCTTCATGGCTTCGTTTCGAAGAATAATAACAGGAATTGTGTCCTGCATCAAACCTGCATGAAAAACCAGATTCTTTTTCATTTCGTCCGAATCAAACGGAAGATAATCTTCTCCGGAAACCGCATTCACCGTATTTTCGTCTACTTGAGAGCTCCACGAGACGGTATCACTATCAAACACATTCAACTCCACAACCAAATTTTCCGTTGGAATCGCGGCAACCGAAACTAAAGGCACATAAACCGTATCGCGGGTGCGGCTCTCATCGTCGTAATAGTAGAAATTTTGATAAAGTCCCTGCACATAAAAGTTTCCGCCATCTTCGGCAAGTGGAAAACTCAAATAAGGTTTTCCTTCATATACAGCTGGATAGTCTTCGCTGCATGCTGTAAACAAGCCTGCCAAGGCAATTACAGCATTTATAAGTATTAAACTAAATTTTTTCATTTTCTATAAATCAGCATTGGTTTCACCTGAAGGTAATTTCACACGATAATCAGCAGTGCTAATGCTAGCACCAGACACAGGGAGCGTCGAACGGTTTTGTCGTTTGCAGGCATAAAATATCTGACCTTCAGCCCAAAGCTCTTTCACATATTGGGCAAACGCAATATCTGCCTGGTTGTCCTCGGTGATGGTTTTGATATCATCGTTTCGTGTGTTAAGCAACTTTTCGTAGTATGTCTGCGCCTCTCCAAGATCAGAATCAGCTTCAACAACAATCAGGTACATTTCGGCTAAACGGATAACCGGAATGCTCTTTTCACCGCTATCTTCTTCGCTCATATTACTGTACTTCTTCGTTACTTTTGCATTGTAAACCATTGCGTTACTGGAGAGTGTGCCCATTAATCCAACGTAGCGAATATCGGTGGTGTAGTTTTCAAATGCTCTGACGGTTCCATCCCAGCTTGTCCCTTCCAAGTAATACGAATCTCCAACAGCTGCCGCATTGTATGAGTTGTAATCCTCATCATCGTACTCGGTTATTTTCACACCAAAAAGGTGTTCTGTAGAAAAAGCATAGTCGCCATCGCCTATATTTGAAGTTGTACCTAACGAAAACTTCGAACTTCCATCTTCGTTTTTAGCGGCGATTACCTCTTTGGCGTAGGTTACTGCCTGATCCTTATTCCCCATCCACTGCTCAACACGGGCTAACAAACCGGTTACGGCATAATAATTCATCCGGTTTTGACGGTAGTACCAGTTTAGATCGTTGTATCCATCAATGCTTCCGGATTCACTAAGCTCATCATTGCTATATTTCAGAATCGGGTCGGACACAGCCAAATCGGCACGGGCATCATTCAGGTCGGCCAACAGCAGCGTGAAATACTCAGGGTAAGTTGAATAACTAAGAGGGTCTTTAGACGCCGTTAATGCGTAAGGCAAAACCAGGTCGCTCATGTCTTCTCCGGGAACCGGGCCGTACAGACGCCACAAGTCGAATTGAATCAGCGCCCTTAAACCTTTAGCTTCTCCTTCAATCAGTGCAAATTCTTCATCCGACAGCACATCGGATGTTTCGAGGTGTTCAATAATCACATTAATATTGACCAGAAGCTCATACATGCTCAGGAAAGCTGATCCCGAGGCATCGTCAAAATTCGTGTCGTCGTAGTCGTGGTTGTAACAACTATTTAGCGACGGGAAAGCTGAATAAGACGGAAATGCATAAATATTGGCCAGCTCGTCGGTTCCGGAACAAAACAAAAAGCTACTTGGAGAATACGAAGTCCTCATCTTTTCATAGACGCCCACCAATGCGGCAACATATCCATCTCTGCTGGACAAAGCTTTATCAACAGAAACCATATCTTTAGGTTCCACTGTCAGGAAATCATCGCAGGACGTGAAACTCACCATCACTGCAAATGCTGTTATTATCAGATTAAATAATTTTCTCATTTTCTTTTTCTTTAAAAAGTAACTGATAAGTTAAATGTGGGTGTCCGTGCATAAGGGTAATCTGTTCCTCTCTGCATCTTAATATTGGACAGGTAAAACACATCCGACATGGCTGCTGAGAAAGTAACCTGCTGGATATTATAGCGACTCAGCAACTTCTCCGGGAAATTGTAGGATATATTAATATTGCTCATCGAGAGCGTTTTTTCCTTGAATACAAAGCGATCGTTTGCTAATGTATTATCACTGCTTGCAATATCTTTAAATCCAGTTACGTCACCTTCGTTTATCCAGCGGGTGCCAAGTACGCGCTTGTCAAGATTATAGCGAACAAAGCTATTTTCAACAGTCAGCAGAGAGCTGTTTAACTTCGAAGCACCATAACGAACATTGAACGTGAAGTCCAGGGTCAATCCTTTATATCTGAACGAAGAACCAAAACGTCCGTTTATTTTAGGCTGAATAAGTCCAACCGGAATCTTACGCAGTCCATCAGTAATATGATCGTACACATAACCTGTTTCTGGGTCTTCGTACAGGACTTTCCCTGTCAACGGATCTACTCCCGGCGATTTCAGAACATACAAAGCATCCAATGATTCTCCTTCCCGATACTGGTAGTAGAAACTGTCACTACTTTGCCATCCTTCATATTTCTCGTTGGCTGTCTTAATTGCTTCAGAAAGTTTCAACAAAATGTTCTTGTTGTGATAGGCTCCCAGGCGGACGTACCAGTTAAAGTCTGATGTTCTCACCAAGTTCATACTCACCATGGCATCAAACCCGGTATTCCGAACTTCACCAAAGTTTTCGGTATAACTGGTAAAACCATTAGAATAAGGCAACGAAGCTTGTGCAATCAGGTTATCCGATGTTTTCCGGTAATAGTTGAAATCAATATCCAGGAAATTATTAAAAGCCGTCAAATCGAGACCAATATTGTGTTGGTACGTTGTCTGCCATTTCAAATCTTCATTTCCCAGAGCCAGCAAGTTGGTTCCAAGTTGTCCGTTGTATTCCGTATCCGTATTATACTGGTACGTTGACAATGCCTGATAAGCCGAAAAGTTCAACGAACCGGTTACACCGTAAGAATAGCGCAATTTAAATCGTTGCAAGACGCGCAAATTCTCTTTAATAAATCCCTCCTGAGCAACATCCCAGGCTGCTCCGACGGAATAAAATGGTGCAAAACGGCTGTTCTTTCCGAAGGACGAAGCGCCATCCAACCTCCATGAAGCATCAACAAAATAACGACTGTTATAATTGTAGTTCCCGGTAGCTGTTACCCCTACACTTCTCGTTGTCGACTCACTGACAGTCGGACTTGTTCCGGAATAAGAACTCCCGTTAGAGATATCATTCAATTTTTCATTGGTAAAACCCTTCACCGAAACATACATTCTTTCAGCTTTACTCTGCATAACCTGGGCATTTGCTCCAAGAAAAACAGCGTGTTTGCCAAAAGCTTTCCCCCAACTCAAGGTTGTAGATAGCTGGTAAGACATTTCTTTTCGGCTAGATTTTGTATAGAAACCTCTCGATAACAAGTCGATGTTATTTTGCAAATAGCCTGATTGCAGCGGAGAAGTAAAGTTATCGCCACCACCTCTCAACTGTGTCACCCCAATAGAAGAATCCCACTTTAAGGTTGGCGTGAAATTAACTGTTGCCGTAGTTTGATTTCGAATCGACGTATAATCCGTTTTCGAAAAGCTAGCCAACGAGGCGTCATACAAAGGGTTATACTTGGTTTGCCCAACCAAATCGGTATAGCTTGTAACCGGAGTGCCATCCTCGTTATAAGGACGCCAGTAAGGGTTCATATAATAGTAATCGTTAAACGAGCCGTATGGGCTGTTTACCCCTTTATTAAAACCTAACTCAAGCAAGTTTGAAAAACTCACTTTCTTATAGATGTACTGAAGGGTCATTCCAACGTTAACATTATCACGTTTTGAGCCCTTCATTGCACCGGTAATTTGGTTGTACGAAGCATTCAAATCATAGCGAAACTGCTCGTCTCCGCCACCAATTCTCAATTTATGGTACTGACCAACTCCAACCTGCGTTGGGATTTTCATCCAATTGGTATTTACGCCTTCTTTTATGGCTTTGTCGTTTTGGTAGTACATGGCCAATAAATCAGCCTGTTCCGAAGGGTCGTCCGAAGAGTACATTCCTGCCAATTGCTCGACATACAATTTCTCTTCGGCATTAAGCAAGTTATACGAAGACAGATCCGGAATCTCAAGATTTAGACCAGCATTATAGGTAACTCTCAGTTTCCCAATCGGTGGATGTGAAGATGTAATAACTACAACGCCGTTGGCTCCACGAGAACCATAAATTGCTGTTGCACTGGCATCTTTCAAAATAGACACCGATTCAACATCCGTTTGGTTCATATCCAACACCCGCTCCATACTGACTTCGAAACCATCGAGTATAAACAAGGGCGTGTTCAACTGGTTTCTGGCATCCAACTGCATATCGTTAATATCAGGAAGCGAAGAAGCTCCACGAATCTGAATGGCCAAATTGGTATTGTTCGGGTCAGATCCCATGTCCGGTTGTTCCTGTACATCAAACGAAGGATCGATGTTTGCCAGGGTCTGTAGCAAGTTTCGGTTCCCCGAACGTTTAATTTCATCCTTGGTGATAATAGTAGCCGCTCCGGTAAAGCTTTCTTTGGGCTTGTTAAAGATCCCGGTTACGAGCACTTCTCCAATTTCAGATTGCTTGGCTTTCATTACCAGCTTACCCATATCCTGAGTTTCTGCATCAACAATGCCCAGGTAAATTTTTTGCTCCTCCATCCCGATGAATGTCAACAGAAGGGTGTACGACCTGTCGTTCGGAACCATTATCTTAAAATTCCCATAATTGTCGGTAGCAACTCCTTGTCGAAGTTCCACGATAACGACATTCACTCCGGGAATCGGGTTCCCGTCTTTGTCAAGTATTTTTCCGCTGACTTCTCTTCGAAGATGTTGTAGCTGATCAGATTCGTTACTTTCGGCTTTCTTTTGAATCAAAATTGTGTTGTGATCAATCAGAAATTCCAAATCCGACTTTTTCAGGGCTTCTTTCAGAATATTCTCTACGGTCTCATTTTGCGCTTTTACAGAAACCGGAACACTCTCCAGATTTTCATCATACAAGAAGCCTAGCGAAGTTTGCTTCTCAATCACCCTGATCAATTCCTTCATATTGGAATTCTCCAGATCGACCGTCATCCGACTCTGCGAGTATAGGCTACTGTGTGCCTGCAACGTGAATACAAATAGAAACACCAATAAATTTCGCATAATCCACAAGGGTTTCCTGTGTTTTCGCAAAAAACCGAAAACACTCGTTAAAAGAGTTTTTTTCATACATTTGTAAGTGAATAGATTTAACAAACAGAATACTTTGGCGAGTATTCAACTTTATTCAATTCGGGAAGTGTTGGCGCATTTCCCGTTTTATTTTTCTCATTTTTTCGGTGAAACTTTTACTTGGTTTCCATCTCGTTCAAATGAAGTTCCGGCAATTTTCGACACCATTCCCATGATTATATCAAAATCGTCCTGTCGGTTAAGTTTTCCGAACAGCCTCTTTTGCCGATCCACTCCAGCGGAAATATGGTAATCAACATCATACCAGCGCGAAAGATTGCGCATTACTTGATCTAAGGTTTGGCCCTCGAAACGGAAATAACCGTCAATCCAGCCTACATAAAGCGTCGTATCCACTGTCTGGCGAAGTAGTTGTGCATCGGAACGCAAATATTCAGCCTGATCACCCGGTTTGAGCGAAACTTCGACTAGAGAACCATTGACTAATTTCGACTCTACATTCACCAATCCCCGGGTCAATGTTGTTTTCACCGCATCCTCATCCCGATAAGCCGACACATTGAAACGTGTCCCCAAAACGCGAACATTTACATCTTCAGTTTCTACAATAAATGGTTTCGTACTTTTGGTGACATCAAAAAAGGCTTCCCCTTTCAAGCTTACTTTACGAACGTCTCCGTTGAAAGCAACCGGGTAATGCAGTTCCGACTCACAATTCAGCCACACCTGTGTTCCATCAGCCAAAGTCAATTTGTACTCTCCTCCCCTTGGCGTGATCAAGGTATTGAAAGCAGTAAGCGTAGTTTCCGCTTCCTTCGGATAACTCAGCCCCTGCAACGAATCATTGACAATATGGATTCCGGCAATGGAATCCGTCAAATCGACGCCGGAAGCCGACAAGTCCAGCTCTGCTCCATTCGTTGTTATCAAAGTCGCTTTGGTTCGAATTGTGGCAATCGGAGTCTGTTCTGCTAATTGCTCATCGTTCGTTTTACTGTTTTGGTAGTACCAATAGGTACCGCCAACTAACATCAACGGCAGCACAATGGCTGCGGCAACCCGGAAGTTGCGATACAGCGTACGCACCTTGTTTCGGTGATTGAGTTTTTGCATAAACCCGACGGTGGTGTCCGGCACCAGATCCAAATCGAGATCCTCGACCTGCTTTTGATGGTAAGCCTGGGCTTGCCGGAAATATTGGCGATTTTTTTCCGACGCACTGAGCCAACGCTCAAACTGCCGTTCTTCCTGTTCGGTGAGCTTGTTATTTAGTTTTCGGGAAATGAGTCCCCATTCGATCGTTTGCTTTACTTTCTTCATTTGAAAAATGCGTTTTAGAAACATTTTGCTCTCAAGACGGGCATTTTTTAAGAAGGTTAACAAGAGAGTGACATTTTTTTTTGAAAAAATTATCTTTTAAAAGGGTGCAATTGCAACAAAAGCACCTTTTTTTTCGCAGGTCCCCCTAAAAAAGAAGGGGTGAAAAAATATTTCAGAATTTTTTGAACCGATGTAGTTTTTCGAAAAGGGAGAATAAAGACAAGCTTTCACGCAATCCACTCAGGTTCTCTTTTAAGTATTTCCGGGCGCGAAACATTTGCACTTTTACCGCGCTGACCGATATATTCAATTCATCCGCGATATCCTGGTATTTCATGTTTTGGAAAACCGCAAGCAGATAGACTTGCTTGCATTGTTCGGGGAGTTGTTCAATGGCATTCTTGATGATTGCGGTGCTTTTCTCGTCCAACTCCAAATCGGTTGAGTCGGATACGGCCTGGGCTTCAAACAATTTCTTTTTGTTTTTGTCTTCTACCTGCAGCGAACGCAAATGATCGAGACAGCGGTTTTTCACCATCTGAAACAAGTAGGATTTAAGAGAGCGTTCGACCGGAATAGTGGGCATTTCCCAAAGCTTTATAAACACCTCCTGAATGATATCTTCTGCCTGCTGTGAATCATAAACATAAGCTTCCGAAAAACGAAACAAAGCCGCATGATACATGGAATACAGGCGGGCAAACGCCTGACTGTCTTTCCTGACAATGCCGTCTAGAAGTATGGATTCGTTTTTTTCACTCATTTCGCTCATCTCTCATTCCCTGCCGTACCTGGTTACGGAATGGCTCGCCGATAATACAAAAAAATTACATAAAAATGAAAAACTGAACAAGGCCCTGCTTTCAATATTCACGCGCAATTAACTCATTCAACGTCTGACGAAGTCTATTAAAACGAAAAGGACCGTCCCCTGAGGAACAGCCCTTTTCAAACCCTAAATTAAATTTATCTATTTCTTCAGCATGATGTTGAGAACCATTTTATCGACCTCACTCATACCTTCAGAACCGATGTCGCTTAAATTGTTGATGGTTTTATCGACATCTTCGTCGGCAATTCCTTCCAACGAACTCACCACTTTGTTATCCATGGCCATCATGGCTGAAAATGTCGCTGAGGAAACCGAGCTCGACACTTTCAGTGCACAGCTTGGTTTGGCGCCATCGCACAACATACCGGCAATGTTGCCGATCATGTTTTTTACCGCGTAAGCTACCTGGTCGCGGTTACCGCCCATCAGGTGCGTGATTCCACAAGCTGCTCCAATACCGGCAACCGTCACACCACACAGGGCCGACAAACGTCCCAAACGGCGTTTGATGTAGATTACCATCAGGTGGCTAAGTGCCAACGCACGAATTAAGTCATCTTCCGGCTTGTTCATCTCTTCGGCAAAAACAACTACCGGGAGCGTGCAGGTAATTCCCTGGTTACCACTACCCGAGTTACTCATTACCGGTACCATCGCACCGGCCATACGCACGTCGCAGGCAGAAGCTGTTACTGCCACCAGGCGGTTGTAAACGCTGTTTCCCATCACATGGCGGAAGGACTCATTCTCAATCACTCGCGCGACCGAATGCCCAAAGGTTCCTTTCTTTGATTCCTCAGCTGCCATCTTATTCAAATGGGCTGCCTCGAGCATAAAGTGAAGTTCATCCAGCGGAGCTTCCATGGCAAAATCGTAAATCTTGTTGAAATTCAATTGTACATCGTTGCTTTCAACCTGTTGAAAATTGCCGTTGGTAAATTCGTCGTGAATGATTTCGCCATTTGACTCAACGTAAACGATGTTATTGTGGCTGCCGCAAATAATAGCTTTCGATTCGCCCTTTTCGCCGTAGCAGCGTGCTTCAATGTATAATTTGTCCGGCGCGTCTTCTTTCAACTCGATCGACGTGCATTTTTCGTCGACCAACTGTTTGGCTTCAGTCAACGCATCCGGATTCATATCCTTCAATACCTCGAGCCCGTATTCCGACTTTCCGATCACCATTCCCAGCGCAATCGCAATGGGTAAGCCGATCATTCCGGTTCCGGGAATACCTACCCCCATGGAATTTTTCAGGATATTACGACTCAGGAATAGTTCGGCACGCAACGGTTTTTCCCCCAATACTTCTTTGGCGCGGGCAACAGTTAAGGCAACAGCAACCGGCTCAGTACAACCAATTGCAGGAACAACTTCTTTCTTAATCAATGCTAAAATCGCATCAATATCTTCTCTATTCATTTCAGGAATTTTGATATCTATTCAGTCAACAATCGCATAGGTAACCGAAACAACGAATCATTACACATACCTTATCGATATTTTGAAAATGATTGTTAACATCGAAAATTGGTCGTCAAAATCATGACTTTTGACAGAAAATCCGGACCATAAATACAAAAATTACAGTAGTTTATCAGCCCAATTCTTCTTGCAGTAAATCCCGGATTTCCATAAAATTTCGTTCCAGGATGAGCATGTTATCAATGAAGAAATTGTAGATGTCGGGCCATTGATTTTGGCGGTGAATATCGAAGCCATCTTTCATCACATAAATGCGGCAAACCTCTTCCCCTCGCTCACGGGTGTAACAAAGCTCCCACACCAAACCATTTTCGAAACCATCTTCCAAAATGACTTTGTACTTCTCCAGTTGCTCAAAAATCTGCAGCCGACGGTCTTCACTTTTGGCGTTCACTTCAATCATCACCCAAGCCTCAAACCGGTCGATGTCGAACTTCAGATCCAGCCCACCAATCTTGGTGTCGTACAAAATCCATTTCTTTTTACGATACTGCAATTCGGGAACAATTTCGCAACGTTTGGCAAAAGTGATCCAGAAATCTTTTCGCAATTTTTTAGCTTCTTCTCGTGTATACATCCGATCAAATAATTCGTCAGCAAAAATAAGCCGATTAGCTCATTTTTGAAACCTTTTATCGATTATACTATTCTGCAGGTTTTATTATGAACTATCTTTCCGTTGGAATTGAGAAAAATAAACAGCGCTTGACCGTCTCCCAGACCTAAAAGTGCCCAAAGTCAACTAATAATCATATGCGTGTCGTAAATTCTGATCACCCCGGGATTTACAGGTATTCTATTGATTGCAAAGAACACCTGTGTTACGTTTACGTTGGAGGACGTATAGACTATCACATTACTGTTTCGCTTATAAAAGCGGTAGCAGAACATCCTGATTTCACCCCCGACATGTGTATCCTTCTCGATTTAACTGAGTTAAATTATCATCCCACTTACCAGGAACTAATGGCAATCCGGGATCATCTCAAATTAATGAAAGATCGTTTTCGGAGTCGAATTGCGGTACACGTTCCCCACGACTTACACGACTTAATTCTGATGATGAGCATGTTCTGCAAAAAGTTCGGTTTAAACATGCGTCCTTTCAGAAACCGGGAAGATTTGCAGGAATGGTTTTCGGAAATAAATTTAAGCCATTGTTCATTTCAACAAATTTCATAAAGCTGATAAACAATTCCCCGATTTTGTTGTCGTATAGACTGACTGAAAATTAAATATCCGACAATGAAACCTTTAATTGCTGTTTTACTGGCTTTTTCTATTGCCTGGCACATCATGGCCGAAGCAGCTGTTTTTATTTCATTTAAGATAAATCAGGATTACATTGAAAAATATCTGTGTGTAAACCGGGACAACCCGGAATCCGAATGTCATGGATGTTGCCAGCTGAAAAAAGAGCTGGAAGAACAAAAAGAAACGACATCGGACATGCCGGACACGCAGCTAAAAAAAGTCGAGATTCAATACTTTCCCACCAGTTCAAGTTATTTCAAATTATTCACTTCCGATTCGGAAGGACACAATCAGCCTTATCAATACGCACATTATTCAACCGCTTTAAAAGACATTTTCCACCCTCCCCGAACAGCACTTCTTTAATGTCATCTTAATCGGAAGGAAATACATCCATTCCTTAATATTTACGAAAGAAGTATCAAAAAACATGAAGAATACACATTCGCCTTTTCAGCGGAAAAGGCAGAAATACGTGCTGCTCACAAGTCTGTTGCTTTTACTATGCAACTGGGCTGGCTGGGCGCAAACGTCATCAATCCGTCTAATCGATCAGGACACGCAGTCGTTAATTCAGAATGCAGGTTTTCAATACGGGCATCAAAGCGGAAATTCAGGTGAAGACGGGACTATTGCAATCGTTCCGGATCAGGAAAGTACATTAATCATCAGTCATCTACAGTACGGCAAGCAGGAATTCAGTGCATTAATTGTGGCACAAGCTGTAAAAGCGGGTTTTCTCGCCATCGAAACTCAAACGCATTTGCTGCAACCTGTTGTTTACATGCAAATACACCAATCGGCCGGCGAAAAGGTGAGCAAGGATTTCCAGTCAGCTGATATCCTGGAACACGACGCCGGGCACTTGCTCGACCAATTTATGGGGATTGCCAGCATTCGCAAAAGCGGGGCTTACGGATTTGATCCGGTAATCCGGGGCTTCAAGTACGACCAGGTAAACCTGGTGATCGACGGCGTGCAAGGCGCAACAGCGGGGTGTCCCAACCGAATGGACCCATCGTCGAGCCAGGTACCGATGAACATGATCAACCAGGCCGAGGTAGTCAAAGGGCCGTACAGCCTGCGTTACGGCAATGCATTTGGCGGCACCGTCAACTTTAAAAGTGCTGGTTTTGAGTTTACCGATAAAAGCAAACTTGGAGCGCGCCTCAGTAGCAGTTACGAAACCAACGGAGCCGTTTCGCGCAACGAAGCGCTGGTGAACTACAGCAACCAACTCACCAACCTCAAACTGTTTGGTTCCTACGCCACCGGCGACGACTACCAAGATGGTGAAGGGTTGACGGTTCCGGCTAATTTCAACCGAAGGAATGTCGGCGGAAAGTTGGGTTTCAAACTTAGCGACAGCCAGCAATTAAGTGCGATGGTTGCCAACAATCACGCCGAAGATGTAGATTTCCCGACACTGCCAATGGATCTTCGAAAAGATGATACCTGGCTGTTTAACCTGGGGCATCAGGCTCAGTTTTCCGGTCACTCGCTGAATAATTGGGAGACACGCCTTTATGCTACAAAAGTGCATCACGTGATGGACAACTACGACAAGGTGATCAGCCCAAGGACTGTTGACGCGATCACTGTAGCGCAAACACGCAATTTTGGCGGACGTACCGAACTGCAATTCAATTTCGCACAATCGTTCTTGTATGCCGGTGCCGACGTACGTGTTGAAAAAGCCGAAGGCGAACGCCAGCGCACCATGCTCATGGGTAGCAATGCCGGTATGACGATGACCGACAATGTTTGGCAGGATGCTCAAATCAGCAAAAGCGGCGTTTTTGCGGAGTATCATCTTCCGGGCGATAGTTACCAACTGGTGTTTTCCGGTCGTTTGGAATTGAATCACGCCGAAGCCAACAACCCGGATTCGAATTTTGCGGACTTGTACGATGGAGATCTGAAGTCAGATTTGGTGAACCCGGCATTCAGCCTGGGAGGTACCAGGCAAATCACCAATCGCTTCTCTGCGGGTCTTTGGTTTGGATTGGCCCAGCGAAGCCCGGGACTGGCAGAGCGTTACATCAATTATTTCCCGATCGGCGTTGATCCCTATGAACTGGTTGGAAACCCGAATCTGAAAGCTGAAACCAACAAACAGATCGACCTGGTTTTATCGTGGAAATCGGAGCAAACCAACATCAACCTGAATGCTTTTTCTGCCTTTATCGGCAACTATATCTCGTCTGAGATTCGCGAAGATTTGAGCCCTCGCATGGCTTCAGCACCCGGTGTTCGGCAGTACATCAACATTGATCAGGCACTGCACAGTGGTTTTGAATTGAATTGGAAACAGCTGTTCGGCCAACACCTGCAACAGCAATCGGAACTAGCCTACACCTACGGCAAAAACAAAGACAGTGGAGAAGCGCTGCCTGAAATTCCGCCGATGGAATTCCGTTACCGCCTCATGGGTACTTTCCTGCAGCAAAGGTTACAAGCCGAAATCAGCTACCGGCATTCTTTCAAACAGGATCGGATTGCAGAGAGCTACGGTGAGAATGAAACGCCGGCTTTTGATGTGGTTGACCTGAAAGCCAGCTATAGGATCACACCGGCCATCAGCTTCCGAACCGGAGTGAACAACCTGTTGGACGAAGCTTACTACGAGCATTTGAGCCGAAACATGAACGGTTCCACTCGCCCGCTGTATTCACCGGGACGAAACTTCTACTTCGCTCTGGCATTCAATTTTCTGTAAATAAAAAAGCAGAAGATCCCAGTGACGGATCTTCTGCTTTTCTTCCCCAAAAGAGTCATATTTATTACCAGCCCGAAACATCCCAGCCGGCTGCCGAGTACCAATCGAAACTTTGATAATACGAATTGAAGTATTCGTAGTAAGCTTCAATCACGCTCGTGTACTGAGGATATTGTAAATAATAAGACCAGTATACAGCATCGAAGAAATTCTCATTGGCAGGAATATAGGTTGACAATCCGGTTGCATCGGCCATGGAAGTCATTCCGCCGTCGCCATCGTTTGCCAACGACGAGTAAGTGTATTCGGTCGTCAGGAATAACGGCACCGCCGCATCGTAATACGTTTTCCAGCTCGTGTAATCATCACCACCTCCGGTTAAGGATGCAATGAAACCATCCAGGTCGTAATAGAAGTTATAGAAATTATCGTCGTAATTATAAACAGAACTTGTTGCGACACTATCTCCGTCGGTGATGTAGCTGTTTAAAATTGATTTTGTTGCTGTTGCCAAAGCATCCAGTGCACTGCAATCAACAACTGAAACAGCAACTCCATAGGTGTAAGATGAACTTCCGGAGGTTCCTCCCGTGTAACGACCATAACCTTCTGTTGTTCCCGAGCTCCGGTTATTCGGACCTCCGGTCGAGCTGGCGTCGTAACTGTAATTTTCAGCGTATTGCGCGTAATAGGCTTGAGCCACCGCTAAAGCAGCATCACTTTCGGTAAACATGGCCGGCACAATGTCGTCGTAGGCACCTCCGTAAGCAGAGACTTCATTGGGTGAAGCCACAATGTAGTTGGCACAATCTTTCAGTTCATAAGCAACCTCCACTCCCTGCATTTCGCAGGCATCAAACAGAATATACTCAAAGTTGGCAATTCCCTTCAGCGCATCCTTCAAATCGGCGATGCTCATTTGGTCACTGTTTTGCGAATTACTGTTGTTTCCTAAATCTTCGCCAAAAGCACGGGTAACCGCTTCTGTTTCGGCAGTGGTTGGTAACCAGCCGTCGCCATGCGACCACAACACCAGGCCATAGCTATCGGCTTCAAACTGTTCCAGCGCATCACTAATAATCGACTTCATGTTGTCAACACTCAGCGAATTCACTTCCGTATAAGTTTCGATGGTGTCGACAACGACCACTCCTTTCTCCTGTGTGATCTGCAAAAGCCGCGGTGTGCTGTAATCGTCGAGGTAAACCAGCAAATTGGAATGTTCCGGATCGTCAACACTCGCATAGCCTTCTTCCATTTCTTCAAGATCCATGACTGCGTATGAGTTCAGGCTGTTATCGGCCACCATGTAGGCCAGCACCGTCCTCGTCGGGGTTGTGTCCTCCACTTCTTCCGACACTTCGTTCTCCTGGCAGGATGCAAAGAGCAAAACAGCAGCGAGCAAGCAAGGCACAATGAAATTAGATTGTTTCATGATATCTGTTTTGAAATTTTCTGTTTCGAACATCGAGCTGTTCGATTTTATCCTTTCAAAACGGCCTTTCTCCCTACCTGTAAATTGTAAATTTTTATTAATCCACCTCTTTTTTACAATCGGAGGATTTTGAACGACTGGCTTTCAAACTCCCAACAAAACAAAAAGCCGCTTTCCTTTCGGAAGCGGCTTTTCAAATTTATCGTGTATTCAGAATTACTTCTTGTATACTTTTTTGTATCCGTAGATAGCTGAAGCACCCAATTGTTCTTCGATACGAAGTAATTGGTTGTATTTAGCCATACGGTCAGAACGGCTCAATGAACCTGTTTTGATTTGACCTGAGTTTGTAGCTACAGCGATGTCAGCGATCGTTGAATCTTCAGTTTCACCTGAACGGTGAGAAGTTACTGAAGTATAACCAGCGCGGTGAGCCATCTCGATAGCGTCCAAAGTTTCAGTCAAAGTACCGATTTGGTTTACTTTGATCAGGATTGAGTTAGCAGCACCCAATTCGATACCGTTTTTCAGGTATTCAACATTAGTTACGAACAAGTCGTCACCAACCAACTGGCACTTGTCACCCAAGATTTTAGTCAAAGCAACCCAACCATCCCAGTCGCCTTCGTCCATACCGTCTTCGATAGAGTCGATCGGGAATTTTTCAACCAATTCTGCCAAGAAAGCAGCTTGTTCTTCAGAAGAACGTTTTGCACCGTTTGGTCCTTCGAATTTGCTGTAGTCGTAGATACCATCAGCATAGAATTCAGAAGCAGCACAGTCCAAAGCGATAGAAACATCACCACCGTCTTCTTTGCGACCTGGTTTGTAACCAGCGTTTTTGATTGCTTCGATGATTGAGTTCAAAGCGTCTTCAGTACCGTCCAATGCAGGAGCGAAACCACCTTCGTCACCTACAGCAGTACTTAAACCGCGTTTGTGCAATACTTTTTTCAAGCTGTGGAATACTTCAGCACCCATACGCAGACCTTCACGGAATGATGGAGCGCCGATTGGGCGAATCATGAATTCCTGGAATGCAATAGGAGCATCAGAGTGAGAACCACCGTTAATGATGTTCATCATAGGAACAGGCAAAGTTTTTGCGTTTGCTCCACCGATGTAACGATATAAAGGCAAACCAAGTGCATTAGCAGCAGCTTTAGCAGCAGCCAATGAAACACCTAACATAGCGTTTGCACCCAATTTAGATTTTGTTTTAGTTCCATCCAGAGCCAACAAAGCGGCATCCAAAGCAACTTGGTTAGAGGCGTCCATACCAATGATTTCTTTCGCAATCACTGTGTTTACGTTCTCAACAGCTTTCAAAACACCTTTTCCAAGGTAACGGCCTTTGTCGCCATCACGCAATTCAAGGGCTTCGTTTTCACCTGTTGATGCACCAGATGGTACAGCTGCTAAACCAATAGCGCCGCATTCCAAAGTGATTTCAACTTCTACAGTTGGATTTCCGCGAGAATCAAGGATTTCTCTACCAACAACGTTACTAATTAACATGATTTATGGTTTTGAATTAAACTTAATATATAACCTTATAAGACTGATTAAAGTCAGCTTTTTTAAAAGCCGCAACAAATATAATAAATCCCCTACATTTTCCTTGAGTCGGTCGCTAAGGAATAACTTTAATTTAACCCGAATTCATGAACCAAAATCCACTTTAAAAGTTGGCAAACTCGTTGTACTTTTTGCCCCGTCTATATTCCAATACTTCAAGATGTTGAATTGTCACCAAAGCGCCCTTTTCCGACTTGTCGAGCAGGGTTTTCACTTTAGCGGCGAACGCTTCAATTTTTGATTCCTCATCCACAACTTCAATCGCTACCGGAACCTGGTTCGTTGGGAAGACCATTTTAACGCTGTGAACAGAGTGACTGGCGCCAAACGACAAGATACCGCGGAAGACAGTGGCACCGCCCAATCCAAAATCGCGGGCTTCCCGAACAATTTCTTCGTACAACAAATTTTTGCCGATCATGTCGGAAGCCGAAATGTAAATTTTTAATAAGCTCGTATTACCTTTCATAACGTCCCATTTAAAGTTTGTAAATTAGTTTCTCATTGTTTATCTACTTCATTTTGGAAGTTTAGGTTTTGTATAATCGGAAGAAAACAAGCAGCTAACTAATTATTTAACAAATATTTACACAGCAAAATAATCGTTTTTTAAGCTTATGTGCTTTTTAGCAAAAACCGCGGTTGAACAAGTGTAAGAAACCGCTGCTGAAACCGGGTGAAAAAATAACGAAAGCGACAGTTTTATCCGGAACATTGCCCATGAGACTATCAATTTGACAAAAAGGAAGGAACAATATGCAATATTCAATCGACCAACTGCTTGCTTTTGCAGGACCGGAAAAATCGGATCAAGCCAAGCTTTTGAAAATGTTCGTTGAATCAGCTGAGCAGAACGCCAGTTCATTCAAACAACAGCTCGATGCGAACAATCGAAACGAAGCTTGTGAAATCGCTCACAAAATGCTGACGACCTTCCGACAAATCCAGGCCACAAAAATTACGACACTTCTGGTGCCACTGGAACGTGTAGGCGATCCCGAAATCAGCGATTCCCGATTTTTTGAGTTCGGCAGACTAGCTCATGCCGAAATCAAAACGGTACTCGAGCACATTAAACAACATCACCTGTAGCGATGAGCTTTCGGGAATAGCCAAATCCGATTAGTTGCCGTTCTGTTTTTCCGGTAACTCAATCCGGTACAACTTCAACTTATTATAGAGTGTTTTGCGGTCGATTTTCAATATTCGGGCCGCTTTGCTTTTGTTATAATCCGCCTTTTCCAGTGCTTTCTCAATCAAGGTTATCTCGTTTGTTTCGCTGTACAAGGTGAATTTATCTTCCTTGCCGGAGATCTGATAAAGCTCCTCCGGGATCTCATTCAAGGTAATCTGCTCGCCGGGCACCAGCAGCACAGCCCGTTTGATCACATTTTTCATCTCGCGCAAATTACCGGGCCAGCTATAACGTTCAAAGGCCGCCTCAACGTCAGGCTCAAATCCCGCCACATTACGCGATAAATAAGCATTCGCCTGGTCCAGGAAGAACCGGGCAAACGCCATCACATCTTCTTTGCGCTCATGGAGGGATGGCACATCGATCTGAAATTCATTTAACCGGTGGTACAAATCCTCCCGAAACCGCCCGTCCTGTTGGGCCGATTTCAGATCTTCGTTAGTGGCCGCGATAATTCGCACATCAACGGGTACTTCCTTCGAACTACCAACCGGTTTCACTTTGCGCTCCTGCAGGGCACGGAGCAATTGGATCTGTGTGTTGTACGAGAGATTCCCCACTTCATCCAAAAAGAGCGTCCCGCCGTTTGCCGACTCAAAGTAGCCGGTTTTATCGGTTGCAGCGCCGGTGAACGAACCTTTTACATGACCAAAAAATTCGCTGGCTACCAACTCTTTCGGAATGGCACCACAATCGACAGCAACAAAAGGCTGCTCTGCCCTTTTGCTTTTTTGATGAATAGAGCGGGCAACATATTCTTTACCCGTACCGCTTTCACCCAAAATCAATACCGACATGGGCGTGGGGGCAACCAAATCAATGTGCTTATTCAGACGTTTCGATGGCTTGCTTTTTCCTTCGAAAAAATCAGGCAGAGAGTTATTGTCAGTAGGATTCTTTTTAATTGATGTTTTGCTCAAACCTGAACTCAACGCCTCGCGAATCATATTCATGAGCTCCTGAGGCTGGAAAGGTTTGGGAATATAATTGTAAGCTCCTTGCTTAATGGATTGTATGGCGGTGGTAATATCCGCATAACCGGTCATCATAATGATCTTGGTTTTCATCGACTCTTGCCTGATAATTCGAATAATATCCATACCGCTAAAATCGGGCATACGCAAGTCAGTCAGCACCAAATCGTAAAAATTCTTTCGGATATGCTGTTGTACTTCTCCAGGTGAATGCAGGATTTTCACCTTAAATTGGTTTCGGGTCAAATAGTTCTGCAACATTTGGCCGAAAGCAATATCATCATCAACGATCAAGATTTTATTCATACGCGTTTTATTTCGGCAAAGTATTTCGCATTGGCTTATTGGCATTTAAAAGTTAAACATGGTACGAACCGGCAGAACGCACAGAACCTCTGCCCGCTGAATAGCGTTGCAGAGGTTGTCCTGCTTTCTGAAAACTCACACCCTGAAAAAACGTTTGTCGGTTAAATTCTTCGGTGAGTTTCAAGCGTGGTGAATCATTACTCGACCGTTGGTTTCTCAACTTTAACTAACTCTCCCGCTTCTGTGTAGAAAAGATCATATTTCATATCTCCGCTGCTGATTGCTACTTTGTAAGATCCGTCGTCACCTTTCCAGGCTTTATCAAGGCTGTAACCTGAATATTTCGACGACAGGGCTGTGTTAATAGCCTCCGGTAAGGCCGTTGTTTCAATTTCCTGGTAAGTGACATCCTGTGTCATTACTTCAACTGAAGTGATGGCTTTATCATTTGTTTTCGCACCTGCGAATTGAGGAGCCATTAAACTAAGTGTTACCGCTGCTACTGAAAATAAAATTGTCTTTCTCATGACTTAAAATTTTAATTGTGTTTGAAAATTTGATTGTTTATCGTTCGCTGGTAATCTATTATCGGAAAAACGTGCCAAAAGCGGACACGCAAATCCGAAACCCAACCAAAAACACTTACAAACAATCACTTGAGAACAAACATCAAGTTTGGCACAGCTAAAATATTTTCTCAAAATGATGTAGATTCCACGTTATTGATGTAGAAATTTTCTACGAAAAAGGAACTTTCAGCTTAATTACACCAGCTTCGAAGCGAGGCAGTCTCGTTCATTCCATTATTTTTGAGAATCGAAAAACAAACATACCATGAAACAATACCCCCGATTGGCCCTACTGGCGCTATTGATTTGTCTTTTACCAACATTTGTAACAGCACAGGAAAAAGAAAGCGTTCAACACATTTTCGACGAGTGGAGCAAAACAAGTGTGCTGGATCAAGCCAGCATCGGTTTTTATGCCATCGATGCCAAAACGGGAGAATTACTGGGAGCTTCCACACCGCAACTAAGCATGGCGCCAGCGTCAATACTCAAATTAATAACCACCAGCACTGCATTGGAACTTTTAGGAGCCGATTATCAATTTGAGACCAAACTGGCCTACATCGGTAAACTAAGTGGCGACACACTGAATGGTGATTTAGTGATCGTTGCAGGAGGTGATCCGGCGTTGGGCTCGAAATATTTCAAGGACTACAAACCCTATCAAAACTTCGTTGGGCACTGGGCTGAAGTCATTGAAAAACTGGGCATCAAACACATTACCGGCAACCTGATCATTGATTCCTCGGTGTATGATGACCAAAGTATTCCCGCAACCTGGATCTGGGAAGACATGGGGAACTATTACGGGGCCGGCGTTTTTGGGTTGAGTGCTTACGACAATACCTATGTCATTCATTTCTCGTCGCCAGCGACAGCCGGAGAACAAACCCGAATTGAATACACACTCCCGGTTCTGCCCAACGTGGACTTTGACAACCGGGTACTTTCGTCGGACGAAAACCGGGATCAGGCCTACGTTTTTGGAAGCCCGCTTGATACCAAACGCGTTATTCGCGGCACCATTCCTAAAGACAGGACTGACTTTGCTGTGAAGGCTTCAATTCCGGACCCTCCGCTTTTGGTCGGTACTCAACTGATGCAGGAACTGGCTTTAAAACAAATCGATATGTCGGGCGAAGTTCGTTGCGACATTGTTGAAAAACCGGAAGGCCTCGTTACGGTGTCAACGATCAAGTCGCCTCGACTTTCTCAAATTATCGACGTCACAAATCACGAGAGTGTCAATCTTTTTGCTGAGCATTTTTTGAAACACATGGCCTATGTAACAACGGGACTTGGGACAACCGAAACCGGGATTGATTTGGTCACCGAATTTTGGAAACAAAAAGGCATGGACACCAAAGGTTTGTTTATGGAAGACGGAAGCGGCCTGTCTCGTTTCAACACCATTTCGGCCAAACAGATGGTTTTTATGCTGAACTACATGAAAAACGAAAGTGTCAACAGTGAAGCTTTTTTCAACAGCCTGCCAACTGTCCCCAACGGAACACTTTGGTACTTCAACCAAAACAATTTCCCCAGGCAGGCACTCCGGGCTAAAAGCGGCAGCATGACTCGGGTTCGGTCATTTGCCGGCCAACTAAAAACACAAAGCAAACGAACTGTGCTTTTCGCCATTCTCCTGAATAATTTTTCATGCAGCCAAAGCCAGGCCATTAAAACCATCGAGCAACTACTGGTTGATATCGAGCATCAATAGTGCGGGATTTTCGCCTATTTACTAAATAGTTACATCTGAAATTTTGCGAAAGAAAGTCGGATTTTTCTAAACATATTTTCGCTTTTGACGTTTTCCCTGTATGAAAAAGCTCTGTCTCAAGTTCATACCTTGTGAAAACCTCTGTGCCTGATGCATTAAATCGAACAATGCATTTTGCTTGCCGTCCAACCGGCTCTTTCCGACCTTTTCAAAATTTCTTATGAAACGACGTTTACTTTTCCCTTGTTTGCCCCTGGTTTCTTTAATGTTCTTTCAGATCAGCCAAGCCTTCGGTCAAATTCCTCCTGTTGCTAAAATCGATAATGTTGAAGACGAGTATTGGGGCGTAAAAGTTGAGGACCCCTACCGCTACATGGAAAACCTGGACGCCCCCGAAGTTCAGGCGTGGATAAAAGGACAAGCGGATTATGCCGCGTCTATTTTGGATACCTTGCCAGGCAGAGAACAATTAAGAGAACGCCTGCACGAACTCTATTCCGGCAAACCCTACAGCTCCGGTGGATACCGCATGCTGGAAAACGGGAAACTGTTTTTCCTGAAACGAATATCAGGCGAAAGTCTTTTGAAATTATACCTGAGAGACGGCCAGGGCGAAGACAAACTCTTGGTTGACCCCAGTCTGCTGAGTACCAGCGAAGGCGACCACTATTCTATTGCCGACTACACGCCTTCACCCGACGGAAACTACCTGGTGTACGGACTTGCCAAAAGCGGGTCTGAAGAAACAGTCTACCATATTCTGGATGTGTCAACCGGCAAAGCGCTTCCGGAAACCATCGATCGGATTGAAACTGCTTACAACCGCCCTTTCTGGCTTCCCGACGACAGTGGATTTTTCTACAGTCGACGACAATTACTGGCTGCTGACGCCCCCGAAACAGAAATCTACAAAAAAACAAAAGTCTATTTCCACCAATTAAACACGGACGCCAATAGTGACCAGGTCATAGCCGGATACGAGCTTTCGGATAAAATGGAACTTAGCGATGTGGACTTCCCCAGTATCTACCTGGCTCCGAACTCTGATTATGCCGTTGTTAAAATCAAACACGGCGACTCAAACGAGCTTACGCTATACACCGCGCCAGTTAACACGCTACTAAAGTCGGATATTCCGTGGGCAAAAATTTGCGACGTGGAGGATGAAGTCACAGATTACGCAGTTCACCTGGATGACATTTATCTTCAGTCGGCTCACAAATCGCCTCGCTTCAAAATTATTTCAACCTCGTTGAAGAATCCGGACATTGCAACTGCAGAGGTCATCGTTCCCGAGAGTAAATCGGTAATCAGTACGCTCGCATCCTCGTTCGCCGCTTTGTTCGTCGAGGTGACGGACGCCGGTACAGATAAACTGCTCCAGATAAATTACAGTGCCCCCGATAAAGTTGAGACCATTCAAATTGAAGACAAAGCCCTTAATTTGGTCGGAATCTCCCCTGCAACTAACAAGATACTGGTTCGCACATCTTCGTGGGTTCAGGGACCATCAGTGTTTAGCTATGATCCAACATCAAGAGCCTACGAAAAAACCGACCTGATTCCACCTGGAAAATACGATTCGTCCGATGACTACGTCGCCGAAGAAGTAATGGCGAAAAGCTGGGATGGAACCTTAGTCCCACTCTCTATTTTACACAAGAAGGGAATCAAACTTAACGGTAAAAACCCAACTTTACTTGAGGGCTACGGCTCGTACGGAATGGTTTACAATTCCTTTTACAGCCCGGGAATAATAGCCTGGCTCGAACAGGGCGGTGTTTGGGCATGGGCTCATATTCGCGGTGGTGGCGAATACGGAAAAGACTGGCACATGGCCGGCCGAATGCTCAACAAACCCAACACATGGAAAGACTTTATCGCCTGTGGTGAATACCTGGTAGAACATGGATACACATCAAGCAAAATGCTAGCCGGGCAAGGCGGAAGTGCCGGCGGAATTACAATCGGGCGCTCAATTACGGACCGACCCGATTTGTTTAAAGCGGCAATTATCAATGTTGGCCTTTCCGACGCCATCCGCATGGAAACAACCACCAATGGCATCCCGAACATCCAGGAATTTGGCACCGTTAAGGATGAAGACGGATTCAAAGGCTTGCTGGCCATGAGTGCTTATCATCATGTGAAAGACGGAGTTGAATACCCGGCTGTGCTGATTACCCACGGAATCAACGATCCCAGGGTCACTCCATGGAACTCGGCAAAGATGACAGCCCGCCTGCAAGCAGCAACATCCAGCAATAATCCGATTCTGTTCAGGGTGGATTACAAAGCCGGGCATGGAATCGGCTCAACACTCGACCAGTATATCGACCAATTAGCCGACGAATACTCATTCCTCCTTTGGCAATTTGGCGTAGATCCAACAAAATAGAATCGGGGAAACGACACGATACTGCAAAAAGAGACAGCAGCAAGTTGACTTTGCCGCTGTCTCTTTTTGCATTTTAATTCAATCGGTCATAAGGCAGGGTGAATAAACCTTCTTTATCCTCGGGCGTCACCAGGTACCACTTGCCGGTTTGCGTGTCGTGCTTCATGATAAAATACAAGCCGCTTTTGGTGCAGATCTTAAAATAATTAGCCACTGCTTCTTTGCCGGCCACATCCATTTGGTACCATCGATCCGTAATCTTAATTACAACAAAACGCACCTTGTTCCAAAAGAACCAAACCGGATACTCGCCGGTTTGGTAACCGGAATGACTTTCAACATTTATTGGTATCATCGTCATCATATAGCGCAGTTCGATTGATTGTTTTCCAAAACCAGTCAACTCTATTTACGGTTAACAGGCAAAATAAGGTTCATGTTGTTTGATTTCCGTTTCCGTGGTACCTTTAGAGCGACCTCCGACCAGCAGCAAAGTAATTCCACTGATCAACCATGGAAAATACGAGGAGCAGAAATTTTGGTGATTGGCAAGTAAAAGTCAGTCCTGCGATGCTTAACGAAAGAACTCCTGGAAACATTTCAGAATTCCCTTTTTAGCTGCCAATCGCGCAACCGGCGACAGGCCAACTTGCTGACGCAAGCGATTTACGTCTTCCAGTTGAGGAGCCTCAAACCCCGCCATTTTTAAAAGAAATACTGTTTTCAAAGTAGAACCTTTGTACCGAATATGATGAGCGCCGGTGCGTGCAGGGTGAATATGAATGTAACAAACTGAATCGATTCCTTCCCGAACAATCCATTGCGAATCGTCCGACAAACGAAGCTCCTGATATCCACGATTGCTTCGGAGCCACCCCGTAAATTCGTCCTTTTCAAAGACACAAATCTTTTTCAAGAGCATCTCAATCTCAGCGCAAATATCAGCAGGAGATAACACCCCGGTGTAAACATCCACATAGTTATTACAAACCGGTGCCAGCTGTTGGTCAATCAATTCTTCGGAAGCATCGGCCAAAGCCATCAACTGAAAGTTACGGTGATGCTTAAATGCATTGAAGCGAAACGGTTCTGGAATATGCTTTTCTGTATGATTCATCCCAACAACTTATCATTCAAAAATACCTGTTCTCCCTTCAACAAAAAAGAGATGGCTGTAATCCGCCTCAAGCGAATTCAGCCATCTCTTCGTTAAAACGTATTATTTTCCTAGTTACCGCGAATCAGGTTGCCCAGGGCAAAGCGACCGCTACCAAACACTAAAATAGTGGTGAAAAGCAACAGGTACAGCAGGGCCATTTCCTGCTTGGCAAATCCCTGTCCGCCATGAATCATAAACGCGGCAACGGCCATTGTAATAATAATCGGAATGGTTGCCAATCGGGTTGTGATACCAAGTATAACCAGCACAGAGCAAAAGAACTCGGCAAAAACAACCAGAACAAACGACGGTAATTGCCCGATACCAAACGGATCGGCAAAAGAAGTATCGCCTGAAATCAACTTCATCAGTTTCGGGACCCCGTGTGTGAGCATAAATGCTCCTGAACCGGCCCGTAACAACAACAACCATAAATTTTCGAGAAACTCGTTTGATTTCGAGCCTAACATTTTCTTTCCCATATTTTTCTTTTTTAGCTAATATTTCAAATTGTAAATCCACACCGATATCCAGTGGTGCAAACGCAAAGCCTAATATTTTATTGCTTGACCGTTGTTTCGCCATTTCTCGAAAACAGGAAGTGCCTCGGCTCGCAATAACTGCGAAAAAGGAATCGAACGATCAGTAATTTCAAGCTTCAGTTCCTGGTAAATGAAACTGTCGTCGAAGTCGATCGCCGCCGCATCACGATGATCACAAGCATAGAAAACCCGATCGGGACGTGCCCAATAAATGGCCCCCAAACACATCGGGCAGGGTTCGCACGAGGTGTAAACAGTGCAACCTTTCAATTGAAATGAATTGAGCTTTTGGCAAGCCTCGCGTATTGCAATCACCTCCGCATGAGCCGTTGGATCATTCTTCGAAGTCACCTGATTGAATCCTTCCGCAACAATTTCTCCATCCTTGACAACAACAGCGCCAAAGGGTCCACCGGCATTGCTGTCCATCCCTTTTTCAGCCAGCTCAATGGCTCTGCGCATAAATTTCAGATCCTGTTCTGTCATTTTTCTTCACTTGTTTTCCGTTCAAATATCTTCTTTTTTTTATTCTTCATAATAATCAAATGGTTTTAAAAGCAGAATATTCTTAACCATCTGTCAGTTGTCTTCTGAATAATCAGACAAACAACAAGAATAAAAGGCTCATCCTTAATATTAGTTTATTCGCCAACTGTATGTTTGACTATTGGATCTATAGGAAAATCTGTTTTTTACTTACAATTTAATTTTGCGTTTCCGAATTAATTCATACTTTTGCTTCATTGTAAAAAATAAAGGATGAAATTATCGGCTATCATATCTAACGTTGTTATTCTTCTCGTCGTTGTCATTTCGCAAGCGAAGTGAGGATGTTGCACGTAGGTATATCTGATAGCCATTCTCACTCAAAAGAGAATGGCTTTTTTTATTTTTAATACATTACATATATGAAACATTACTCGACATATTTTCCGGTGGTCCGCCTCCTTGTCATTCTTAGAAAAACCTGAGAGAGAGGCCATCGATTGTTGAGTCAAAATATAAATTGAGCCTTTCTCCAAAACGAGAAGGGCTTTTTTTTAGAACGTAAATTTTAAGCACTGAAAGAAATGCAGAATAAGTTAAGATCAGCTACAACCACCCAGGGTAAACGGATGGCCGGAGCGCGCAGTTTGTGGCGTGCCAACGGGATGAAGGAAGAGCAATTTGGAAAACCCATGATTGCGATCGTAAACTCATTTACACAATTTGTACCGGGACACGTACACCTGCATGACATTGGGCAATACATTAAAGGAGAAATCGAAAAACAAGGTTGCTTTGCCGCCGAGTTCAACACTATTGCTGTTGACGACGGAATCGCGATGGGACACGACGGGATGCTCTATTCCCTGCCCTCTCGCGACGTAATTGCCGACAGCGTTGAATACATGTGTAACGCCCACAAGGTGGATGCGATGGTCTGCATCTCAAACTGCGATAAAATTACACCGGGAATGCTGATGGCCGCCATGCGTCTGAACATCCCAGCCATTTTTGTATCGGGTGGACCGATGGAAGCCGGCGTTGTTGACGGTAAAAAATACGACCTGGTTGATGCCATGGTACTGGCTGCCGATCCAAATGTTGACGAATCACACTTGTCACGCGTTGAGCGCGATGCTTGCCCCACTTGCGGAAGCTGTTCGGGTATGTTCACTGCAAACTCCATGAACTGTTTGGCCGAAGCTTTGGGTGTTGCACTTCCCGGCAACGGAACGGTTCTGGCTACACATGCCAACCGCAAACGCCTGTTCGAAAAAGCGGCTGAGCAAATCGTAAAAATCACCTACGATTATTACCAAAACGGCAACGACAAGGTACTTCCACGAAATATTGCAACAAAAGCTGCGTTCGAAAACGCCATGAAATTGGATATTGCAATGGGAGGATCGACCAATACGGTGCTCCACATTCTGGCTGTAGCACATGAAGCCGGAGTTGATTTTACCATGAAACGAATCAACGAATTATCGAAAATAACCCCCAACCTGTGCAAGGTTGCACCAAACGGTCACTACCACATTCAGGATGTGAACCGTGCCGGCGGAATTCTCGGAATTCTTGCTGAATTGGATCGCGGTGGCCACCTCGATACCTCTGTGACACGTGCCGACGGTTTGACCTTAGCTGAAGCGCTTGCCAAATACGACATTATGAGCCCAACGGCAAAAGAAGAAGATACGCAACGCTACAAATCGGCTCCGGGTGGATTCCGCAACCTGGTTTTGGGATCACAGGAAACTTATTACGAAGAATTTGATAAAGACCGCGCCGGTGGCTGTATCCGCGACATGGAACATGCCTACAACAAAGACGGCGGTTTGGCTGTTCTGTACGGCAACATTGCCGAAGACGGCTGTATCGTGAAAACGGCAGGTGTTGATCCTTCGGTATACCAATTTAAAGGAACAGCCCGCGTATTCGAATCGCAGGAAGATGCCGTAAACGGAATCCTGGGCGATGCTGTACAAGCCGGCAATGTGGTGATCATTCGTTACGAAGGCCCCAAAGGTGGTCCGGGTATGCAGGAAATGCTGTACCCAACATCGTACCTGAAATCCATGAAACTGGACAAGCAGTGTGCGCTGTTAACTGACGGACGTTTCTCGGGTGGTACATCCGGTCTGTCTATCGGCCACGCTTCTCCGGAAGCAGCAGCAGGAGGCGCCATCGCATTGATTAAAGACGGCGACCCGATCGAGATCGACATTCCGGCACGTAAGATCAATGTTTTGATCAGTCCGGAAGAATTGGATCAAAGAAGAAAAGAAGAAGAGGCGAGAGGAAAAGACGCGTTCACTCCTCAAAACCGCCAACGCAATATTAGTAAAGCACTGAAAGCCTATGCCGCCCTGGTATCATCAGCCGACAGAGGTGCAGTTCGCTTAATTGATTAGTAACCAACAAAACACGTATCTATATGGCAACAAAACGAGTTACAGGTTCTCAAGCTGTTATCCTTTCATTACTGGAGGAAGGCGTTGATACCATTTTCGGGTATCCGGGCGGAGCGATTATGCCAATCTACGATGCCCTGTATGATTTCGATAAGCAAATCAAGCACATTCTAACCCGTCACGAACAAGGCGCCGTCCACGCAGCCGAAGGATACGCCAAAGTAACCGGTAAAGCCGGAGTCTGTTTTGCCACTTCAGGCCCTGGAGCCACCAACCTGGTCACCGGAATTGCCGACGCACAAATCGACTCAATTCCGCTGGTTTGTATCACCGGCCAGGTAGCTTCACCTCTTTTGGGAACCGATGCGTTCCAGGAGTCGGATGTAATCGGGATCACTATGCCGGTAACCAAATGGAACTACCAGGTTACTTGTGTTGAAGAACTCCCTGAAGCAATTGCCAAGGCATTTTATATTGCACAGTCGGGCCGTCCGGGGCCGGTAGTGCTCGACATTGCAAAAGATGTACAGTTCCAGGAACTGGATTTCGAATATAAAAAATGTACAAAGATTCGTTCATACATTCCGGAATACGCAGTGGATCCTTTCAAAGTGAAAGAAGCTGCCGAGCTGATCGATGCTGCTAAGAAACCATTGCTGCTTTTCGGACAAGGTGTCATCATCGCCAATGCTGAAGAAGAGCTGAAAGCGTTCATCGAAAAAACAGGTATTCCTGCAGCTTGGACATTGCTCGGCCTTTCGGCACTTCCATCAGACCACCCGTTGAACGTTGGGATGTTGGGTATGCACGGAAACTATGGACCAAACATTAAAACCAACGAAGCCGACCTGATCATCGCTGTTGGTATGCGCTTCGACGACCGGGTAACCGGAAAAGTAAGTTCTTACGCCACCAACGCTAAGATCATACACATGGAAGTTGATCCGGCCGAGATCAACAAAATCGTCAAAGTTGACGTTGGCGTTTTGGGCAGTGCCAAAAGATCGCTTCCGATGTTGACGATGAACGTAAAGGAAAACAAACACGAAGCCTGGTTACAAGAGTTCCGTGACTGCGATAAAATTGAACAGGAAAAAGTCATTCAGAAAGACACATACCCTACCAAAGAAGGTTTGACAATGGGTGAAGCTGTTCGCATGGTTTCTGAAAAAGCAAACCACGATGCGGTTTTGGTGACCGACGTAGGCCAGCAACAAATGATTGCTTCCCGCTACTTCAAGTTCACACAATCGAAAAGTAACGTGACTTCTGGTGGATTGGGAACAATGGGCTACGGTGTACCGGCAGCCATGGGCGCGCAACTGGGTGCAAAAGATCGCACTGTTTGCTGCTTCGTTGGTGATGGTGGTTTCCAGATGACTTTGCAGGAACTGGGAACAATTGCACAAAACAAGCTTCCGGTTAAAATCATTTTACTGAATAACAACTTCCTGGGGATGGTTCGCCAATGGCAACAGCTGTTCTTCGACCGTCGCTACTCATTTACCGAGCTGCAAAACCCGGACTTCATCATGATCACCAACGGTTTTGGAATACCGGCTCACAAAGTGACCAAACGCGAAGAACTGGAAGCAGGAGTTAAAAAAATGATGGAGCACGACGGCCCTTACTTACTGGAGGTTGTTGTTGAAAAAGAAGACAACGTATTCCCAATGGTACCGGCCGGGGCATCGGTATCCGATATCATTCTTGAAGCTTAATCTTAAAAAGAAGACACAATGAAACAAGAATTTATCATCACCGTTTATTCGGAAAACAATATCGGGCTATTGAACCGCCTGACCATCAACTTTACACGTCGTAAAATCAACATCGAAAGCCTGACCGTTTCAGCGTCGGCAATCCAGGGAATTTCAAAATTCACCATCGTGATTAACGAAACGGAAGAGCGCGTGAAGAAAGTGGTTGGTCAACTGGAAAAAATTGTTGACGTACTGAAAGCCTTCTACCACACCAACGACGAAATGGTGTTTCAGGAACTGGCTTTGTACAAAGTTCCAACTGAAGCATTATACGAAAGCGACAAGGTTGAACACATGGTTCGCAACTCGGGTGCACGCATCCTGGAAATCACCAAAGAATTTACGGTGATTGAAAAAACCGGGCATAAAGAAGAAACCAAGCAATTGTTTGACGATCTATCTCAATTCGGCGTTCTTCAATTCATCCGCTCTGGCCGCATCGCGATTACACGCGACCCGATTGAGCGTTTGTCGGAGTTCCTGAAGGAACGCGACGCTTTATTGGAAGCAATGGACTAGTCCAATATTTGATAGAGTGAGGGCATGACTCAAAGTCAAACCCTCACTTTCTTTTTTACAACAACAGCCTTTATGAACTCCATCAACGAACATTTACCGGTTTACAGCCTCGACAATTTCAGCTCCAGCGAGCGGAAAAGTCAGCAGTTTCAGGTTGAAGTGTTTGATGCCAAGCGCCACTTCAGCGTGAAATACCCGCACCGGCACGATTTCTTTGAAGTGCTTTACCTGATGCGCGGTTCAGGCTTTCATGTGATTGATGGAAACCGATACGAGATCAACCCGCCCTGCGTATTTTTCATGTCGCCGGGGCAGGCCCACAAGATTGAATTCTCGCACGATATTGAAGGCTACATTTTCATTTTCACGGCCGATTTCTACCTCGTCAACCGGAGCAATCAAAACAGCCTGATTGAGTTTCCCTTCTTCTATAATCTGAAGCAGGATAACCCTCCGCTCCGACTGGAAAACCAGCTGGACGTTCAGTTTCTCGAAAACCTATTCAAACGAAGTATCAGCGAGCTCAACAGCGACGATCCGGGCAAACTGGATTTGCTCCGATCTATTCTAGACCTCATTCTGATGACTTGTGCGAGCCGTTACCGCTCGAGCGAAAACATGGCCGGAAAAGGCAAAGGCCACATCCTGGTGAAACAGTTTTATCACCTGGTGGAAGAAAACAACCACAAAAACCTTTCGCTTAAAGAATATTCCGAGATGCTGGCTGTAACACCCAATCACCTCACACAAACAGTGAAGAGTCTGACCGGAAAAACATCGAGCCAGATCGTGAAGGCAAAACAAATATTGGAAATCAAGCGGCTGCTGGTTCACACCAACCTGAGTGTGGCCGAAATTGCACACCAGCTCAACTTTGAAGACCAGTCGTATTTCACCAAATTCTTCAAACGCGAAAGCGGATATTCACCACTGCAATACAGATCTCAAGCTGTTTCAAAATAAAATATTCATGATTTCGAAAGAATCTCCAAGAGGGATGAAAGCCGGATCTTGTTCACATGTCAAGTTGTCGTAGTTGTCATCAGTTGTCGGGCTGTCAATTAATTTCTATTCGGGAGTAACGAGTACCTTTGCGACTTAGCGTCTTTGCGTGAATGGATTCTCAAAATAAAAAATTACCAATCAAATAACTTTCAACACAAAGCTTAAACGGCTGAATTTTAAGAAAGACACGACGAATCATTTCAAACCCCGCATGACAATCCATGAAAATTACCAAAAATTCAAGCTTTTTTACTCGCCTTTCTTCTGAATATTCTGTTGCTTTGTATTCGAAAATTAAAAACCCGATTTCCTAACCCGAAACGGGTCACAACGTAAGTTGAGTTTACAGACTTAAATCATATCATTTAAATACACAAAAAATGGCAAACTATTTCAACACGCTCCCATTGCGTTTACAATTGGAACAATTGGGAACTTGCGAATTCATGGATAAGGCTGAATTTGCTGATGGTGTTAAAAAATTGGAAGGTAAAAAAATCGTTATCGTTGGTTGCGGTGCTCAAGGTTTGAACCAAGGTTTGAACATGCGCGACTCTGGCTTGGATATTTCTTACACACTGCGCGAAGCTGCAATTAAAGAGCAACGTCAATCATACAAAAACGCTGCTGAAAACGGATTCAAAGTAGGTACTTACGAAGAAATGATTCCAACTGCTGATTTGGTAATCAACCTGACTCCGGACAAACAACACACCAACGTGATTGGCGCTGTTATGCCATTGATGAAAAAAGGTGCTGCTCTTTCTTACTCTCACGGTTTCAACATCGTTGAAGAAGGCATGCAAATCCGCAAAGACATCACTGTTGTGATGGTTGCTCCAAAATCTCCGGGTTCTGAAGTTCGCGAAGAATACAAACGTGGTTTCGGTGTTCCTACCCTGATCGCTGTTCACCCTGAAAACGATCCGAACGGTGACGGTATGGAAATCGCGAAAGCATACTGTGCAGCAACTGGTGGCGACCGCGCCGGTGTATTGCGTTCATCTTTCGTTGCTGAAGTAAAATCAGACTTGATGGGTGAGCAAACAATCCTTTGTGGTTTATTGCAAACAGGTTCTATCCTTTCTTTCGACAAAATGATCGAAAAAGGAATCGAACCGGGATACGCTTCAAAACTAATCCAATACGGATGGGAAGTGATTACTGAAGCTTTGAAACACGGTGGTATCACTAACATGATGGACCGTTTGTCGAACCCAGCAAAAATTAAAGCTTTCGAATTGTCAGAAGATATGAAACGCATCATGCGTCCGTTGTTCCAAAAACACATGGACGACATTATGAGTGGCGAATTCTCAAGCACAATGATGAAAGACTGGGCAAACGATGATGTTAACCTGTTGACATGGCGTGCTGCGACCGGAGAAACTGCTTTCGAAAAAACTCCTGCCGGCGACGTTGAAATCAGCGAACAAGAATATTTCGACAATGGTGTCTTGATGGTTGCTTTCGTGAAAGCCGGTGTTGAATTGGCTTTCGAAACCATGACTGAAGCTGGCATCAAAGAAGAATCAGCTTACTACGAGTCACTGCACGAAACTCCGCTGATCGCGAACACAATTGCTCGTAAGAAATTATTCGAAATGAACCGTGTGATTTCTGACACTGCAGAGTACGGTTGCTACCTGTTCGATCACGCCTGTAAACCGCTGTTGACTGAGTTCATGAAAACCATCGATACTGATGTGATTGGTGAAACTTACGGCGAAGGTTACGACAATGGCGTTGACAACAAACAATTGATCGCTGTGAACGAAATCATCCGTTTCCACCCTGTTGAACTGATTGGTTACGAATTGCGCGAATCAATGACTGCAATGAAAAAAATCGTTTAATAAAACGATTCATAATATTGGAAAGCCCGTCATTTTTTTGGCGGGCTTTTTTTATACCAAAAGCTCCCGCCTTCGCCGGTGAGCATGCATCCAGAACATGTTGGCAATCTGCTTTAAAAAGGTTAAAATTAAGTAACCTAAAAAACCGATGCGATATGAACAGTTTAATAGTTGGAACATGGAAACTCAAGTCGTTTGAGGTGAAAACAAAAAACGGCGAAGTAATTTATCCTTACGGTGAAGATGCAACCGGGCTTGTAATCTACTCCAATACCGGTTTTTATTCTATCCAGTTTATGCCCAGAATTCAGTGCACGGGCGATCTCAAAGGAATTTCCTATTTTGGAACCTACGAGTACAATCGCGAAAAAGACTACATCATCCATCATGTTGAAGGCTCGCTCTACTCCGGAATCGAAAATGTGGACAAAATCCGCTATTCAAGAATTCGGGGCAAGCACCTCACCCTAACCTGCCCACCGCTGGTTTGGGACGACCATACCGAAACGATCGCAACCATTTATTTTGAAAAACAGGAAGAGATTCCGGAGTTAAGCGTAACACAACCCATGCCCAAATATTAAAAAACATTCAATATCAGACACTAACACTTTCTTCTTACGTATTGACAGCACAATCCCACAGAATGTGTTATAAAAGAGCTTTTCCTCCGAAAACTTTTTTCGAATGTCAATGTTTATTTGGTTTGATTGACAATTTCTCAACTGCTTGTTTTATTGCTCAATAAGCAATTGGAATCTTTTTCTTTAAGATTGTAAAATTAGCGGGGCAAAAATTTTCAGTTTAAAATTAAATTGTGATATTTGCAGGAAATCTTTTGGAGATGACAAAAATTAGCACCATTTCTATTCTCGGTATTCTTCTCGGTATTCTACTCTGGATGCGCGACTGAGAATGGTATGGGTGTAATTAATTATAAGAAATAACATAGAGCCATTCTCAGCTGAGAGTGGCTTTTTTAATGCTAAAAAGAAAGTAACAGATTATAAAACAAATCATTTCATCATGAGCGACAAGTTGTACATTTTTGACACCACATTGAGAGACGGAGAACAGGTTCCGGGGTGTCAGTTAAACACAGTTGAGAAGATTGAAGTGGCCAGAGCTTTGGAGGAATTGGGCGTAGACGTGATCGAAGCCGGTTTCCCTATTTCAAGCCCGGGGGACTTCAATTCAGTAGTCGAAATTTCTAAAGCGGTTACCTGGCCAACAATTTGCGCCCTCACCCGTGCTGTAGAAAAAGACATTGATGTTGCCGCCGAAGCGCTCAAATACGCCAAAAAAGGACGTATCCATACCGGTATTGGAACATCATATTACCACATTCATCACAAGCTCAACTCAAATCCTGATGAAATCATCGAGCGTGCCGTTCGCGCGGTAAAACACGCCAAGAAATATGTAGAAGATGTTGAATTCTATGCTGAAGATGCAGGTCGTACAGAGAACGAATACCTGGCTCGCGTAGTTGAAGCGGTTATCAAAGCTGGTGCGACGGTGGTTAACATTCCGGACACAACCGGTTACACCATGCCTTACGAATTTGGTGAAAAAATCAAATACCTGATCGACAACGTAAAAGGTGTACACAATGCGATCATTTCAACGCACTGTCACAACGACCTGGGTATGGCAACTGCCAACACCATCGCCGGTATTATTAACGGTGCACGTCAGGCCGAGGTAACCATCAACGGTATTGGCGAACGTGCCGGTAACACCAGTTTGGAGGAAGTGGTGATGACCCTGAAGAGCCGTTACGCTGTTTTAGGTATCGACACCAACATCAATACAAAGAATATTTACAAAACCAGCCGTTTGGTTTCGAACCTGATGAACATGCCGGTTCAGCCGAATAAAGCAATTGTTGGTCGTAACGCGTTTGCGCACTCATCCGGTATTCACCAGGACGGCGTGTTGAAAAACCGCGAAAACTACGAAATCATCGATCCAACTGAAGTTGGGATCAACGAATCGTCAATTGTATTGACTGCCCGTAGTGGCCGCGCTGCTTTGAAACACCGTCTGGAAGTGTTGGGCTTCGAATTAACCAAAGAAAAACTGGACGAAGTTTACGAGAAATTCCTGGAATTGGCCGACAAGAAAAAAGACATCCGTGATGACGATGTTGCGATGTTGGTTGACGATACGGAGAAAAAAGAACGTCGCATCAAATTGGACTTCCTGCAAGTTGTAACCGGAAAAACCCTGCAACCAATGGCATCTGTTCGTTTGGACATTGCCGGCGAAAAATTCAACGCTACCGCTTCGGGTAACGGTCCGGTTGATGCTGCTATCAATGCAGTGAAACAGATCGTGAAACGCCACGTAATTCTGGAAGAGTTCCTGATCCAGGCGATCACCCGCGGAAGCGACGATGTTGGTAAAGTGCACATGGAACTTGACTTTGAAGGTGTAAAATATTTCGGTTTTGGTGCCAACACCGATATTATCACCGCTGCAGTTGAAGCCTTCCTGGACGCTGTCAACAAAATGAAAGTATAAGTAGGAAATAACGTCAAATAAAAACTAAATACGCACAACGCTACCTCTCCGAGGATGTAGCCTGGATGAAAAAATAATTTTATGGAAGCTAAAACATTATTTGATAAGATTTGGGATGCCCACGTGGTGAAGCAAGTTGAAGGAGGCCCAAATGTATTGTATATCGACCGTCACTTTATCCACGAGGTGACCAGCCCGGTAGCTTTTTTAGGTTTGAAAACTCGCGGACTGAAAGTTTTCCGTCCGGATCAAACCACTGCTACCCCCGACCACAACGTTCCAACCATCAACCAAAACATGAGTATTGTTGATGAGTTGTCGCGCAACCAGGTTGAGATGTTGAAAAAGAACTGCGAAGCCAACGGCATTACACACTACGGTTTAGGTAGCGACGGTCACGGTGTCGTTCACATCATCGGGCCTGAAATGGGTTTGACCCAGCCGGGTATGACCATCGTTTGCGGTGACAGCCACACTTCTACTCACGGTGCTTTCGGTGCTATCGCATTCGGTATCGGTACGTCAGAAGTTGAAATGGTATTGGCCAGCCAATGTATCATGCAGCCAAAACCAAAGAAAATGCGCATCACTGTTGAAGGTCAGTTGGGTAAAGGCGTAACTGCTAAAGACATCGCACTTTATATCATCTCTAAAATCTCGACCAGTGGGGGTACAGGTCACTTCATAGAGTATGCAGGTTCTGCCATCACCAACCTGACCATGGAAGGTCGTATGACTTTGTGTAACCTGAGTATTGAAAGTGGTGCCCGTGGTGGTATGATCGCTCCGGACGAAACCACCATCAGCTACGTTAAAGGTCGCAAATTCGCTCCTCAAGGTGAAGCCTGGGATAAAGCTGAAGCCTATTGGAAAACATTGAAATCAGATGAAGGTGCAAAATTCGACACTGAATATGTGTTTGATGCAGCTGACATTGAACCAATGATTACTTACGGAACCAATCCGGGAATGGGTCTTGGTGTAAGCCAATCAATTCCAACAGGAAGCGAACTCCAGGGAACTGACAAGACTACTTTCCTGAAATCATTGAAATACATGGATTTCAATCCGGGTGATGCGATGAAAGGTAAAAAAGTTGACTACGTATTCCTGGGAAGCTGCACAAACGGACGTATCGAAGACTTCCGCGCTTTCGCTCAATTTGTGAAAGGTAAGAAGAAAGCCGACGATGTAACTGTTTGGTTAGTACCTGGATCAAAAGCAGTAGAAACACAAATCATCTCAGAAGGTCTGGATAAAATCTTCACCGAAGCAGGCATGGCACTTCGTCAACCGGGATGTTCAGCTTGTTTGGCAATGAACGATGATAAAATTCCGGAAGGCAAATACGCAGTATCTACTTCGAACCGTAACTTCGAAGGTCGTCAGGGACCGGGAGCCCGCACATTGCTGGCCAGCCCGCTTACCGCTGCTGCCGCTGCTGTTACCGGAGTAATAACCGACCCAAGAGAATTTTTGTAATTGCTTATTGATGAATGATTATTGATTACGAATGGACCGACTCGAGCTCAAACAAAGAACGCAGACTTTTGCACACCGATGTGTGAAGCTTGCCAATTCTTTGTCAGAAACAAAACTCGGTCGCCACATACAGGGACAACTAATCAGATGTTCGACATCCGTTGCTGTTAATTACCGCGCGGTGTTATTAGCACATTCTGACGCAGCATTTGCAGCAAAATTATCCATCGTAATAGAAGAAGTTGATGAATGTGATTTTTGGATGGAGTTTGCAGTAGACGAACAACTTGTTTCTCGCGATAAAGCAGAATTGCTCTTGCAAGAAGCAAAAGAACTAACGGCAATATTCATCAGTTCAAGAAAAACAGTTCAACTGAAAACAAGAAGTAGTCATCATCAGTAATAAATAATAACTTATAAATAATCAGTTCAAATGGCTTACGATAAATTTTCAAACATAGTATCTCCGGCTGTTCCACTGCCGATCGAAAATGTGGATACCGACCAGATTATTCCTGCACGCTTCCTGAAAGCAGTAGAGCGAAAAGGATTTGGCGACAACCTGTTCCGCGACTGGCGTTACGATAAAAGCAACCAACCAATCGCTGAGTTTCCGTTGAACGACAGCAAATTCACTGGCAAAATCCTGGTTGGCGCTAAAAACTTTGGTAGCGGATCAAGCCGCGAGCACGCTGCATGGGCCATCTACGATTATGGCTTCCGCGTAGTTGTTTCAAGCTTCTTTGCCGACATCTTCAAAGGAAACGCGCTGAACAACGGATTGCTTCCGGTGGTTGTGAGCCCGGAATTCCTGGAGAAAATCTTCGACGCAATCGAAGCTGATCCAACAGCCGAGTTCGAAGTTGATCTTCCAAGCCAAACCTTCACGATCAAGGCGACAGGCGAATCGGAAGAATTCGACATCAACCCATACAAAAAACACTGCCTGCAAAACGGGCTCGACGATATCGACTATCTCGTCAGCTTACACGACGAGATCGTAGCATTTGAAAAATAATGCCGCAAAAGCAGAGATTCGATCGACTCGTTCGGTCCTCTCTGCTTTTCTTTTACAAAAGGCTGAAGAATCAGTATTACGAGGAGAAGCCGCTGTTTGAACCACAGACGCAAACAGTGGGTTAATTGAAGGCATAAAGAAAAAATAAAACTCATGACGGTAAAATCAGTCGCAATTGCCGAGCGCCAACTTCAGATCATGGACACCACGCTGCGCGATGGTGAACAGACCTCGGGCGTGTCGTTTACCGACACCGAAAAGCTCAGCGTTGCCAAAGTATTGCTGGAAGATGTGAAAGTTGACCGGATTGAAATTGCTTCGGCCCGGGTTTCTGAAGGCGAATTTAAAGCCGCCAAGCGCATCATGGAGTGGGCTGCCGAAAAAGGCCACCTCGGTCGTGTTGAAATACTCGGATTCGTTGATGGTAAAACATCTTTGGACTGGATCAACCGGGCCGGCGGAAAAGTATTAAACTTGTTATGCAAGGGATCGCTGAACCACGTGACCCACCAACTGCGGAAAACTCCGGAGGAACATATTGCCGACATTCAAAAATCGATTGATTACGCAAGCGAACTGGGTATCTCAGTCAATGTTTATTTGGAAGACTGGTCGAACGGTATGCGCAACTCCAGAGATTACGTTCATTTCATGATTTCGCATCTGAAAGAAATGAATGTAAAACGCATCATGCTGCCGGACACACTGGGAATTCTCGACCCGGACGAAACATTCGATTACTGCAAAGAAATGATCAACAGGTACCCGGATGTTCAATTTGATTTTCATGCACACAACGACTACGACCTGGCCATCGCCAACGTCTTCCACGCCTTAAAAGCGGGAGTCGACTGCGTACACACAACCGTAAACGGGCTGGGTGAACGTGCCGGTAATGCGCCACTTTCGAGTGTGATTGCCACGGTGAAAGATCACATGGGCATGAAAACCAAGGTGAACGAAAGTATGTTGAACCGGATTTCGAAAGTTGTTGAAAGCTTCTCCGGCATTCGCATTCCAACCAACAAACCGCTGATCGGCGAGTTTGTGTTCACGCAATGTAGTGGTGTTCACGCCGATGGTGACAACAAAAACAAGTTGTACTTCAACGACTTGTTGCCGGAACGTTTTGGCCGTACCAGAACTTACGCTCTAGGCAAAACCTCCGGTAAAGCCAACATCAAAGCCAACCTGGAAGACCTGGGTATTGAGTTGACAGCTGATGCGCTGAAAAAAGTGACAGACCGGGTAATTGAGCTGGCCGACCACAAGGAAACCGTAACAGCGGAAGACCTTCCATACATTGTTGCCGACGTGCTTCAGGAAAGTGTTGAGCAGCGTATTTCGATTAACAATTATGCACTGACTTATGCGATGGGACTTCGTCCTTCAGCAACGGTCAGCATCAACATAAACGGGAAATCGTACGAAGCTTCCTCGTCAGGAGATGGTTTGTACGATGCTTTCATGAAAGCAGTAAAAAGCATTTACAGCAAGCTGAAAAAGCCATTCCCCACACTGATCGACTACTCGGTAACTATCCCTCCGGGCGGTAAAACCGATGCCTTGGTTGAAACAGTGATTATTTGGGAAATGGACCGCGAGTTCAAAACCCGCGGGCTAGCGCCTGACCAAACGGCTGCGGCGATCAAAGCAACCACCCGCATGCTCAACCTGGTTGAGCACACCATGAGCGAAAAAGTTGAATAGTACATTTAAATATATTTGAAACCAAAATAGAGATGAAGTTAAAATTAGCTGTTCTCCCCGGAGACGGAATTGGCCCTGAGATTGTTGATCAGGCCATGAAATCAGTGAAAGCAATCGCTGAAAAATTCAACCACGAACTGGAATATGAATTTGCCCTGACCGGTGCCACTGCCATCGACCAGGTTGGTGATCCATACCCGGAAACTACCCACGATATTTGTATGAAAGCCGACGCCGTACTTTTCGGTGCCATCGGTGATCCTAAATTCGACAACAACCCGAAAGCACCGGTTCGTCCGGAACAAGGTTTGCTGGCGATGCGCAAAAAATTAGGTTTGTACGCTAACATTCGCCCGGTAGAAACTTTCGAATCCTTGTTGCACAAATCACCGCTTCGTCGCGAGTTGGTTGAAGGTGCCAACTTTGTAGCGATCCGCGAGCTGACCGGTGGTATCTACTTCGGCGACAAAGGCCGTACCGACAATGGTAACACTGCTTACGACCACTGCGTTTACACACGCGCTGAGGTAGAACGTATCCTGAAACTGGCCTACGAATTCGCGGGAAAGCGTAACAAAAAACTGACTGTTGTTGACAAAGCAAACGTTTTGGAAAGCTCTCGCCTGTGGCGTGAAGTGGCTCAGGAAATGGCTCCAAACTACCCGGACATCAAAACCGAGTACATGTTTGTTGACAACGCCGCGATGCAAATCATCCAGTGGCCGAAAAACTTCGACGTGATGGTAACTGAAAACATGTTCGGTGATATCCTGACTGACGAAGCCAGTGTAATTACCGGATCACTAGGCCTGTTGCCTTCTGCATCGATGGGTATCCACACTTCTGTGTTCGAGCCAATTCACGGTTCGTACCCGCAAGCTGCCGGTAAAAACATTGCGAACCCAATTGCAACAATCCTGTCGGCTGCCATGATGTTCGAATATGCATTCGACCTGATGGAAGAAGGTAAACTGATCCGAGAAGCTGTTGATGCTTCAATGGCTGAAGGCGTGGTTACTGTTGATATTGCTGAAGGCAAATCATACAGCACATCTGAAGTTGGTGACTGGATTGCCGACTACATTGCTAAAAAGTAATTGTAAATTACCAGATACAAGAAAGCCGCTCCCAAATGGAAGCGGCTTTTATTTTGGTCTATTATTTCCCTTATTTTAGAAGTTCGCCGACCTGTTTCAAAATCTCAACGCAGGGTTCAGGTATTCTTCCCAAACCATCAGGGCCAACATTCAACAAAAGATTGCCTCCTTTTTCATTAATATCGTGTAATTTGGCAACCACTTCCTCGGCCGATTTCCAGTGGTGATCGCTGACTTTAAAGCCCCAGGAATCATTCATCGTATAACAGGCTTCCCACTTGTAGTTCACTGCTTCTTCCAGATGTTCCTGTTCCGGCGTTCCAAAATCTTTCTTGAAACTTTCACGCTTGGCCACCCGGTTATTGATAATGATTGACGGCTTCAGACTGCGGATATAATTGTACAAATCAGTTCCGACTTCGTTATTCCACCAAGCCTCCCAATCACCGTCAAACCAAAGAATGTCCGTATCGTATTTTTCGATCAACTCGCGAACCTGATTTTTCAGGTAAACAATGTATTCGGCTCGCCAGGTTGAATCCGCGGGAGCTTCTGCCCCTTCAAACAATCCATACAAATGTTTTTGCGTTGGATGATGCCAGTCGATAATGCTGTAATAAGTTCCGAAGCGAAGCCCGTACTTTTTGCAGGCTGCACTCAACTCGGCCAGAATATCCCGCTTAAACGGAGTAGCCGATACATCGAAGTCGGTGTAATCGCTGTTCCACAAACAAAATCCTTCGTGGTGCTTCGAGGTAACAACCAGGTATTTCATCCCTGCCTCCTTCGCCGTTTTTACAATAAAATCCGCATCAAAATCTTTCGGATTAAAAGTCTCCGTCAATTTCGAATACTCATCTGATGGTATCTTCATCATTCCCTGGATCCATTCCGCGTATCCTTCAACGGTATCATTTTTCCACACGCCTCCCAATTCTGAATACAATCCAAAATGAATGAACATGCCGAATTTAGCATCGGTGAACCATTGCATCCGCTTGTTAAATTCCGCATCCGATTCATTCAAATAGTTTTTCATACTCTGAGCCTGTGTCAATCCTGATAGTAATAACAGTCCAATACAAATTAGTTTTTTCATCCCTTCAGTTTTTCATTTTGTCAACGTCACACAATAAAGCAAATTTTCTCGGGGAAACAGAAAATGATCTGTTCGAAAGGTGATCGATTTAACGGTAAATTGCGCTGTTCAGATACTGTGATCTGGTTCAAATAGTCAGAATCCAAAGAAGACAGGGTAAAATTTCACAGGCACAAGGAATCTGAGGTTCATGTTTTTCTAGAATGACATTCCGACTATCTTTACTGCATGAAAAAAGCGACGGCAACAAAACTTTTCTTGGCTTCTTTTACCACCCTGGGCTACTTGTTCCTGTTTATCATCTTCGGCTTGTTTCTCGATAGCCGATTCATGGTCGATGGTTTTCTGCCCAAGCAGGATTTAGCAACCATCGTGATGTTTATTGGTTTTGCGGTTCTGTTTTACAACTCGGGCTCGCGGATCCGCGAGCAAATGATTTATGCCGTCATTATTGGCGTTTTGGGCGAATACTTATTTTCGATTGGTTTGGGCATGTACACCTACCGACTGGGCAACGTGCCTCACTACGTACCACCCGGTCACGCCATTGTTTTAATTGCGACCGTCAATTTTTGTAAGAAATCCATCGTCAAAAAACAGCGTAAAATGCTGGAACGCCTACTGACTATTTTCATCCTCGTCTACGCTACGCTATTCCTGATTTTTGCGAATGATATTTTCGGCTTCCTGATGTCACTGACTGTGATCTACATTTTACGGAATAAGCCGCGCGAACGCCTGTTTTACCTCAGCATGTACCTGGTGGTTGCCTTCCTCGAAATAGTGGGAACCACTTACCAATGCTGGTACTGGCCCGAAACAGCTTGGGGAGTCATTCCATTTTTGAAAAGCGCCAACCCACCCAGCGGAATCAGCCTGTTTTATTTCCTGCTCGACCTGGGCTGCCTGTGGTTTTACAAACAGCGAAACCGCCAGGCATGGGGCAGAATGAAAAGTATTCGGTTTTTAAGAGACGAAAAGGTGCTCGCTTGAGAACTATTTTAATTTGGAATAAAACGGAACTGAATTTCTGATAACGACAACTTGCTGAGAAAGATTGACTATTCCATGTTTTAGGCTTGTCTTTCGAATTACCATTTCAGTTGAAATGGTAAATTATGCACTTGGTTAAAAATCTTTTTGTCTTTCGATCACATCTTCTTGAATCGCTTTTATTAATGCATCTACTTTCCGATGCAAATCCAGAGGCGTGTTCACTTTCCAAAGGGCACACAACTCTTTCAATTTACTATCAAGATCATTTTCAAAGGACAAATCGTAGCAAATGTAGCCGAAGGACTTAAGTTCAGCCGGTCTTAGGTATAATTCAGTATTAGTTTGCATTGCATTCAAACCATACTGCCCCATAACTTCAGACAGCGCGCCGTCGGAAATATCACAGATATAGTCAAAAAGAAGTTTATAAAACGGCGATAATTCGGAATTATTCGTGGTTAATGAATCAAGCAAATCAAATGTTATAGAATCATCGGTCGGATAGATTTCACCATTGTAAAACCGCTTTGCTGAAACAACCAAATTGGGGTTCTCGAGATAAAAGCGGATGGGTTTACCCGCAACGGAGTCAACTTGCAAATCCCTTTTAATTTCCGGCATATCATCCGCATTAATTTTTGGCAAATCAGCTTGGTAAGAACTTTCCTCATTAGTACTTTCAGATTTGTATTTAGTTTCCGCAGAATCGTTTTTGGCAAGATGCTTTTCTGTAACTATTTCGATTTTATCCGTGCCAGAATTCGGCTTGGTATTTACAGCTGGCTGACAAGCTAAAATAACAAAGGAAACTATGGTGTAATAAGATTTCTTCATACTAACGACCAAATTCTTTGATGCTAAACAGCAAGAGTAGTGATAATCTGCTGCTTTTTATAGCTCGTCCACCACTACTCTTACTATCTGGAATAACCAAATTTTTAGGCAATCGCTTCTTTGGGATTTTGTCCGTACTGATTCTCTCCAGCATTACTATCTGTTAGTGTAAGAACGAGAAGCCAAATTGCTCCAACAAGCGGAATTAAAATAATCAAGTACATCCATCCACTTTTACCAACATCGTGCAGTCTTCTTACTGTTACAGCAAGCCCGGGAATAAACATTGCGAGAATATAAACAAAATAAAATACCCCGTATGGAGCCGTTCCCAGAGTTGTCCCCAAAACATTATCCAATATTATTGCTACAATCGCAAAAATAATGTTGAATAACGCAAACATCCAATACTCTTTTCTTCTTGATCTTCCACCGAAGTCGGCATACTGTTTTAGAACCTTTAAATACCAATTCATAAAATTTTACGTATTTTATTTTCCTACTCTTTAGGCTTTTCGGTTTGGCCCCGTTTTTATAGTGGTCACTGGTCTCCACATTCCACTTATATTTATAAAAGAAATAATTATTACAATCCAAACAATAACAACTAATTTCCCGTCCCAAATACCGTTTACTGCACTCGTATATAACGCACGAAATCAATAATTAATTATGGGTCTAAGCTAAAATTCAGTCGAGATATTACTAATCCCAAAATATAGAATAATAATGCTCATTCAGTCCGTCTCCTAAATTACATATTTTCATAATAAATGTATTATTGACCAATAAAAATATCAAAACAAGGATTGAGATGTGGACTAAAAAGGCAGCAGTATGATTATTGGTGGAAGAAAGGAAGAAGTAGTCCAAACTGCCAGGAACAAAAAAAGACAGAGCTAATGCCCTGCCTTGTGTTTTATCGCATAGAACCGATTCGGTAAAAACCCTACCGGTTAACTTTTACATTTACGGCCATCATGCCTTTTGGTCCACGCTCCATTTCATACGAAACCGAGTTCCCTTCAACGATCGGCTCAGTAATGTTATTAATATGGACAAACAGGCTTTCGCCACTCTGTCCATCGCGGATAAAGCCAAATCCTTTCGATTGGTTGAAAAAGGTGACAATCCCTTTCCGAACTGCATCTTCCGGTTCCAGATCTGCGTCCTTCGGAACGCCAATTACAATGTCTTCAACTTTAATTTCCGTTTTCTTATCCGGATCGGGTGGCGTATCGGTAATCATACCATTTTCATCCACGTAGGCAATCATATCGTCCAGGCTATTGGGCTTATCGCCATCTTTACGCGCCAGACGTTTTGCTTCTTTTTCTTTGCGTTTTTTCTCTTTTTTGTTGCGTACTTCTTTTTTTTGAAAGGACTCTTGTGATCTACCCATATATTAATTTATCATTTTTAGCGGGTCTGATCTTTCCGGAAGAGAAGCTGGAACAAGTTCCAAAGGCTGAAAGATCGGTTGTAAGACGAATACACAAATGACTCCTTACCTCCATTTGCCGTTTTACAGAACCCGGTGTTAATATCTAAAATTCAGGACTCAAAAAGAGCGAAGGCACTATCGAAAAAGCGAGAATCAGCACAACAACGAACTCTAATCAAATCAATATGCCTTAAAGATAGCGAAATAAATCTAAAAAGTCTCGCTTATCGTTTTCTCCCCGTCCGCGAACAATCAAAAATCACCTGCAGGAAATATATGAAATTGCGACAAAACGTGGTTTCCCGACGATCATTTTAATAGTTTTGCGCAAAAAAAAATATGAAATCCCCCGCCAAAACAAACGCGTCGCGCCTACTCGACAAACAGAAAATCAGCTATGAGCTAATTGCCTACGAAGTAGATGAGTCGGATTTGAGCGCAACGACTTTAGCTGCCAAGCTTGGCCAAAACATCAAACAAATTTTCAAAACACTGGTACTGCGGGGAACCAATTCCGGGATTTTTGCCTGTGTCATTCCCGGCGACGAAGAAGTTGATCTGAAACTGGCCGCCAAAGTATCGGAAAATAAGAAAGCAGAAATGGTACACATGAAAGAACTGCTCCCGTTAACCGGCTACATTCGGGGCGGCTGCTCCCCCATTGGTATGAAAAAGAATTATCCCGTTTTTATTCACGAGTCGTGTCTGCAATTCGACACAATTTACATCAGTGCCGGAAAACGCGGAACTCAACTTCGACTTTCGCCCGAAGATCTAATCCGTGTGAGCGGCGCCACTATTTGCCATCTGATCTCCTAGCTAAAGGGCGAGAAATTGTTAGCTAATCGTTAAATCGGATAATTCTCCTTTCATGTTAAAACCCAAGGGCGTATTTTGCGTTTTTAAGCTATGAAATACTTTTCATTGGACTTTTGTCCGAATTCAATTCATTAATCAACTTCTGTTCCCTATGTCGCCAGTCAAGTTTATTACCGAACCTTTCGACAGGTTCTTTAAGCAGGAAACATCTTCAAGTATCCTATTACTCGGAGTAACCGTGTTAACCCTGTTGTTTGTCAATATTGGTTTTTACGATCCTTACTACGAGTTGCTACACAAAAAACTCACGTTCGGTCTCGGAAACTTCATGCTGTCCAAATCGCTCATCCTTTGGATTAACGACGGACTCATGGCCGTGTTCTTTTTCGTTATCGGGCTCGAAATCAAGCGGGAAATCCTGGTTGGTGAACTTTCGAGTTTCCGCAAAGCCAGCTTGCCGGTTTTTGCGGCTGTAGGCGGAATGCTATTCCCGGTTGCAATTTTCCTTTTAATCAATGGAAATCCGGAAACACACGATGGCTGGGCTATCCCGATGGCTACCGATATCGCTTTTACACTCGGTATTTTAAAATTATTGGGCAAACGCGTTCCCTATGGGTTGAAAATCTTCTTAACGGCCTTTGCTATTGTTGACGACTTGGGCGCCATCCTGGTTATCGCCATTTTCTACAGTTCAAGTATCGATCTGTCGTTGATTTTCGCGGCATTGGGAATTTTCGCGGCACTGCTTGTCGCCACCCGAATAGGCCTATTTAATAAATACGTCTATTTTCTGGCGGCTGTAATCATCTGGATTTTATTCCTGAAATCAGGTGTTCACGCCACAATCGCCGGCGTATTGGTTGCTTTTGCCATTCCTATCCGCAAGAACATCAAGGTCGTTCATTTCCAGGACAAAATGCAAGGTGCGATCGATTCGTTCAAAGAGCTGAGTGCTCGTCTTCACCCCAAATACATTTTGACGCACGAGCAAATGGAGAATGTCAACCAGATGGAAGAACTGGCTCACGAAATCCAGTCTCCACTACAATATTACGAGCACAAGTTACACGGCTGGGTCGCTTTTGTAATTATGCCGATTTTTGCGTTTGCCAACGCCGGTGTGGTTATCAGCAGCGAAAGCTTTGCCCAGATTGACTTGTCGATTTTCATTGCAGCAGCGCTCGTTTTGGGAAACACCATCGGAATCAGCTTGTTCTCCTACTTAGCCATCAAGTTGAAAATGGCAAATTTACCGGAGAACACAACGTTTAAACAACTGGCCATTACCGGATTGCTGGGAGGGGTTGGTTTTACCATGTCGCTGTTTATCACCAACCTGGCCTTCGATACGCAAACCTTCATCGACGCTTCGAAAATCGGGATTCTGCTTGGATCGATCATTGCTGGAGTCGGCGGTTATCTGCTACTAAAAACAACACTCAAATAAATACAAAGCCGCAAATTTGCGGCTTTTCTTTTTCCCCACTTAAAGGAAGAAAAGCCCGACACCGATCACCGTAATCACCGCACCAATAATCTCTTTCTTATTTACTCTTTCCTTAAAAATGAGAATGGCAGGCGGAATGATTAAGACAGGTACGATGGCCATTATTGTTGCAGCAATCCCTGCTTTGGTATGTTGAATACTCAGCAAAGAAAAGGATACACCTAAAAAAGGACCGAAAACAGATCCCAGCGTAATTCGTTTCATCGCCGACAAGTCCTTTACTGCTGATAAAAGTCTTCGGAAACGTCCCATAAACAAGACCATCAGCCCAAAACCAACGATCCCCGTCAGTACACGAATTTGTGAAGCCGCAAAAGCATCATAATCGCCCATCCCCTTTTTGCTTAGCACCAGCCCGGTCGCCTGTCCCAGAGCACCGCCCAAGGCCAGGAAAATACCACTGATCGGGTAAGCCGAAGTCAGGCGTTTGCGTATTTTTTCTTCTCCCTCTATGGCTTTGTTGTCCCGCTTCAAAATAACCAAACTAATTCCCGTCAGCGTGATCGCCATTCCAATCCAGTTCATCGGCGACAAAACTTCACCCAGTATAAAGTAAGAGATAAACGCCGTAAAAGGCGGAGCCAATGCCATGATCAGCATCGATACGCGGGCACCAATCACCACAAAAGCCTGAAAAAGCAGAAGGTCGCCAATCACAAATCCGATTAAACCCGACAAAGCTAACCAAAGCCAACGTTCAAGCCCGGCATCGAAAGGAAACCACATACCGCGGCTGATTTGCGTGTAAACAGCATAAATACCGAAAGCAATCACCAGGCGAATCAGGTTAACTGATAACGATCCTACCTTTTTGCCGGCCGATTCGAAAGCCATGCTGGTAACAGTCCAGAAAACCGCTGTCAGCAGCGCCGCGATCTCTCCGAAGTAATTCATAGTGTGCAGATAAGTTGGGTAGATTTTATGTTTGAACGACGCACCAAATGTAGCAAGATTTGATCGAATGATAGAGGACTTCACAGATCTGCTGTAAGAATTTTCGACTGACCTCTCGAAGAAAACTTGTGTCGTTTTTACATTAAATTGATCTTTCACGAATTAAGACTTCAAAAACGTCTGTGCCATACAATTATTCCTATTTTAGGGGCACACCAAACCAATGTTGAAGACAAGCTTAACCATTCCCGACATCACGAATGCTCCGGGCATGTGACCAATGCGACCAGTCGAGCCGAATTTGTTTTAACCTATACCAAGTTGACCATGAGATTTCAAAAATTATTTTTTGCCGCTGCGGCAATGGCGAGCCTATGCTCCGCTTGTAAAACATCTCCTCCAAAAGCAGAGGAAAAACCAGCGGAGAAAACCGCTTTTCAAACGGGGGCCTATTGGATACCCGAAATTGATGTTCGCTCCGACATTGCAATCGTTTACGGAGCCAACGACCACGAAGACATGAGTTTTGCCAACCGCGTTGCCTCGTGGCGCGAACGTGGCTACCAGACCCAATTCATGACCGGCATGGCCTGGGGCGACTACAAAGACTTCTACCTGGGTGAATGGGATGGAAAAAACCACAGCGATATTGCACAAGTCGAAAAAGACGGTACCGAGATTATGCACGGAGAAGGCAGCCCGTATGTGGTTCCCGACTCCACATTTATTGCCTATGTGAAATCGGCGATCGTCAAAAAAGTAATTGATGCCGGCATCAGCACGATTTACCTCGAGGAACCGGAATTTTGGGCCAGAGCCGGCTACAGCGAGCACTTCAAAAAAGCCTGGGAGAAATATTACGGATTCCCATGGAGACCGCAGGATGCATCGGTGGAGAACACCTACCTGTCCAATAAACTGAAGTACCACATGTTCTACCAGGCGATCAACGAAGTTTCTACTTATGCCAAAGAATACGGCAAAAGCAAGGGCATGGACGTGAAGGTATTCATTCCGACACACTCGCTGATCAACTACTCGTGCTGGGAGATTGTTAGTCCCGAAGCCAGCCTGGCTTCCCTTCCTGGTATTGACGGCTACATTGCCCAGGTTTGGACAGGTACTTCCCGCACACCAAACTATTTCAACGGGCAAAAAGCAGAACGCGTTTTCGAGAATGCCTTCCTGGAATATGGCTGTATGATTTCGATGACCGAGCCAACCAACCGCAAGGTCTTCCTATTGACCGACCCAATTGAAGACGGCGTACGCGACTGGGCCGACTACAAGCGGAACTACGAAGCTACTTTTACTGCCAAGATAATTTACCCAATGGTAAACAACTACGAGGTGATGCCCTGGCCGGAACGAATTTACACGCGCCCGTACAAGCTAACAAACAGCGATTCGGCCGTTCTTATTCCACGTTTTTATTCAACCCAAATGCAGGTGATGGTAAACGCGTTGAACCAGCTGCCGGTATCGGAGAACAAGGTTGACGGCTCGCACGGCATTGGTGTGCTGATGGCAAATTCGCTGATGTTCCAGAAATTCCCGGTTCATAACGATTACGAAGATCCGCTCTTTTCAAATTTCTTCGGTCAGGTTATGCCTTTGGTTAAAAGAGGCGTACCCGTTCAAATTGTTCACCTGGAAAACCTCGGCTACGAACAAAGCTTGAAGGATATCAAAATTCTGACGCTCAGTTATTCGAATATGAAACCGCTGGACAAGAAGTACCACGAGCAACTGGCTCAATGGGTGAAAGACGGCGGAACATTGGTTTATTGCGGAACAGACAGCGACCCGTACCAAAAAGTGCAGGAATGGTGGAACACCGGCTCCAACCACTATGCAACTCCCTCATTGCACCTCTTTGAACTGCTGGGTATTCAACCAAACGGCAAAACATCCGAGTTCTCTGTTGGCAAAGGCGAAGTAGTTGTGTTGAAAACCGACCCGAAAGAATTTGTTATGGATAAAGGCGGAGACCGGGAATACATTCAGACAATCTCAAAATTGTATGCCGACGCCTACAGCCAGCCCATCAGCTTTAAAAATCATTTCTACCTGCAACGAGGCATGTTCGATATCGTGTCGGTTATGACAGAGAGCACAAACGACCAGGCTTTCACGATCGATGGCCCCGTCATTGACTTGTTCGATCCGGAACTGCCGGTGCTTGACCACAAGTCAGTAGCTCCGGGAAGCCAAGCTTTCCTGGTTAACCTTGAACGAGTAGCGGATAAACAAAAACCGCAGGTTTTGGCCGCAGCCGCCCGTGTAACCGACGAGGAAATCAGCTCGGACAGCTATTCATTTATTGTCAAAAGTCCTTTAAACACAACAAACTCGATGAGGATTCTTTTACCGAAGAAACCGGCAAATGTAAAATTGACAGACGCCAAAGGTGAAGAAATACAATCAGAGGATTTTTCATGGGATTCAACCAGTAAAACCTGCTATCTGAAGTTCGAAAACAATCCGGACGGAATCAAGGTAGATTTGCAATGGTAATTCAGAATCAATCGACTATCCTGACACATCGGCGATAAAAAATAACCGAATTGAGCAAAAAACTACAGTTAATAATTATCTTTACCTCTTTGTTGACTGATAAAAATTTTCCAAAGATATTGCTCAAAAGGCAATACAAAAGCAGTAGAATCAACTTCTTTTGTTACTCATGATCAAAAAGGCAGCCGCACCAGCTGCCTTTTTTTCTTTTCGGTGGATTTATCTATTTTCTCATCGTATTGCAACATTGCCCAATTAAGTTTGAATAGACAAACTGCCAACCAGGATGCTATTCGGGAAACGCTATATCCGGACAACCGCCCAAATGTTTCGTGAATTGAAAGTTCAGTTCATTCAGTCGGCGTCTCCCAAACAAACGGCCCTATCCGTCACAATTGGATTTTACGCCGGCATCTTTCCTGTTTTTGGACTCACAACTGCTCTCTGCGTACTTATGACGATTCTATTCCGGGCAAATCACTTGATCTCTGTAGCCGTGAACTTGCTGGTAGCTCCGCTACAAATGCTGTTGATTGTCCCCTTTGTTAAAGTAGGGCTGGCCATCCTGAACCCGGACACAAAACCTTCTTTTCAAACAGCTGACGACTTGTTCGCACTCCTCGAGCAATCGGAGAGCTGGTACTTTTTGTTCCAGTCTCTCATTGGCGGAGTGATTTGCTGGGCCATATTTTCTTCAGCCACCGCCTTTCCAACCTACCGTCTTCTACGCCGGCGAATAAATGCAAATACCCAAAAACAACACTAGCCTAAATAAAAAGATGCAGGATACGAACACAAAAAAACCAGCATCTTTCGATGCTGGTCTACACTCATTTTTGGCAAAATGACTGACTGGCAAGCAGTCATTATCTTCCTTTGGGTGACCCCAATTCTTATTTTTTATCCAAATCGTGCTCGTGTACACCGCGAACTGAACGTCCTGACGGGTCGGCATTGTTTTGGAACGAAGCATCCCAAGCCAAGGCTTCAGCAGTACTACATGCAATTGATGGTACCGAAGGTACACAAGCAGCAGCCTGATCTGATGGGAAGTGTTCTGTGAAAATTGAACGATACAGATATTCTTCTTTCGAGCGTGGTGTGTTTATCGGGAAACGGAAATGTGCGTTTTTCATCATTTCTTCCGACACTTTGTCTTCAGCAATTTGCTTCAACGTGTCGATCCATCCGTAACCAACGCCATCCGAGAACTGTTCTTTTTGACGCCATGCTACGCTTTCAGGAAGAACCTCTTCGAATGCTTTACGAACAACATATTTTTCCATTTTACCTTTTCCGGCCATTTTATCAGCAGGGTTCAAACGCATAGCCACATCCATGAATTCTTTATCCAGGAATGGTACACGACCTTCAACACCCCAAGCGGCCAACGATTTGTTCGCACGCAAACAGTCGTACAGGTTCAATTTATTGATTTTACGCAAAGTCTCTTTGTGGAATTCTTCTGCGTTAGGAGCCTTATGGAAATAAAGATATCCACCGAAGATTTCGTCGGCACCTTCACCGGTCAACACCATTTTAATACCCATCGATTTGATCACACGAGCCAGCAGGTACATCGGAGTACTTGCACGAATCGTAGTTACATCATATGTTTCGATGTGATAGATTACATCGCGGATGGCATCCAAACCTTCCTGGATGGTATAGTGAATCTCATGGTGAATCGTTCCGATGAAGTCAGCCACCTTGCGGGCTGCAGCCAAGTCGGGCGATCCTTCCAGACCAATTACAAATGAGTGCAATTGTGGCCACCATGCTTCCTGTGTTCCTTCAGATTCAACACGGACTCCTGAAAATTTCTTAGCAAGTGCTGAAGTCACTGACGAATCCAATCCACCTGACAACAACACACCGTAAGGTACGTCTGACATCAACTGACGCTGAACAGCGTCTTCCATTGCCTGGCGCAAATCGTCGATACTGGTCGTATTGTCTTTTACGTTCTCGTAATCCATCCAATCGCGGTTCCACCAACGTTTCATTTCGCCATCCAGGCTATACATATAGTGAGCCGGCGGGAATTCCTGAATTTTTGTACAAACGCCTTCCAGGGCTTTCAACTCAGAAGCTACATAGAAGTTTCCATGAGCATCCCAGCCGATGTACAACGGAATGATACCGATATGGTCACGGCCAACCAAGTAAAGATCTTTTTCAACATCGTACAAAACGAAACCGAAAATTCCGTTCAGGTCATCCAGGAAATCAACTCCTTTTTCCTGGTACAATGCCAAAATTACCTCGCAGTCAGATCCTGTTTGGTACTCGTATTTATCTTTTGTTTTTTCACGAATTTCGCGGTGGTTATAAATTTCACCGTTTACTCCGAGAATTAATTTCTTGTCTTTGCTGTACAACGGCTGACCACCTGATTCCGGGTCAACGATTGACAAACGCTCGTGCGCGATGATTGCTTTATCGCCACAATAGATTCCGGACCAATCCGGTCCGCGGTGTCTGATTTTCTTTGATTGTTCCAGCACCTGGGGTCTCAATTCCTGAGCATCCACTTTAAGGTCAAATACACCTACAATTCCACACATAATGCCAAAAATTAATCGTGTTTTTAAAGTCTTCTAATTTTCAACCGACAAAATTAACCGTTTTGTCCTATAAACAAAACGCCGGCTGACATTTTTCCATCAATACAAATTCATTTCAAACAAATATTCGATTCTGAGCTTATTTTCATTTCAAAATGAAAATCAAAATATGGTTTCTACCCCCTTTGTGTTAGCGGTAACACTCAAAATTGATTTGTTTTTTTTGAATAGCCCCCCTTTTTCAACGGGGTGTCAGTCCGAATAAATGATTTTTTAAAAAAAGGGCCTACAAATTTCATTTAAAACTTTTAAAGACAAAAAAAAAGCAGTTTAAATTTAAACTGCTTTTAAATATCTAAAATTGAAAGTTGCTACACATTGAATCGGAAGTGCATGATATCGCCGTCCTCAACCACGTACTCTTTGCCTTCTACCGCCATTTTACCCGCTTCTTTACATGCTTGCTCTGATCCCAGCGCGATAAAATCTTTGTATTTAATTACCTCTGCGCGGATAAAGCCTTTTTCAAAGTCGCTGTGGATAACACCTGCCGCTTGCGGTGCTTTGAATCCACGGTGGTAGGTCCAAGCGCGAACTTCTTTTACACCTGCTGTGAAGTAGGTTTCCAACTGCAACAATTTGTAAGCAGATTTAATCAATTTGTTTACACCCGATTCTGACAGTCCCAAATCTTCCAGGAACATCTGGCGTTCATCGTAACTTTCCAGCTCTGCAATATCAGCTTCAGTTGCAGCAGCAATTACCAGGAACTCGGCATTTTCGTCCTTCACGGCTTCTTTTACAGCATCCACATAAGCGTTGCCTGTCAATACCGAAGCCTCGTCCACGTTACAAACGTATAGAATTGGTTTATTGGTCAACAACTGCAGGTCTTTTGCCAACTTAATATCCAGTTCGTCAATCTCAACAGTTCTGGCCGACTTACCTTGCACCAACGCTTCTTTATAGGCATACAGAATGTTTACCATGCGTTTGGCATCGCGGTCGTTACCGGTTTTAGCTTGCTTTTCTACTTTCAGCAAACGTGCCTCAACGGTTTCCAAATCTTTCAGCTGAAGTTCGATATCGATGGTCTCTTTATCGCGAACCGGGTTAATGGTGGTGTCAACGTGCGTGATGTTGTCGTTTTCGAAACAACGCAATACGTGAATAATAGCGTCAGTCTCGCGGATGTTGCCAAGGAACTTGTTTCCCAAACCTTCACCTTTACTTGCACCCCGAACCAAACCGGCGATATCAACAATCTCAACAGTTGTCGGAACAATACGCTCCGGCTTTACCAACTCCGAGAGTTTATTCAAGCGTTCATCGGGCACAGTAATCACCCCCACGTTTGGCTCGATTGTACAAAACGGGAAGTTTGCTGATTGCGCTTTGGCGTTCGACAAACAATTAAACAAGGTTGACTTCCCGACGTTCGGAAGTCCAACAATACCACACTTCAATGCCATTATATTAAGTTCTAAAAATTGCGCTGCAAAGTTAATCCTTTTTCCCTATTTTTGACCACTGGTGGAATTACACAAAGTTATGAGTAGAATTTTGTGGATGAATTGCGGATATAACAGGACTTCGAAACCCGATTTTCAAGCTTTACAGAAGAGAAAATCAACTTTTATTACTATCTTAATTATTCATAAAAGCTAAACTCAAAAACTTATGATCTTAAAATCCGTTTCGATTGACTGCGTGATTTTCGGCTTCGACGGAAACTCGCTCAAGGTGTTGTTATCCCAGAACAACCCCGAAGAAACCTTAAAACAGCTAAGCGAACAGGACGACTACGAGGATATCAAGGAGCTGTATATGGAACACCCTTCGCTAACCGACCCCCGATGCTGGAACGTTTTCGGCGCACACATTCCCGTTGACAAAGACATTGACGATTTTGCCCGAGAGCTGTTGTTGATGGCCACCGGGATGAATGATGTTTTCCTGAACCAATACTATTGCTTCGGCAAAGTTAACCGGGTACCCAAAAACAGGGTTCTTACAATTGGCTATTACGCACTGATTAACCCAGCTCACCACCTGATCAAAAAATCAATTGCACTGAACGATTTGAAGTGGTTCAAACTGGATCACCTGCCCAAACTGTCGTTCGACCACGGCGAAATCATCAAAAAAGCGCTCGAACACTTGCGCAACGAAGTTCGCTATAAACCAATCGGCTTCCACTTGTTACCCGATAAGTTTACCCTGACGGAGTTTCAAACGCTGTACGAGACCATTTTGGATAAAAAGATGGACACCCGGAACTTCCGCAAGAAAATTGCCAAGATGGATTTGCTGATCGACACGGAAGAAAAGCAGGAGAATGTTTCGCACCGGGCCGCCAAGCTGTACCGCTTCGACGAGCAAATTTATAACCATTTAAAAGCTGAAGGTCTGAAATTCAGGATCGAATGATTGACAGTGAAGAATGTCGGGGTTAAAAATTCTTAATGCATTAAACTTTATCTCTGAAAACTGGTCTTATCCCCATATCTTCGGAGCGTAGATGATTAACGAGCAGCAGCTGATAAATCAATTAAGAAACGAAGAAACCAAACAGGTTGCTTTTCGGAACGTCGTGACTTTGTACAAAGAGCGCTTGTATTGGCACGTCCGTAAAATAGTGCTCGACCACGAGGATGCTGACGATATTCTGCAAAATACCTTCATCAAGGTATGGCGAAATATCGACTCGTTCCGGGCCGAATCTGGCTTGTACACCTGGCTCTACCGAATTGCAACAAATGAATCGCTGACCTTTTTGAACCAGAAAAAACGAAAATCGTTCCGCGGAACCGATGAAGAAGTGAATGACTACCTGGTTGAAAACATACAAGCCGACCCGTACTTCAACGGTGACGACCTTCAGTTAAAACTGCAGGAGGCCATCGCCAAGTTGCCGGAAAAGCAGCGACTGGTTTTCAACATGCGCTATTATGATGATATAAAATATCAGGACATGGAAAAAATTCTCGATACTTCGGAGGGAGCTCTAAAAGCCTCCTACCACCATGCCGTGAAGAAAATCAGTGAATACCTGAAAAAGCTTCACTAGTTTTTTTTCAGGTACGTATTAAACTTTTAGTCAGATTATCAGTCAATATCTACAGATGAAAAACTTCGACGACATATTAAAAACCGAAAATAACGGACCACAAAAGCCGCCATTTGACGTTCCTCCCGGTTACTTCGAAACCTTCGAAGATCGACTGGAGGCAAAGATTGCTGCCTTGGATGAAAAACCGTCGACCCGGAAAACAATTATTCGGATTTTAAAGCCGGTTGCCGGGCTTGCGGCCAGCTTCCTGCTGATAATGCTGTTGCTGAAATATCCGCTGCAGAAAATCACACAAGATACGAGCTCGCAGGACGAAACCGCTTTGCTGGAAGATTCGGATTCATGGCAGGATGTGCTGATGGGGAACACCGCATTTTTCGACGACAACACGCTTTTGGGCGCTATTACTGCCGAAGAAGGGTCCAACTCAATCCAGTCTGATGAAGTAATCACCATTCTTTCGGCTGAGCTAACTGATTACGAAGTTTATGCCGAATTATATAACTAGAAAGAATATGAAAAATTTAGCAATCGCCCTCCTTTTATGCCTGCTTTCTTTGGGAAGCTTTGCACAACCGCACAAAGATAAGCAAGAAGATTGGGAGCTTTATAAGGCTAAACGTGTCTCGTATATGACCGAGAAGATGCAACTAACTCCGGAGGAAGCTCAAAAGTTCTGGCCGATTTACAACGAATTTGACAAAGCCAGATGGGAATGTCATGAAAAACGCCGGAGCCTGGAGCGCGAGGTAAAAGATAATTACAGCTCCATTTCGGAAGCTGATTCAAAAAAGATGAACGAGGAAATTGTTGGACTTTATTTGAAAGAATCACAGTTAGTAAAAACATACAACGATCAATTTCTGAAAGTTCTCCCGGCGAAGAAAGTAATTCTCGTTGGGCCAACAGAAGATGAATTCCGGTTTAAAATGATCCGGGAGTTTCGACAGAAAAGAGAAGAAGAGGATAAAAAATAAAATAAGAAAGGCTGGAAAATCCAGCCTTTCTTATTTATGTCGAATTTCAATTTAGAATCTATTCTGTCAGGAGCTTTACCAACTCATCCGGGCTCACCATATTCTGGTCGCCCGACCTCATATTTTTCAGGTTTACTTTTCCCTGCGCCATTTCTTCTTCACCCACAACGGCCACCCAGGCAATATTTTTGCGGTCGGCCCAGGTCATTTGCTTTTTCATCTTAGCCGCTTCCGGGAAGATTTCAGCATTCACGCCGTTCTCGCGTAGTTTTCTCAAAATCGGCAAACAGAAGGCTTCTTCTTTTTCGCCAAAGTTGACGAACAACACTTTTGTCGATGCAACAGCTTCTTCGGGGAAAAGCTCCAGCTGGGTCATCACATCGTAAATACGGTCGGCACCGAATGAAACACCCACACCCGAAACGCCTGGCATCCCGAAGATTCCGGTCAGGTCGTCGTAACGGCCACCACCGCAAATACTGCCAATCTGAACATCTTTCGCTTTTACTTCGAAAATAGCACCGGTGTAATAATTCAAGCCACGCGCCAAAGTCAAATCCAGTTCCACTTCAGTGTTCAGCTCAACGGTGTTGATGTAATTGAAGAACGTACGAACTTCTTCAATCCCTTTCTTTCCAACTTCGGTGGCACCAATCACAGTCTCGATGCTGTTCAGTTTTTCATCGGTAGTTCCGCTCAGTTTCAAAATCGGTTGCAATTTATCCACCGCATCCTGCGACACACCTTTTTCCAGCAGCTCCTCGTTTACTTTCTCCAAACCAATTTTATCCAGCTTGTCAATCGCTACAGTAATATCCACGATACGGTCCGCCTCGCCAATGGCTTCGGCAATACCGGCCAAAATTTTCCGATTGTTGATTTTCACCACCGTGTTCACACGCAAACGTGTAAATACATCGCTGATGATTTGCACCAACTCAAACTCGTTCAACAACGAATCGCTGCCAACAATGTCAACATCGCACTGGTAGAATTCGCGGTAACGACCCTTTTGCGGGCGGTCGGCACGCCAAACCGGCTGAATCTGGTAACGTTTAAAAGGGAACGAAATGTCGTTGCGGTACTGCACCACGAAACGTGCAAAGGGCACAGTCAGGTCATAACGCAAACCTTTCTCCGAAATCTGGTTGGTCAACTTAATGCTGTTTCGATCAGCGAGGTCTGCCTCGTTGGCTTTCGCTGCAAAATCACCCGAATTCAAAATTTTGAACAGCAACTTATCGCCTTCTTCCCCGTATTTGCCCATCAAAGTTGACAAGTTTTCCATAGCCGGTGTTTCAATGGGTTGAAATCCGTACAACTGAAAAACCGCTTTAACGGTGTCGAAAATATAGTTCCGGCGAGCCATTTCAACCGGTGAAAAATCTCTGGTTCCTTTCGGGATAGAAGGTTTCTGTGCCATTTGTGTTTTTAATTTACCGACCAACGTTGCGGCCGAATACAACAACCTAAGTTTCTGAGGCTGCAAAAATAAACAAAATTGACTGGTCTTCAAGAGCCGGCAGCTCCGAATGACCAGTCAAACGACTATTTCTTAAAATTTGAAAAAGCTTACTTGATAAACCGATACGAAATCGGGTACCGGTAAAACTCACCCTGGCTGGCTTTAACCGCACCAATAATGGTAAAAATCAAGGAGAACAGAGCGATCAACCCCATTAGTAAAAAGCCAATCAAGATCAAAGCCAGAACCACCGCCACAAGCAGCGCCAGCGTCATGGTAATCTGAAAATTCAGTGCTTCTTTTCCCTGGTCTTCCACAAAATCGTATTCCTGCTTTTTGATGTTGTACACAATCAGCGGACCAATAATATTCATAAACGGAATTGGAATAATGTAACCGGCCAATGCCGACAGGTGACACAACATTCCCCACGTTCGTTCGTCCGGGTTGTCAATAATTCGTTCCATAATTCTAAATTTTTCGGGGTTTATAATTGCTTAACAAGCGTTCGTTACCGATAAATGTAGTAAAAAGCCACGGAAATGATCAAACCGGAAACGACGAGTGCCAGAAATCCGTAGAGCAATGGCTTCCTCGAGGGTTTACTGACCATGCTAAGCGCATAAATCATTTTCATGATGTTGTTGCTGTTCGTGGCATTGATCACGGCCAGGGCAATCATCATCGCCACTAATCCGGAGTTTTGCTGCAACAAATACAACAGGAACGGATCGACATCGAAAATACCAATTACAAAAGCCAGCCCTGCTACCCCGCTGTCGCCGTAATGGTTCATCACAAACTGGGTAATCAACCCGAAACCGACAAACAAAATCCCGAAAATAGTGGCTGTTTTTAACTCCAGCGGGTTTTTCGACTCACTTTCCTTCAAGGCCGCAGTGGTGGTATCATCGACTCCTGACTTTCGCAAAATCAGGCGCGAAGCAACCAAGGCCACCACAAACTGCAGCAGGAACGGCCAAACGAGCATTGCCCCGATGGAAGCATTAAATACGAAAGCCAGCACCAGCACCCGCAAGTACATCATGCCATTGGCCAGCATGATGGCCGACACCGACTGCAGGCCGGTTTGCTCCTGCTTTTCGCGGCGCGCCAGGATGATGGTGGTCGCGGTGCTGCTGTAAATACCGCCCAGCACCCCGGTCAGCAAAATGCCGGAGTCGGGGAAAATGAATTTCTTGATAATATAACTGGCATACGACACACCCGAAACCACCACAATGGCCAACCAGATCTGGTAAGGCGAGACAGGGATAAACCCGGCAATATTGCCGGTAGGCAACAAAGGCAGAATGATCCCGGCAAACGCAATAAACTTAGCCAGCGTGATAAATTCCTCTTCCGATGCTTTTTTCGAGATCGTGCGAAAGGTGCCTTTCATCTCGGTTAAAATCAGCAGGGCCACCACAAACGAGAGGGTGAGCCAAATGGGTTGCGTAAAGACCAGCACCGGCAAACAGTAGGTCAGCAAGGCCAATATTGAACTGGTTAAGCCAAAGTCCTTCTGCATTTTTATTTTCAGAAAATACTGGATGGCCAACAGCAGCCCCAGTACGAAAAAACCAACCAGAAAAGGAACTGCCCCATCCGAATCGAACACATACAACACATAGCCCAGTAGACCGATAAAGGTAAAGGTGCGGTCGGTGCCGAAGAGTTCGTTATCGTCCTGTTTCAGGTGGTGGCGCCGCTGCCCCATCCCGATCAGCAACGAAAAAACCAACACTAAAATGAAGTTGATAATCTCGGGCGGTAGAAATTCCTGGATGTTCATGCACAAAGCTTTTAAACAAAGTTATCATTCCGGTTATACGAAAGCAATTGAAGGGAGGATTTCAAGGCTGAAAATTTGAAAACCAATTCATCCGATGCCCTGTTTTTATTCCTTGTAAAAAAAGACCAACCCGAATGGAAGTTCTGCCACTTCGAGTTTAACCACAATGAGAACGAGTAAATTCCACCAGTAGGCGAGTAACCAATTTTCCCATCCGATTAAAGGTTTAGCCCTTCCGAGTTGAACTCGGACGCCCCAAACCTTTACTCGTTTTACCAAAAACCTTACTCGGACGGCCTCAACTTTTACTCGTTTTACTCCAAACCTTACTCGGATGACCTCAACCTTTACTCAGTTCGCTCCAAACCTTAGTCGGACGAAAAAAATCAGAAGCAGTATCTACCAAAAACAAAAAAGCCAGACCGCAGAGGTCGAGCCTGATATCATATCTCAAATCGGAAAACCCATACTGGTTGTTTCGGCTATCAATCCCGGTTTCCCGTCTGGCCGCCGGACAGGACGTCAACACCGCGTTCAAGCACTGCGCTGCACGCGGCCCGAACGCTTAATTGTTAGCATTAGTTTTTTGTTAGTTCCACATTTTTTCAAATAATCTTGGACATATCTTTTTCATGCTCTCAGGTTTGTCATCTTCCCAAGTAAATTCAATTTGAGGGTAGTTTCCTTCTCGTAATCTAAAGTTGTCGTAATCTATATAATCATACAAATCCTTTCCTGTCTTTTGTTGAAATGCTTCAAGTGCGACATACCAAAAACTTTCAAAATCATAGAACTCTGCTCCATCAACTACTTCGTTTATCAGATAGTCAGGATTTTCCTTTGCTTTGTAATAAGTGTCCCGACCTCTAGAAATTACCCAGTTTCGAAAATATTCAAAAGAGTCGTCAGAACAACCTCCATTCATAATATAACCTGCACACCACATTTCAGAGTTATAAGTCTCATATAACAACTTATCTGTCTGTAAACGAAACCCAATTAGTTCTTTTGGAGTCAGTTTCCCAATCTCTTTAATTAGATATTGCTCCTGTGAATCCTGATTATTTGTCTCCTGAAGGGACTTGTCAATGATTTTCCAGAACAAATCTTCATTTAAAGTCTCGGCTGTTTTTTCTATTTGAAAAATCTGCTGTTGTGATTTTGGTTGTTCAGTCGATTGTGCTTTCTGATTTTTCCCAAAAAGTTTGTCAAACATTCCCATATTTTTATTTTTAGAGTTTGTGCAACTTATTAAAGTAAAGATAATTGTCGTTATAAATATTACTCTCATTCTATGATGCTTTCTAAATTAATGCCAACGTTAATAATATGAGCATGTAGCGGACTTAAATGCGGTTTCGTATCGAATTATAAAGTAGCAAAAGCTTCACAATATTAAATAGTCAAATCGGGAATTTGGCGGGATTGATTAGAACTGCTATCGTTCGCACACCCAAAGAAACCACTATTACTTTTATACTTTGTTGTGCTTTCGTTATTTTATCAAATCATTAATCAGTTTATTAAATTCATACCAGTTTTCATCCGGTTCATATGTTGTCAAGTTTAATCCACTATATCGTGTATGAGCATTAAAATAGTCATTAGAATGTGATGGATACTTGCTAATCAGTCCTCTTTTAAAGAGTTTCTCTAAATATCCAACTATCGCAGATTCATTTTCAAGAGTCAATTGAAACAATGTATCTTTAGCAACTACTGAATTTTCATCAAATCCTTCCGGACAATCCAAATCTATCGAATCTACCTTGTATCTAGCAAAATACTCTCGCTTATAATTACAAAAAATGTCAACTATTTCTTTGTGTCCGCCAAATTCTCCGCATTCAGAAAATTGAGCAATTAATGTCAATGTATCTGATTGATATAGAAACCCTAATGGATTCTTTTCTGTTGCAAATTCTAATATTTCTGGTGAGTATTTCTGAAATTCTTGACTATACAATTGAGTTCTAATCAAGAAAATCAATATGAGGTTAAGGGTAAATCTTAAAAAGATATTATCACTTATGTTTTTCATCAAATCAATCAGTTATAATTTCAACGCAGCGCTCTCATAATTGCACACAGCGGCAAATTGTATGAGTAGTGGCAGATTGCGGCACTTTCCGGTCAAACCGTTACGCAGTTTGAGCGGGCTACAACCTTTAATATTTAACACATCGCCTGCCATTGCTCATGCAAAATGTTGTGCAACGTAATTATTTATACATTAATGTTTTACTTCTCATTCTCACTTCAATCGTATCAGCGACTAAATTCACATAAAACTTTGAACTATCAATCCATGATGTATTTGAATTCCAGTAGTAAATCGAATAATTTTCTAAATTCGGCTTAAACTCTTTTTTAACAGAATCCTTATTAAAAAAGTCTTCAACGTAATCATCTGAGTTTGAAAAAATATCATCTTCAAATTCCATTCTCATTTCAATTTCGTAGATACCATTACTAACTGACAAAGTCTTATAATGGAGTTTCGCATTAACAATCATTCCTGTTTCCGGATTAGGAACTTGAATTGATTCCGATAAAATAGAATCAGTTTTTGGAATTTTCACATTATATAAATCCAAATTATCCGATATTTCTTTAAATAGAACATTTCTTAAATTTTCCTCGATTCCAATAGTTGAATTAAAATATTGTTCTATATATTGATGTTCCTCTGATCTAAACCCTAAACTGTCGGCAATACTCATAATTTTAGTCACAAACTTATTAAGTACCTGTTCCCAATCTACGATTCCATCAATTTCGCCTGTTTTAGTTAGTCTCACCTGATATGGAATTGAAATCTTTGGGAAACTTTGAATAAGTGACATCATTTTATTAACATCATTTTCCATAGAGTCAAGTCCAAATGTGAAATTAAAAGCTGGTTTAGAAATATTCTGCATTTCTACAATATAGAAGCCTTTTGATACATCAACTATGCTAAATTTATACTCGTTTTTAGCTGATAAATTATAAATCGTATCATTGTTTACTCTACTAAAGGATGAAACCTCAGTCTTAATAAATCTATAGTCTCCTTGTTTCCAGTCAGGTAAAATATATCCTTCCTTATCAGTTTGGTTACAACCTAAAATAAAAATCCCTAAAATCGGTATTAGATATTTTTTCATTTCTGAGTTTTTGTTCGTTTCTGAGTCTCGTCGTTCATGTTTGCCTAACGGTTGGCACATGTTGTCGGGGCAGATTTCCCTGTCTGCCACCAGGCAGGGAAGAGTGTTCCTGCCCAAAGGACACGGAACTGCGATGCGAGAATCCGCAGTTGGCGTACCACCGAACCCCGCCCTGCAATATGTACTATGTTACCAACCGTTTTTTTCTATTTGTTTTATTTTGTCAATATTATGCTTTTCAATATTAGTCAGTTCGTTACTAATCTCTTCTGATGATTTATTTGTCGGTTTATACCAATCCTTTGATTCAAAGTACTTTTTTAAGTCGGGAGATTTAAAATCATAACCATTGTAAGCAAAGATTTCATTTCGAATGATTCTCAGTTTTTCTTTATCAAAGTTCTGGAAAAACTCATCTGGTAGTTCAATTAATGAAAGTATCCCAAACTCTCTATCTTTTAACGACTGCTCAAACTTTTCACTAATCATAAAGGTTTGGTTGGTGATATTCTCTTTCACAAGTGTCGCCGAATAAACATCAATAAAGTTCTCAACTTTTGGATAAACAAGATTTTTTTCTTGAGTGAGTTTTTTATCCACTGTAAAATTCTCAGAGAATGAACGGTATTCTGTTGGATAAAAACTGTAGAAATGGTAATAACTATCTTCATTTCCGTATGATTCACTAAATGAATAGTCTCCTACCAAGTAGCGTTTATTATCAATGATTGGAGTTTCCTTAACTTCAAATTCTCTATTAAAACGTTCAATTAATGAGTTGCCAGTCCATTCAAGTATTGTTGTCTTTACCCTGCAACAGCCATACTGGAATCCCGTAAGAATCAAATAATATTTTCCTTTGTCTTCGATAATACCTACTCGGTTATCAATTATCTCATCTGTGAATTTGTTTAATTCTGGATTTTCAACCCATACTTCCTCATTTTCAAAGGAAAGAGTGTCAGTTCCACTTATGACAAGGAAATTTGTAAATTCTGTTTTTTCAAATTCTCCATTAAACTTGTCGTAGAACAATAGTTTTTCAATGCTACCATCATTCCCCAAATCAAACTCGGTTTTGTGTGTCAAGACTTGCGCAAATCCGAATTTTGATGTGAGGAAAACAATAAGTAGTATTTTCAAGTATTTAAGTTTCATCTGAGCTTTTTCAAAATGGTTGGTAACGGTCTCGGCTATGAGTAGTTGCGTGAGTTAGTACTTAACTTTGCAAGTACACACCAAGCTGAAAATCCTCGCGGATTTTCAGAAGTAGGCGGGAACAAGCAATTACTTATAGCCATTGTTAGGCACTTTTAGTTTTTCGTTTTATTAAGGCAGTTACTTTTCCTAATCTCATAGCTATAGAAATAGCTAAAAGTAAAGGTCCTAGAATAAATAATACTCGTTCCGAAGAAGTTCGATTAAAACTTTCCTGATATTTTTGATATTCGGAAGTTTTTTCCATCATCTCATCAAATTCAACAAGTAATTGATTATAAGAAAACCTATTGTCAGTTTCCAACATATATTTTGTGAATTTTTCAGTTCCTAAATAATCTTTTCGGAATTTTTCAATTAAATCAATTGAAGGCTCCTTTAATAATTTCGGATATAGTTCGTCGAAATTCATTTTGACCGTTCTATACCAAACACCAAAATCTATGCAGGCTTGTTTTCTTTCCAAACCAAAGTTTTTTTCCACTCCATCTAAATTTACTAATTCATTATAGTATCGATATTCGTGGTCAACACTTCTTTTTAAGTGATTAAGCGAAATTCTATATGTTGTTTCGGGGTATTGTAATTCTGCATTTACAAGTCTTCTTACTTCTCCAGTACTACCAATGATTCCAAATGCTAATAGTAATAACCAGACATAATCAGTTTTTTCCCATAAATCACTTTTATAGGTAGAAAGAGCTAGAATTTGAAAAATCAAAGCTGATACAATGAATATTGATAATGTTACCCATATATTTCCAAAATCAGTGTAATCCATTTGTTTGTGTTATTGTGCCTAACTAATATGTATCAACACCTGAGGTGTTGTTATTTCGTTTATCTCAAACTCGAAGGTGTTGTTATCCCCCCTAAAACGGAGGTATAACAACACCTTCGCTAATTTGCTTTCCAATTTACAATTTTTCATAATCCATCTTATCACACAGCTACTATTTAGCGCCAATCTAAAAACAGGAGGATTTCCAGTAATTTCAAACTTAAACGCAATTTAACCGTTTTGCAACCCGCCGGAGAGCATTTATGGCTTCTTTTGTTATTCTCAAAACCTCAACTTCAAATCCTTCAAATTACAAGCCGTAGAAGTGAATATGCCCGAAGGCCTTAGTCAAATTTAATTTTAAAACTCAAACGTCAATTGGCTAATAACGGGCATCGAAAATTTGATGTAAAAATTATTTATCTATTTTTGAATGGATCTCTTAACCCTAAATATACGTGCTCATTCAATGGAGATTAGTGACAACGAACTAACCCTGTTGCTCAACAAGGGATCGAAGAATGCTTTTGCGACCTTGTACGAACGGTATGGTCGACGGATCTATCTTTTCGCACTAGGATACCTCAAATCGGACTCCGATGCCGAAGAGCTGGTGCAGGATGTGTTCGTTAAACTTTGGGAACGGCGCACCTCTCTGGATGAGCAAAAAAACCTGAAAGCGTATATTTTCAAAATCGTTGTCAATACTATTTACGACATCATCCGGAAACGAAATGTAGAGCAGGCCTTCCTCGATTTTGCTGCCGGAAAGACAAACAATACCGATGATGTTTGGGACAAGGTTGTTTACAACGACATGCTAACCCACGTAAACAGCCTCGTGGATGCCATGCCGGAACAGCGCCGGAAAATATTCAAAATGAGTAAGGAAACCGGATTGACGAACGACGAAATTGCCATCAAGCTGGGCATTTCCAAGCGGACAGTGGAAAATCAACTTTACCGCGCAACCCTGTTTTTGAAAGATAACCTGGGTTCGAACATGGTTTTAATGTTACTGTACTACTATCTTTTTCATTAAAAACTCAATTATTTTTTCGCCCGAGTGAGTAAGTCACTTACTTGTTCCGTACTAAGGGTAAAATATCGGAACAATGAAAGCGCATCAACAACAGTTAATCGACAAGTATAAATCAGGACAACTTTCCGACAGCGAACATCGGGAGCTGTTAAGCCTGTTTCATTGTGACGATTTAGAGTTTGAACTTAAACAGGAACTTTACGATCAGTTAGCACAACTACCGGATGAAGCGAACCCGGAAATTGTCATTCCTGAATTCGATCGTATCTGGAAGAAAATAAAACAGAAAAAGAAAGCGGAACGAAAAACGAGCGAGCACCGCATCAATTATTGGTATTACGCAGCGGCTGTTTTAATCGTAGGATTGCTCATCGGGAATATCTTTTTACTGTCGCGCAACAAATCTCCCCGCAACGAATTTTACAGTGCAATTGCACCAATTGGGTCTGTTTCGCAGGTCATTTTGCCCGATAGCACCATCGTTTTTCTAAACTCCGGGTCTGCGGTGAAATACACCAGGAACGAGGATCAAAACACGCGCGAAGTTTATCTCTCGGGTGAAGCCTGGTTTAAAGTGAAAAAGTCGAAGCAAGTACCATTCTTCGTTCACACCCCCTTTTACAACGTGCGCGTAACTGGTACCGAATTTAACGTGAAAGCCTACGACGAAGATCGCGATGTCGTCACAACTTTGGAAGAAGGCGAAATCCGGGTTCAATCCTCGGAGGTACTGAAATTGAAGAACGAAATCAAACTTAAACCGGGCGAACAACTGGTTTATAATAAAGACGAAAAATCCATCGTTGTCAGCGACGTGAAGACGCAGATCTATTCGAGCTGGAAAGACAACAAGCTCATTTTCGTAAATGCAACCTTAAAAGAACTGGCCGTTTTACTCGAGCGGAAGTACGGGGTGGAAATTAAAATAGAAGATAAGCAAATAGCCGGGTACCACTATGATGGTACCATCAAAAACGAGACTATCCTGGATGTCCTGAACATCCTTCAAAATACACTTCCAATAACTTATCAAATCAAAGGACAAGAAATTATTATCAGGAAAAAATAAACTGAAACAGCTATGTGAAAACATCAAAAAAAGCCGGAAGTGCTGTCACACAACCGGCTCAAAAATTAATTAACTGGTGCTGTCACACCAATTTTATTAATAACGAATAAACAAATCTATGAAAAAAACTGTGTTATTCCGACCGGGTACGAGTCGGATAAAGCAAAAGCTTTGGTTAAAAATGAAACTTACTTTTCTCTTTTTGCTATTGAGTTTGATGCAATTATCGGCATCGGTTTACTCGCAATCAACCAAGTTGAGTCTTGATTTTCAGGGTACAAAAATCTCTGACATACTCATGGAAATCGAGAATACGACAGATTGCCGTTTCTTTTACCAACGCGAGCAAGTCGACGTTGACCGGATTGTTGATCTGAAAGTTACCGAGGAAAGTGTTGGTGAAATACTCGACAAACTTTTTCAGGAGCAAGGTATTTCGTACAAAATCATGGACGACAACCTGATCCTGCTGACCACGAACAAAGAACAAGCCGGAACACAACAGACAACCGGCAACATTAAAGGTTTGGTAACCGATAAAACCAACCAGCCGCTTCCCGGGGTTACCGTGGTAATTAAAGGCACCAGCAACGGAACACTTACCGATCCAAATGGTGAATACCATCTGAAGAATGTCCCCAGTGATGCAGTACTCGTATTCTCGTTTATCGGGATGAAGACTAGTGAAAAAGAAATAGCCGGTCAGGCTGTTCTCGATGTTACACTGGAAGAAGAAACCGTCGGCATCGAGGAAGTCGTGGCTGTTGGATACGGTGTACAGAAAAAAGTAAACCTCACCGGAGCTGTTGCCTCCCTGAGTGGTGAAGAATTAAAAAGCCGCCCGATCACCCAGGCATCTCAATCGCTGCAAGGTGTATCCGGCTTATACGTCAACCAAGCTGGTGCCCAACCGGGTTTCGACGGAACAACAATCCGCATCCGTGGTATCGGTACCTTAAACAGCAACGATCCGCTTGTTTTGGTCGATGGTGTTGAATATCCGCTTGACGCCCTCAACCCCAGTGATATCGAATCAATCTCGGTGTTGAAAGATGCAGCCTCTGCCTCCATTTATGGAAACCGCGCTGCCAACGGGGTGATTCTGGTGACAACCAAAAAAGGAAAGAGCAACGAAAAAACCTCCATCGAGTACGGCAACTATTTTGGGTTCCAACGAACAATCGGAATGCCCGACCTGATTACCGACCCGGTTGAATTTATGGAACTCAGAAACCAGGCTCAGATTAACGCAGGGAAAACATCGGTTGACTACTCCGACGATCTGATTGAAGAATATAAAGCCGGACGATTAACCGATCCGTATACCTACCCCAACAATAACTGGCTGGACATCATGTTTGATGATGCGCCCATCCAAAATCACGACCTCCGCTTTTCTGGTGGTAGCGAAAAAGCGACCTACTCACTGTCGATGGGCTACCAGGATCAGGACGGTGTACTGATGAGTTCCGGAAGCCACCGTTTCACACTGAACTCGAACATCAGCATACAGGCAAACAACTGGTTAAAAGTAGGAGCGAATGTTACCGGTATCAGACAATACATTCAGGCTCCGACCGCCGGCGTTTACAACGTGATGCAGATGACCTTTAAAGCGCAGGGCTTCCACCCGACTTACCTGGAAGACGGCCGTTACGCCAATACCTTTATCAAAACTCCGGGCCACAACGTTTACCGCCACCCGATTGTCTTAGCCAAAGAGGGACACCGAGATCGCGAACAACAACGGGCACTGGTGAGCATGTTTGCCGAAATCAAACTTCCGGCGAACCTGACCTACTACGCCAAGTTAGGTGTGAACAGCTACAATTATTTCTACTCCGAGTTTGTTCCGGAGATCGAATACTACCAGGTAAAAACACTGGAAGCCTCAACTGTCGATTTCTATACATCGAACCGGAACCGACACTTGACAACGGAGGACGACCGCGAGTTAAACACGACCCTGTTCCACACGCTGACCTGGGACCAAACCTTTAACGACAAACACAAGCTTAAATTACTGGTGGGTAGCAGTTACGAAAAATTCACATCGGGCTACCATATTGCCACCATCGAAGGATTCCTGGGGAACGACCTGACCGAACTGGATGCCGGCTCTACCAACAAAGATGTGAGCGGAGACTCCTCAGCAAACGCATTGGTCGGATTCTTTGGCCGTTTAAACTACGACTTCGACCAGAAGTTCCTGTTTGAAGCGAATTTACGCTACGACGGTTCTTCCCGTTTTGCCGATGGCAACCGCTGGGGTTGGTTCCCATCTTTCTCCACAGGGTACCGGCTTGAACAGGAAAATTTCATGGCCGACCTGCCATGGGTGTCTCTGATGAAAGTGAGAGCTTCGTATGGTAGTCTTGGGAACCAGGAAATCGGTAATTTCAGATATATCAACCTGATTGATACCGGCATTGAATACTCATTTGGTGGATCGACCAACGCAGGTGCTGCCGTTACCGCCTACAACGACCCCAGTATCACCTGGGAAACAACCACGATTTCGAACCTCGGGCTCGACGCCGGTCTGTTCCAAAATAAAGTCAACTTTTCGGTTGAATGGTATAAAAAACGAACAAAAAACATTCTGCGCTCTGTCACCTTGGCCAGCCAGGTGGGCGACTTGACCGGACCGGTTCAAAATATTGGTGCAGTTGACAACACCGGTCTTGAGATCACTGTCGGTCATCGTAACCACATCGGAAAATTCTCATACGAAGTTCAGGGAAGCATCAACTTCAACAAAAACAAGGTTGTTGACCTCAACGATGACGAAATCATCAGTGGCAAATACATCACCAAAGAAGGATATGCCATCGACTCCTACTACATTCTGGAAGCGGATGGAATCTTCCAGTCACAGGACGAAATTGACAACAGCGCTTATCAAAACAGCACTACTAAACCGGGGTATTTGAAGTATGTTGACCAAAACAACGATGGTACTATTGACGACGACGACAGGATCATCGCCGGTGATGCGCAACCGGATTTCACCTACAGTTTCAACATAAACCTGCAATACCGGAACTTTGCACTGACCACCTTTTTCCAGGGAGTACAGGGCATTGACACCTATCCGCAGGGAATCGTTGCAACACCATTCTGGTACGGGACTTCTGTTACCCGCGAGTGGGTCAACAACTCCTGGACTGAAGACCGACCAAACGCCAAGTTACCCATCATGACAACCTACGAATTGTCATCAAGCGATAACTTCCGCAACTCGAATTTCTGGTTGAAAGATGCCTCGTACCTGCGCTTGAAGAATATTCAACTTTCTTATTCCATTCCGAAATCAATTTTATCGCGGGTAAATGCGAAGGATCTCACCATTTTCGTAAATGGACAGAACTTGCTAACCTTCTCTAAAATGAAGGATTTCGACCCGGAAAAACCAATCACTTCAGATCATTACTATTCATACCCATCGGTAAAAACATTCACTGCCGGCTTTAACCTCAAATTTTAATGCAACGTCATGAAAAATAAATATTTATACATATTACCCGTTTTCCTGATGCTTTTCGCATCCTGCAACGATTTGTTGGATATTGACCCGACCTCGCAGTACAGCACCGACACTTTTTGGTCAGGTAGCGACGAGCAGTATGCTGCCGCGTTGGTCGGCGTTTACAACAGTTTGATGAGCAACTACCTCTATTTCAATGGTGAATTGGAACAGGCAACTCCCAACGAAATTTCCTATAACTCGGCCAACGGAACCCGCGAAATTGCTCTGGGTACAGCACTTAGCACCAGCTCCATGTTCTCTTCCTGCTGGGCCAACTCTTACAAGGGTATTGGGCGCGCAAACACCTTTTTGGATTACATTGACGATGCAGATATTACCGACGAGGACACCAAAAACCAGATGAAAGGTGAAGCCTTATTCATCAGGGCTTTACTTTACAGCTACCTGGTTGATTATTTTGGCGATGTGCCATTGATTCTGGAAGCCCCGGCTTCGGAACAGGAAACCTGGCCGCGTACTGCTAAAGACGAAGTTGTTGAACAAATCCTATCCGACCTGGATGATGCAGCGTCATTGCTTCCAACAAGCTACAGTTCTTCCTCCGACATTGGCCGTGCCACGCAGGGTGCCGCCTTAGCTTTGAAAGCGCGTGTTTTGCTGTACAACGAACGTTGGGCCGAAGCCGCCACAGCAGCAAAAACAGTAATCGACCTTGGTGTTTACGACCTGTTTCCCGACTATCGCGGATTCTACCTACCCGATAATGAAAACAACGAAGAAGTAATTTTCGACGTTCAATACCAGTCCCCCGATTTCTTGCATCGTCGCGACTACGAATGCTACAACCTGAACCGTTGGGCCCCGCTGAAAAACCTGGTCGACCTTTACGAAATGACAGACGGTAAATCCATCGACGAGTCGGAGCTGTACGATCCAGAGAATCCCTATGAAAACCGTGACCCTCGTTTACACCAAACAATTGCAATCGTTGGCTATCCGTACAACGGCAAAACAGCAACTTCTTCCCTTCTTTACGAATCCGGCTACGGTTTGAAAAAATTAACCGTATACACCGACGATGAAACACAAACCATCTCGGATAATAATTCGGATCTGAACTACATTGTTCTGCGTTACGGAGAAGTTTTGCTGACCTACGCCGAAGCACTGAACGAATCCCTGTCGGCTCCAAACTCGGAAGTTTATTGGGCAATCAATACAATCAGAGGTCGCGAAACCGTAGAGATGCCGGAACTTGAAGCTGGTTTGACCAAAGAAGAAATGAGAGAAGCAATTCATTTGGAACGACGTATTGAGCTGGTTGGCGAAGGCCAGTTTTATTCTGACTTCAGACGTTGGGGAACTGCTGAAGAATTGAACAACGGCCCCGTTTACAACTATTTGGGCGAAGTCATCGAAACCCGATCATTCAATCCCGATCGCGATTACCTGTTTGCCGTTCCTTCTTCTGAAATAGACGAAAATGAAAACCTGACCCAAAACCCCGGTTGGTAATAATGTTAAAAATAAAAAGGAGACCAGAGTGATCTGGTCTCTTTCTTTGTAACAATAGTATATTTAAGAATCTTAAAACTCCTTCCATGATTTTATTTTATCGGTTGACTCTTTGTCTCGTGATGCTTGCGCCCGGTATTCTTCATGCCGCGCAGAAGTCTAAAAACGCTAAACCCAACGTCATCATCATCTACACTGACGATCAAGGTGCCATCGATTTAAACTGCTTTGGAGCAAAAGATTTAGTGACTCCCAACATGGACAAACTGGTCGGCAGCGGAGTGAAATTCACTCAATTTTACGGGGCTCCGATTTGCTCACCTTCAAGAGCTGGTCTGCTCACCGGAAAAACACCTCAGCGCGCAGGTGTGGGCGGTAACGTTAGCTCGATGAGCGATGAAGCCGGCATGCCAACCGAACAATACACCATTGCAGAAATGTTTAAAGATGCCGGTTATAAAACAGCCCAGATCGGGAAATGGCACCTGGGACAAGGAAAAGACAAGCAGCCCAATGCCCAGGGATTTGATTATTCCTTCGGTCACCTGGTCGGTTGCATCGACAACTATTCACACTTCTTTTACTGGGAAGGCCCAAACCGACACGACCTTTACCGAAACGGCGAAGAAGTCTTTTACCCCGGCGAATATTTCCCGGATCTGATGGTCAAAGAAGCTTCTGCTTTTTTCGAAGAAAACCAATCAGAGCCTTTTTTCATGTATTACGCCATGAACACACCGCACTATCCGTACCAGGGTTATCCGAAATGGCTGGAGTATTACCAGGATAAAGGCGTAGAATATCCACGCGACCTGTATGCAGCCTTCGTTTCAACAATGGATGAGGAAGTTGGGAAACTCATCGCCAAACTCAAAGAACTGGGTTTGCTGGAAAATACCATCATCGTTTTGCAGGCTGACAATGGCTACTCGACCGAGGAACGCGCTCATCATGGCGGCGGTAGTGCCGGCGTTTACCGGGGTTCAAAATTCAGTTTGTTTGAAGGCGGAATCCGCGTACCTGCCGCAATTAGCTGGCCGGGACATTTGAAAGAAGGCGAAGTTCGCGGACAAATAGCCGTGAATGCCGACTGGATGCCGACTTTGGCTGAAATGTGTGGAATCGACCTCGATACCAGTGACCTGGATGGTAAAAGTCTGATGCCAATCATCGACAATTCGAAAGCGGAGTCGAACCACAATGCCTTCTGCTGGAAGTTTGGCAACAGCTGGGCTGCACGAAATGGCGATTGGAAACTGCTGGGCCATCCATTTGTTAATGGCGAAAAGTTTTCGGCCCAAGATTCGCTGTTCCTGGTAAACCTGGTAAACGACCCGGGCGAACAAACCAACCTGGCCAAACAATACCCGGAAAAGGTGAAAGAGCTTGAAGAGCAGTATGCTGTCTGGTTGACAAACAACAGCACCGGGAAAAAAGAAATTACCGACTCCGACGAATAGCAGAAAAACAAGAATCAGAAAACATAAACAAGCAACGAAAAACAGATAACAGAAATGGGAAGAAAAATTGGATTGATGGCTGCAATGTTGGTTTGCAGCCTGGTTTTAAAATTGAATGCACAGACGTTTGATCCGGTCAGTTATGTGAGTACCCTGGTCGGAACAAGTTCAAAATACGCACTTTCAACAGGAAACACCTACCCTGCAACGGCGATGCCCTGGGGAATGAATTTTTGGTCGCCGCAAACCGGTAAAAATGGCGATGGCTGGATGTACAGATATACCGATGACAAAATCAGGGGCTTCAAACAAACCCACCAGCCAAGTCCCTGGATGAACGACTACGGTCAGTTTTCGATTATGCCGATCACCGGCGAACCAATTTTTAACGAGGAAAAGCGAGCCAGCTGGTTTTCGCATAAAGCCGAAGTGGCCAAGCCTTATTATTACAGTGCCTACCTCGCCGATTTCGATATTACAACCGAAATCGCACCGACCGAGCGTGCTGCCATGTTTCGCTTTACCTTCCCCGACAGCAAAAACTCGTACATCGTAACAGATGCTTTCGATCGGGGTTCGGCTATCAAAATCATTCCGGAAGAGAATAAAATCGTAGGCTACACCACCCGTAACAGCGGTGGCGTGCCAGATAATTTCAAAAACTACTTTGTGATTGTCTTCGATAAACCCTTCACTTATTTCGCAACTGTAAACGACAGCATTATTACCGAGGGAACCAAGGTATTTGAAGGCGGCCACGCAGGAGCCATTATCGGTTTTGAAACTTCGAAAGGCGAACAAGTGAATGCGCGCGTAGCTTCTTCATTCATTAGCGAAGAACAAGCGTTGATCAACTTGAAAGAACTGGGAAACGACGACTTCGATACCATCAAGGCCAAAGGAAAAGCCCGCTGGAATGAAGTTCTGGGAAAAATCAAAGTGGATGACGACAACATCGACAACCTTCGCACCTTCTACTCGTGCATGTATCGTTCGGTACTGTTCCCCCGCAATCTTTCCGAGATCGACGCAAAGGGAAATGTTGTTCACTACAGCCCCTACAATGGTAAAGTTCTACCCGGGTACATGTTTACCGATACCGGATTTTGGGATACGTTCCGCAGTCTATTTCCTTTCCTGAACCTGGTGTTCCCTGCTGAAAATGAGAAAATGCAGGAAGGATTGGTCAACGCTTACAAAGAAAGTGGCTTCCTGCCCGAGTGGGCCAGTCCCGGTCATCGCAACATCATGGTGGGTAACAATTCGGCCTCGGTGGTTGCTGATGCTTACCTGAAAGGTTTGCGCGGCTACGACATCGAGACCTTGTGGGAAGCATTGAAACACGATGCCAACAACGTTCATCCAACGGTTGGTGCTTCGGGGCGTACCGGCTATAAGGAATACAACCAATATGGTTACATTCCGAATGATATCGGCATCCGGCAAAACGTAGCCAGAACATTGGAATACGCTTATGACGACTGGACCATCTATCGTTTGGGGAAAGCGTTGAACAAGCCTGAAAGTGAAATCCGCATTTACGCCAAACGTGCGATGAACTATAAAAACCTGTTCAACCCCAAAAATAAACTCATGGCAGGCCGCGCAGCTGATGGATCGTTTGCCGATTCCTTTGAGCCAACCGATTGGAGCCGCGATTTCACCGAAGGAAACAGCTGGCACTATTCCTGGTCGGTCTTTCAAGATCCGCAAGGGCTGATTGACCTGATGGGAGGTGAAAAGGAGTTTGTAACCATGCTCGACTCGGTGTTTATTATCCCTGGTTCGGCTGGCATGAAGAGCCGCGGCATGATTCACGAAATGCGCGAGATGCAGGTTATGGATATGGGACAATACGCTCACGGCAACCAACCGATCCAGCACATGGTTTACCTGTACGATTACGCAGGTACGCCTTGGAAAGCTCAATATTGGGCACGCGAAATCATGGATAAGCTGTATTCGGCGGCCCCCGATGGTTATTGCGGCGACGAGGACAACGGCCAAACATCGGCCTGGTATGTTTTCTCGGCACTGGGTTTTTACCCGGTTTGCCCAGGAAGCAATCAATACATTTTGGGAGCACCGCTGTTTAAATCGGTAAAAATTGAATTGGAAAACGGAAATGAAATCACCATCGATGCACCTAATAACGCGAAGGAGACTCGCTACATCAACCAAATGACCATGAACGGTGAAAAATACTGTAAGAACTACCTGACTCATGAAGATTTGATGAAAGGTGCGCAAATCTCATTCGAGATGAGCTCCACTCCGAACCCAAAGCGAGGAACAAGCAAAAAGGATTTCCCTTACTCCTTTTCAAATGAGAAATAAACAGGAAGACAGAACCACGATATTCTAGAATTTCAACATAAAACAGAGACATGAAACAATTTTGGATTGCACTATTTGTGCTGGTATTTGCCGGATTTAATTCGGCGAATGCAGAAGAGTTAACCGTAGCAACATTCAACGTTCGCTACCACAACGAAGGAGATTCCATTAACGGAAACGGCTGGAAGCAGCGCTGCCCGGTCATTTGTGGCTTAATCCGTTTCAACGATTTCCAAATTTTCGGTGCGCAGGAAGTTCTGCACGACCAATTGCTCGACATGCTTGCCGACCTACCGGAGTACAACTACGTTGGAGTTGGCCGCGACGACGGTAAAACAAAAGGGGAATATGCCCCGATTTTTTATCAAAAGGACAAATTCAAAGTGCTGAAATCAGGCCATTTCTGGTTGTCCGAAATCACAGACAGACCGAACAAAGGCTGGGACGCAGCGCTACCAAGAATCTGTACCTGGGCACGATTCGAAGATCTGAAAACCGGAGCCAAATTTTTCTTCTTCAACTTACACATGGACCATATTGGTATTGAAGCACGAAAAAACAGTGCCAAGCTGGTGTTGAGTAAAATCAAAGAAATGTGCGGTGACGAGCCGGTGATACTGACGGGGGATTTCAACGTCGATCAAAACAGCCCGAACTATGCCATTCTGGAAGGTTCTGACCTATTGAAAGATTCGTATGAGGAAGCTCAAATACGCTATGCACTGAATGGTACTTTCAATCATTTTGAATCCGACCGAAAAACCGAAAGCCGCATTGATCACGTGTTTGTAAGTTCTGCGATTAAGGTGGAGCGCTATGGCGTGCTGACTGATACTTACCGGACGGAAGTGGCCGATGCCAAAGAGGAAAAATCCGGAGACTTCCCGAAAGAAGTGTCTTTGAAAAAATATGTAGCCCGCACGCCGTCGGACCATTTCCCGGTGAAAGTGGTGCTTAGTTTTGACGAATAACCATCAAGTGGAATTCTTCAATTTTACTTGATGTAGTTCCTTTGCTTGAAAAAAGTCCGGGTGATCTTTACGAAAATCACCCGGACAAATTGTAATAGATATTGACGAATCATCCTTTGTCTTTTTTTGATGAAGAGTGGTTCTTTTTTCAGTTCTAATCCAAATTAACGCAGTCGCAAAGAGACTGCAGGAAAACTTAGTAACGCCATGTTCAATTATTTATCGCGATTCCGAGGAAAGAAAATACTCAGCCTTGCTTTGATTGCTAGCCTTGCAACGGCTTGCCAAGAAAGTGGCACAAACCAGTCGAAGTCATCAGGTTTAACGGACCACGTCAATGTATTTCTGGGAACTTCGGGCGACCATGGACAAATGTCCCCTTCGGCCGCTTATCCGTTCAGCATGCTCAGTATTGGGCCAATAACAACGCCGCATATCCATACCGGTTACGAATATTATGCGAAAAAATACGAGGGTTTTGTGCACACGCACCTCGAAGGAGTGGGCTGCACCGGAGCCGGAGGGAATATTCTGATCAAGCCAATTCTAAATGATGACCAACAAACATCTCTGATTCGTAAAAATCAGCAAGCAAACCCCGGTTACTATTCGGTGAATTTTGAAAACGGCATTCAGGCCGAGATGACCGTTGCTCACAATTACGGACAACATCATTATCATTTCCCCGAACTGCAAAACGGATTGTTTGTCGACCTTTCGTTTACGCAGCCCAGACGTTTTGTAGCCGAGGAACATCATCTTACGAAAGACGCGATCAGCGGCTGGATCGACACACAAACAACCTGCAGCGCAGGCGTGTACCGGATTTACGACTACCTGCAGATTCCGGGCGCCGCGGAAATCGATTCGGTTGCAGATCACCAGTTCATTGTAAAAGGCAACGGCACTGAGGAACTGAATGCGCAAATTGGATTTTCGTCGGTAAGTACCGAATATGCCCAGGCGCAGATCACCCAAAAAGATTTTGAAGAAGTAAAGGCTGAAGCACGTGCGGAGTGGGAAAAGCTGCTGGGGCACGTTAAAGTTGATGGCGAAAAAGACCGGGTTGATTTGTTCTACTCACTTTTGTATCGTGCCCTGCAAGCTCCTTACCAAGTATCGGAAGACGACGGTGTTTACCGCGCCATTGACGGCAGTATTCAGCAAAGCCCAACGCCAATTTACAACGGCTGGGCCATTTGGGACAATTACCGCGAACAGCTGCCGATGCTCTCACTGCTTTATCCTGATCATTTTGACGATATTGCCAAGTCGATCGCCAACCTGTATCCGTACGGCAAAAAAAATTGGGCTACCATGCACGAGCCCTCTCCCACTGTTCGTACCGAACACGCCCTGGTTGTTTTGCTCGATGCCTGGAAAAAAGGCTACGACGTCCCACTTGCCGACATTAAAGATTATCTTTTAAAAGAAGCAGAAACACTGGATTACGGCGCGCCGGACAAAGCCTTGGAATCATCGTACGACTGCTGGGCCTTGTCTGAAATTTTAAAAACATTGGGAGACTCTGAGTTGAGCAAAAAATATCTGGACAGAGCACTCGAATACAAAAACTACTGGCTGAAAGACTTTGCCGACCTCAGCAAAAACGACATCGACCGGATGCAGGCTCGCGGCCTTTACCAAGGGACCATTTGGCAGTATCGCTGGTTCGTGCCCTTCGATGTTGCTGGCCTAAAAGAACTGGCCGGAGGTGAGGATGCGTTTATCAGCCAGCTCGATCATTTCTTCAACGAGAACGACTACAACCATGCCAATCAGCCCGACTTGCAGGTTCCCGGCATGTACAATGCGACCAAAGAACCCTGGAAATCTCAGAAATTGTACCGCGAGCTATTGCTCGACACGGTGGTGCAATGCTATTTCAACGACAACAGCAAAGGCGTCGATCCGTACGTTGGACGGATTTATCAGAATCAACCAAGGGCTTACTTGCGAACAATGGATGACGACGCCGGCACCATGTCATCCTGGTTTGTGATGCGCAGCATGGGACTATCACCTGCAAACATCGGCGATCCGGTCTACTATTTGACAGCTCCCGTTTTCAAGGAAATTACCATTGATTTCGGCAATGGCAAAAGCTTCAAAATTAAAGTCAAAAATTATCAGAAAGACAACTATTACATTCAAAAAGCCAGTTTGAACGGAAAGCCGCTCATGAGGAACTGGCTTACGCAAAAAGAATTGAGCACCGGGGGCGAGTTGATTCTGGAAACATCCGATACTCCAAACAAACATTGGGGAACAGAAAACCAGTGGATAAGCCACATTGACCGCTAATTCGGTTAACTTTAGGCGGCATATACTTTAGTTTGATCTAGAATTACCAAAGCTTAATCTATTCTTCATCAAGCTGAACGAAAAACCGGTTTAATTTGAAGAAAGTATTAATCATCAAAATAAATCTTCATGAAAAAAAAAATAAGCTGCTTAGTGGTTTTCCTGGCTTTCGGGATAAGCTTATTTGCTCAAAATAACGAAACTGACTTTTTCGATTCGGAACCGCTGGGAACACCCGAGCCGTTCCTCTATTCAACCTCAGCGTTGACACCTGATGACCTTCCCTGGAGCGTGAATTATTCAGGCAGCTATGGAAACTCGGTGAGTGGTGCTTTTGGTTACGACGGCGTGGGACAGCAACTCGCGGTGAAAGGATACCTGGGCGCAAAATTCACCCTTTACGCCAACGCAGCTTTAGGAATCCCCAGCGACGGAAGCGATGTTAGCAGCTCGCAACAAGTTGAAGTGATTCGCAACTTTATTGGAGGTAGAAGCAGCCAGGGATTGCGTTTTGGCTTGGGACTTGGCGCCAACCGCGACTTTACCGATGTTTATTCGTTGCTGAGCCGCATCACCGGCGCCTTCGACACCAACCGCTGGAAGCTGGGTGGAAACCTCCTTCTCGAGAAATCATTTTCCGGCGACCGCGACAAAGTAGATGTCATTACCAGCATCGGCGTTCACTACCGGTTAACGGGAAATTTCTTTGCCGGCATTGAAGGAATTGGCGAAGATTTGGAAGGACTTTGGGAAGAAGATGAAGCAGAAGGCGGTGCCAAAGTAATGCTTGGCCCCTCGCTCAACCTGGCACCCAACCGCTCGCGCTTTTCATTCTCCATGTCGGGCGGACCGGTCATGTACGTTACCCGCAGTAGCGTAACAAACCCCGCAGCAATTCGCGAGTTACCGTCTGAAAATGGGCTGACTCTGCGCGCCCGTATTATTTATTCCATTTCGGGAACTTAGAAATAAATGTGTGAAAACCTCCTTTCCCGTTTCCTTCAACTAAAAAAATGAATTGATTATTTCTCAAGATATCAACCATGAACAATCGGATTTTTCAATTGAGCATTTTTATTGCTTTGGCATTGAGCGTCGCCTCATGTAAACCATCCGGTCCCAAAACCGATGCGGAAATTGCAGCTCATTATGCTGCCTACGACGACAGCACCCTCAACCGCAGCCAACTACCGGTTATGATGCCTTACAACCGGATCATTGACCCGGCCGGCAAAGTGATTTCGTTTGGAGACCCGGCGCTGGAAAACCACAGTCTGGACCTGCAGCCCATTTCCGGAACCAACCAGTATGCCGTAGAGGATCGCTACGGAATTGCAATTCTCGATGCGGACAAAACCGAAATTATCGCCCGGCTCGCCTATAAAGATGCCGCAGAAACCAACGGCTATATGAGTACCTACTCCGGAATTCAGGTTTTAAAAGACGGATCTACCAACCGTATTTTTTGGAGCGCCGCACACAAAGGTAGCAAACGCTCGAAAGTGTTCGAAGCAAGCTGGGACGGAAAATCGCTACAGATCACAAACAGTTTCGATTTTGAACCCGAGGGCGAATCGCCGCTGGCTTTACCGAACGAGCTGGCACTGAATTCCGAAAACGGGAAGCTCTACCTTTACGTTGTTTTGAACGGCAACAACATGCTCAAAAAGGTAGATGTGAAAAGCGGAAAGACAGTTTGGTCGGCTGACACGGGTGTAGCTCCGTACGGAATCTTTATTTCAAATGGTTCGGCCTACGTGACCAACTGGGGTGGCGAAATGCCTGTTGACACAACCCGCGAAACTGCCGGTGTTCCCTATGGCAAAGCTTACATTGACCCGAAAACCGGAGCTATCGATAACGGCAACCTCAGTGTTTTCAACCTCAGCGACGGTAAATTGGTTAAAAATATTGGTGTTGGCTTGCACCCGAACGACATTACCGGCACTACCGACGGCAAGTATATTTTCGTTTGTAACAGCAACAGCGACAACGTTTCAGTTATTTCAACTGAAACAATGGAAAACATTGAAACAATCCCGGTAAAAATCATCGCGCTGGAGCACCAGCTCATCGGCGACTCACCCAATGCGTTGGCGCTAAGCCCGGACAATTCGCGGCTCTACGTGGCGAATGGGATGGACAACGCTATTGCGGTGATCAAACTGAATCCGGAAACAAAAAGCAGCGCCATCGAAGGCTTTATTCCAACCGAGGCCTATCCCGGCGGGCTGGTCGTTACCGACAAGCAACTGGTGGTAACCAACCTGGAAGGTGAAGGTGCCCGTATTAACAGTCTCGAACTGGACGATCCCGATGATATTACGGAAGCCATAGAGTCCGGTGCTTTCAACTCGCACCACCAAAAAGCAACCATTTCGGTTATTGATTTGCCGGATGCTGATGAATTGAAGGACTACACGCAGAAAGTAAAGGAACTGATGCTCGACTTCCGCATTGAACTGGCCAAACTGGCGCCACGTAAAGATCAACCTGCCCGACCCATGCCCCACCGCATCGGCGAACCGTCCGTATTCAAGCATGTGGTTTACATCATCAAGGAAAACCGCACCTACGACCAGGTTTTGGGTGACATGGAAAAAGGAGACAGCGAAAAGTCACTCTGCATTTTTGGCGACAGTGTTACACCCAACCAACACCAACTGGCCCGCAACTTTGTGCTGCTCGACAATTACCATGCTTCGGGCAAATGCTCTGCCGAAGGACACCAGTGGACTGATGCCGCTATGGTGACTGACTACGTGGAAAAAAACGTGCGCGCCTGGTTCCGTAGCTATCCACATGTGCAGGAAGATGCGCTGGTTTACGATCAGAAAGGTTTTATTTGGAACAATGCCGCCGACCACGGTAAAAGTGTTCGAATTTACGGTGAAGCCAGCATGCCTGAAGTTGATAAAAGCCTTACCTGGACTGACTTCTACACCATGTATCAAAATGGTGAAATACCCAAGTTCCGGAATACCACGACAATTTCGCGCGTGGAACCCATGTTGTCGCAAAACTATCCGGCTTCAGACTACCTGAAAATACCCGACCAGTTTCGGGCCGATGCCTTCATTAAAGAGCTGAAAGAATACGAAAATCTTCCCGGCGACCAGTTTCCGGAACTATCGGTTATGGCGCTCTCTGTTGATCACACCAACGGAACACGGCCCGGAATGCCGACTCCTCGTGCCATGGTCGCCGACAACGATCTAGCGTTGGGTCGCATTATTGAAGCGATTAGTCAAAGTCGTTTCTGGGAGAACACGGTGATTTTTGTTACCGAAGATGATTCGCAGGCAGGTTGGGATCACGTTTCGGCATACCGAACCACAGGCTTTGTAGTAAGCGCTTACAGCCAAAGCGGCAAGGTCGTTTCAACCAATTACAATCAAACCAGCATGGTTCGATCTATCGAACAGATTCTTGGTATTCCGCCAATGAACCTGATGGATGCGACTGCTCTGCCCATGTTTGAGTGCTTCAGTGAGAAACCAAATTTGGAGATGTATGCAGCCCTCCGGAACCGGATACCGTTGAATGAAATGAACGACGACTTGTCTGCTTTGAACGGGAAGGCCCGTCTGTATGCGGAACTGTCGATGCGTCCCGAATTCGATCACATCGACGCTGGAAACGACGATGTTTTGAATCGTATTTTGTGGTTCAGCGCGAAAGGTGAAGCCAGGTACCCCGTAGAATTGGTTGGCCCTGCCGACGACGATGACGACGATTAAATCCGTTTTCAACAACCATAAAACAGGGGAAGCAACTCAATGCTTCCCCTGTTTACTTTATGATTGTACTCAAGATCTGACCGGGACTCTACAAAATCAAGTTCCAATCTTCTTTGAGCTGTTTTTGTTCATCTGTTCAAAGTGCTGTTCAAATTCTTTTTGAATCTTTTCAAACTCTTCTGGATCTCCAAAAAAGTCGAACTGAAACTGATCAGGAACAGTGTCATTTCCGATTTGAACAGAATCGCTTTGGAAAAGCTGCCCGAAATGCCGCATCATTTGCTGGTGTAACTCTTCAAAATCGGGGAACGAACTCTGAAAACCGGGCATATTCATCGTGCTATCACCATACTCCTGACCAAAATGCTGGAAAAACTCTTTGGCAGAACCGGGAAACGGGCTACCGAAGAAACTGTCAGAATCTTCACCAAATGAACCGCTAAACATCTCCTCCATCTGTTTCTGCAGCTGTTCAATATCCTGCGGTGCCATCGTCGAATCCGACGACCAGCTTTTCACATAGGTCGAATCGAAACGAATCAGGTTCCCGTTTTCATCATATTCCCGGGTAACTTTCGACTGCTCGTTGGGTTGTTTTGTACTTTCTTGAGTTTGCGCCTGCACCAAGTCAATGGCCAGCACCAGTATAACGAGAGAAACAAATTTTTTCATAACACCTCGTTTTAATCATCAATGATTTTGGTCTTCTAAAAACACCATCAAATTTAATGGCGACAACTGCAAAATTTTGTCAAAAAAAATTAAACAAACTAACGGACTGTTAATGGCTATCACACAAAACATAAATGATCCCAGCTAATCACTAATTCGGATTTTCCCGACAACTGTTATCGTTATTTTCAAAAGTTATCGCGTTGTCTTCCAACATTTCATCAAAGCAATCTGGTAATTTTGCGACTTTGCGTCTCTGTGTAGCAGAACTTTCAACAAAAAAAAATGGCCACCTCGCGGCAGCCATTCAACTCGTTTATTCTACTAATTTCTTGTATTTTATGCGGTGCGGACCTTCATCGCCCAAACGCTTCTTCTTGTTCTCCTCGTACTCGGAATAGCTTCCTTCGAAGAAGTGCACATGCGACTCTCCCTCGAAAGCCATAATGTGCGTGGCAATGCGGTCGAGGAACCAACGGTCGTGCGAAATAACCACCGCGCAACCCGCAAAATCGAGCAAGCCCTCTTCGAGAGCACGCAGCGTGTTTACGTCGATGTCGTTGGTTGGCTCATCTAGCAGCAGCACGTTGCCCTCCTCTTTCAATGCCATTGCCAAGTGCAAGCGGTTACGTTCACCACCCGACAGAATGCCACATTTCTTTTCCTGATCGGATCCGGTAAAGTTGAAACGCGACACATAAGCGCGGGCGTTCACCTGTCGTCCTCCCAAATTAATCAAATCAGCTCCTCCCGAAATAACCTGGTAAACCGTTTTGTTTGGGTCGATTGCCGCATGCGACTGGTCAACGTAGGCCAGCTTCACGGTTTCTCCAACATCGAAAGTTCCTTTGTCGGCTTGCAATTGCTTCATAATTAATTTGAAGAGCGTGGTTTTACCGGCACCGTTCGGTCCGATCACCCCAACAATACCATTGGGCGGCAGCACGAAATCCAGGTCTTCAAACAAAATGCGATCGCCAAAAGCCTTGGTTACGCCGTGAGCCTCAATCACCCGCTCACCCAAACGAGGTCCGTTCGGAATGAAGATTTCCAGCCTTTCTTCCTTCTGCTTCACATCTTCGTTCATCATCTGGTCGTAGGCATTCATACGCGCTTTGGCTTTCGCGTGACGGGCCTTTGGAGCCATCTTAATCCATTCCAGCTCGCGCTCCAACGTTTTGCGGCGTTTTGACTGCTGTTTTTCTTCCAGCGCCAGTCGCTTCGACTTCTGATCCAACCACGAAGAGTAGTTTCCTTTCCATGGAATACCTTCTCCACGATCCAACTCCAGAATCCAGCCAGCCACATTATCCAGGAAGTAGCGGTCGTGGGTGATACAGATAACAGTTCCTTTGTATTGTTGCAAGTGCAATTCCAACCACTGCACCGACTCGGCATCCAGGTGGTTAGTTGGTTCATCAAGCAACAGGACATCGGGTTCCTTCAGCAACAGGCGGCACAATGCGACCCGGCGTTGCTCACCACCCGAAAGTTCCTTCACCAGCTGATCGCTTGGTGGACAGCGCAAAGCGTCCATCGCACGCTCCAGTTTCGAGTCCAGGTTCCAGGCATCATATTGGTCAATCTTGTCCTGCAATTTGGCCTGTTCATTCATCAGTGCATCCATCTTGTCCGGATCTTCCAACACATCCGGATCCATGAATTTTTCGTTCACCGCTTCATAAGCTTTCAGAACGTCAACCACCTCTTGTACACCTTCTTCAACAATTTCCTTAACTGTTTTAGTAGGATCGAGATGCGGTTCCTGCTCCAGGTATCCAACCGAATATCCCGGAGAAAAAACAACCTCACCCTGGTAAGATTTCTCCAGTCCAGCGATAATCTTCAGGAGCGTTGATTTACCGGATCCGTTCAAACCGATGATCCCGATTTTCGCCCCTAAAAAGAATGATAAAGAGATGTCTTTGATGACCTGTTTCTGCGGTGGGTAAGTTTTACTTACCTTATACATAGAGAAAATAATTTTCTTATCGTCACTCATACTATAATTGATTTATGTTTACCCTACAAATAAGTGTTTCAAGCTATCTAACTACAACTATCGATTAGCAAAATAATGCATTTTTTTGCTGAATATATCTACTTTTAAAATGGTAATCTAAAAACAGGAGCGCTTTGAAAATTTTAGTAGTGGATGATAATCCTATCAACCAAAAGTTTGTTCAGTTATCGCTACGCAACTCCCATGTCATTGAAACAGCTAATGATGGAGAGGAAGCCGTTATGAAGGCTACTTCCAATAATTACGACCTCATCATCATGGACTTGTGGATGCCGATTATGGATGGTGCTGAAGCCACCCTGCGCATCCGCCAACTCGACCGTCAACACAACAGGCAAACCCCGATTCTTGTTTTCACAACCAGTAATATGGAAAACGATCGGAACCGCTGCCTCGAGTACGGTGCAAACGGATACCTGGTGAAGCCCGTGCGAGCTGCAACACTCATGGAAAAGGTTGCTTATTTCTCGCGATAGGAAGAGAGCCAGTCTCTCATCCCTTTTAAATCTCAAACCCTTGCTCTTTGAGAAAGGTCGTCAGCTTCTCTGAAAAATAGATATTATCCGCCTTTTTATACCGCACATCAGTAAATACCTGCGCCAGGTTTTCCTTATTATTCTCGACTACAAATTTGGCTGAACTTTCCAATGCCTCTTTCTCTGCAAAAAGCTTATTAACACGTTCATCTGTATTCGCATTGTACGACTCGTAATGAACGACTGCGTCCAATGGCAAACGGTCTGTCAGCGGCGGATTGTGATCCGGGTATCCAACAGTGATGGCCGTAACCGGAATAACTCCTTTCGGAAGACCCAACGCTTGGCTGATTTCAGGGGCATTGTACAAAGCCGTTCCGAGATAACAAATTCCCAAACCTTCCGACTCGGCCGCCAAGCAGATGTTTTGAGCAAACAATGAAGCGTCAATAAAAGCATTCAAAATCCACAGGAAATTGTCGTAACCGGCGTCGGCATTACGAAGTTCGCACCAACGGTTAAAACGGTTCAAATCAGCACAGATAGTTAGCAGTACCGGAGCCTCTTTAACCATCGGTTGATTGAAATGCAACGGAGCAAGCTTGGACTTATTCGCTTCGTCACGAGTTACGACAACACTGTAAAGTTGCATGTTCCCTGTAGTAGAAGCACGTGTGCCGGCGTCCAGTATTTTGGAAAGTAACTCTTCAGATATAGGAGTTGATTGATATTTTCGAATAGAGCGGTGATCGAAGATAGTTTTCATTTTGCGTATTTTTACCGCAAAATTAAGTTCTTCATTGGAAACTGAAAACAAAATGCAGTCGCTATAAAAAAGAAAAGGAGGGCACCACGTCCCCCCCTTCATTCTCTCTCTTTTAGCATTCCTAGCGCTTAATAATTCTCTGCGTACTTACTATTACATCATCGTCTAACATGAGGGTAATAAAATATATTCCATTGCGCAAGTCTGAAGTTGAAATCGAGTTTGTGGGATTCGTGATTTCTTTAACACGCTGCCCAACAACGTTGGTGATGAAGACGCGGGAGATTTTGTCGTAGTTGGTGATGTAAATCACATCATCAAACGGGTTCGGATAAACAACAAACTCATCGTCTGCCACCTCATCTTCGATACCCAAGGCATAATCGCTCCCGGTTGTGAATGTCCATTCGGTGCTTGTCGTAATTCCGGCAAAAGCATTTCCATTGACATCCTGGATTGCTCCGGCATCAACCAGCACATAATAATTTGTACCTGTTGCCAAGCCTCCACCTAGTTCATTCGCATCGTAAACAATGTTCACTTCGTTATTGCTGAACATGTCCGATGTTAACTCGATTGTTAAAGTAGGAGTTGTCGATCCTTCTTCGTAGATATAAGCATATCCGCCAGTAGAAGATAACTCTACGGCTTCATTAAAAGTCATCACTAAATTCGGGTGGTTATCAGCAATCGTTCCTGTCGGCGAAAGCAACAACACTTCCGGTGCAGTCTTCTCAGAAACGATCGTAAAGTTCCAATTGAACACCTTTAAGATACCTGCAAAAGATTCAGGCGTCAAAGATGTATTCTGAACGAAATCCGGATACACGATAATATAGTATTCTACACCTTCTTCGGTTAAGCCAGTCAGATTGACAGATACCGTATTTCCTGAAATTGAAATCCGGGCATCATCTGCGCTCAGGGTAGCAATCGTCGTATTTTGACTATCGGCCTGGTGTAATTCGAAAACTCCTGTCCCAGCCTGAACACCCTGATTGAATTCCATTTGATAAATCTGATCTAAGGGAACATCTACTGAATTGTCAGGTGGCGTCAGGCTAACTAACAACAAATCCTGATTCGACTCTGTTTCAAACTGCCAATCATCAGAAGATATCGCTGCTGCAGATTCACCAGCCGATGACTGGAATGCTCCTGCATCAACCGACACTTTATAGGCTGTTGATTCAGTCAAACTATTAATATCGATGTAAACTTTGTTACCAACAATTGAAAAATACATGGCATCGGCTACAACATCCAATGTCTGAACCGCGGTGCCGTCAGCCAGATAAAGCGTTACGGTACCAGCACTTCCTAAAACGACTGGGAGATCGAACTGGATCATCAAATCCGAAGTCAAAGACACATTTGAGCCTGTTGGAGAATAAGAGATCACATCCGGAATCTGATCGGCTTCTAGGGTAAACGACCAATCATCTTCTTCGTCAACCCCGGCAAAAAGATTACCGTTCAAATCCTGAATAGCTCCCGGCTCAACAATAACGTAATAATCTTGTCCAACTGTCAGACCAGAAACACCACCAATAATAATGATCGAGTCATCACTGGGATCAGTTGTCAGGGTGCTTGCATCGATTGTTTGCACTAAAATTCCGTTCCAGGTGTAGATCAGCACACTACCTGTGCCGGCTGTAACTGGTTCCGTAAAATCCAATTTCAGTTGGTCATCCGTCAGAATCGTTTCCCCAGTTCCGACATAATAACCGTCCTCCCACAAGCCTGTATCGGCATCAACATCCAAAATAGGTGCGGTAGTATCTTCTGTCAAATAATTATTCTGATCGTAAACTTCGTAAGTTCCATTGTTATTACCGAGAGGACTCTGGTTGGCAACGCCATACTGCATCTTGTCATCCAGTATAATTAAATTGTACTCAGTTTCGCTCTCTAACGAAGCGTTTGGCGTAATAGAAACGACAGTAGAAGTCAGAGACCAACTTACAACGGCTGCGGTAAACGCAACAGAAGTTCCATCGCTCACTTTCACCAAGCTGAAACAATTTTGTGCGTAATCGTCGTCAATCTGGATATTATTGTATTGCGCTTCTGACACGAAAGAATATACAGGTCCATCGAAAGTTATTTGAAATACCTGGTCGGCAACAATTGGCGTTGGAGTCGTAGAATCGCCATTGTCAGGTTCGAATGTAACATCATCTGCTGCCGTGAGAAATTTTACGGTATAGATATCACCAGAAATCGAGCTGCCGAGTGCGACCGCACCAACAGAAAGCCCGGTCGGATCAATTTCCAAAGCTTGAGCCTGAACAGGCACTACCCAAACCAAGGCCATCAGGGCCAAAACTATCTGACGAATAAACCAAGTAAAGTTTCTCTTCATAATATCCAAATTTAATATTACTCGGAATAAGGTAAAATTGAAATAGGTTTTATAAATATGCGCCTCAAATAACTCAAACTGAGACTTGCGCACCACACGTTAAACTCACACAAACCTAAGACATTTCTGTTCAATAAGCAATAGTTTTCAACTATTTTTCGAAGATATCCCACTCAGAAAAACTGGCCAAACTCCGCTAAAACAAAGGACTTTAGCTATTATCTAAATTGAATGTTTTTAAATTTATTTTTATTTCAATAGTTTTTCGGGAATTTAATTTCTATTTCCAAAACTTCGTACATTTTTATCTTCTTTTTCATAATTGATCTGCAATAAACATTGACAAAACTGAGTTTATATACTACAGCGATTCCGGGAATTTAGTAAAAACATACACAGAAACAATATTATCATGCCACGTCAAAACGGCGGTTACAGCCCTGTTTTTCAAGGCATACACTCATACAATAGACAATACTTCAAACAATGATGGAAAATCTTAAAATAAATTCGAAATTCTATTTACTCTTGATGGCAGTTATATTATGCGGCACTATTTCAAGTTGTAAAACGTGTGAATGCCCGGCCTACTCAAAAGCAAAAATTGAGAAAATTAATCCGGATTTTCTCCTAGTCAAAAAATAATCTAATAACATAATTATTTTTTGTGAACATATTATTTTAAGACTGATCAAAAATGCCTTTTGAACTATCAAAAAATGAATTTCACCTATTTTTCAACACTTTTTTGTTTATAAGCTGCACGTAAAAATGCGATTAGCATTGTGAAAAACATGAAAATGGGCTCTTCGCAAACCCTTCTGCTCGCCCAATAAACAGAGTTTACCTGCATGCACCTTTCTAAACTTCGTACTCACCCTGCAGTAAATTCCGGGTAAAGCCATTGATATATTCGAAACCTTCGTTCGGCACCGAAAGTATATTAGCAACAGACGCTATACTATATATAGTGTACCCAAACGACAAGAAACAGCGAAAAGTCTGTCATCCAAACAATAACAATCCGAATCAAAATCTAAATGAAGAATTAAAAGTGTATCTCTTTAAATAACGATCTAATGGTCTTAAAAACCAACATTAACTAAATTTTAAACTGAGTGAGGAAATACCCAAATCGAAATTAAAAAATTTGACCATTCTAATTTTAGTTCGTTATTTTGTGTGGCTTTTAAAAAATGAGCTAATAAATCAAAGATAAATCGTTCATTAATTATTAAACTTTCAACTATGTCAAAAATTAAAATCGGTATTAACGGATTTGGCCGTATCGGACGTTTCGTTTTCCGTCAAGCTATCGCTAAAGGTACTATCCAAGTAGTTGCTATCAACGACTTGATCGATGTTGAATACATGGCTTACATGTTAAAATACGATTCTACTCACGGTATTTTCCAAGGTACTGTTGAAGTAAAAGATGGTAAATTGGTTGTTAACGGTGACGAAATCCGCGTAACTGCTGAAAGAAACCCTGCTGATATCGCTTGGGGTGCTGTTGGTGCCGAATATGTTGTTGAATCTACAGGTTTGTTCCTGGAAAAAGGAAAAGCTCAAGGTCACATCGACGCTGGTGCGAAAAAAGTGATCATGTCAGCTCCTTCAAAAGACGATACTCCAATGTTCGTTATGGGTGTTAACCACACTTCTTATACTAACGACATGAACTTCGTATCAAACGCTTCATGTACTACAAACTGCTTGGCTCCTATCGCTAAAGTATTGAACGACAACTTCGGTATCGTTGAAGGTTTGATGACTACAGTTCACGCGACTACAGCTACACAAAAAACTGTTGACGGTCCTTCAATGAAAGACTGGAGAGGTGGTCGTGGAGCTGGTCAAAACATCATCCCTTCTTCAACTGGTGCTGCTAAAGCTGTAGGTAAAGTTATTCCTGCATTGAACGGTAAATTGACAGGTATGGCTTTCCGTGTTCCTACTCCTGACGTTTCTGTAGTTGACTTGACTGCACGTTTGGAAAAAGGTGCTTCTTACGCAGAGATCTGTGCTGCTATGAAAGCTGCATCTGAAGGTCCTTTGAAAGGTATCCTGGGTTACACTGAAGATCAAGTTGTTTCTAACGACTTCGTTGGTGACACTCGTACTTCAATCTTCGACGCTGGTGCTGGTATCTCATTGTCTCCAAACTTCGTTAAAGTTGTTTCTTGGTATGACAACGAAATGGGTTACTCTGCAAAAGTTTGCGAATTGATCCAATACATGGATTCAGTAAAATAATTCTGAAACCAGAAAAAATATCTAGGGCATCCATTCGGGTGCCCTTTTTATTTTATTCCTTATTGATGCGATTCTTTTTCCATGTAAGCATCGTACAATTGCTTAACCGTCGTGCTTGTTAAAATAACGACTACTGCCAGAAGCCGATCTTTATATTGCGAAAAGTCAAAGTTATTCTTTGGAATATTGAAAATTGAAATAATGCTAGGAGGAAAATCTCCTACTGCATCAACTGCCTCATACAACTGATTGAATCTCCAATCCCCCTCTCCCAACCGTTTCATATAAATTGAGAACAGTCCAATCGACCGTAACTCAACGTGTGCCAAATTAATATCAACCAAAAGCGTATCGTTCCAGCGCAATCCATTGATATAATCATCCAAATAAAAAAAAGCTTCAAATGTTATAGAGTCCAGGGCACCAAGAAAGTCCATTTTGCTATTAAAAGGAATACAATAATCGGTGTATATTTCAACGCTGCTGCCCGCTGAAGTCATCGTGTTTTGCCAGCCCTGAAAAAACTCAGAGTATGCAAGAACAACATCTTGCTCTCCGGTTTTTGCGCACACAAATTCATCAACATAAGCAATCATATCCGCAATTCCCATTAACTGTCCTTCTGAAAAGGTTTTCTGAGCAATGGAATCCGGAGAGATAGGTCTGTTAGAGATTGATTGAGAAAAGGTTACAAACGAAACATTGAGAAATAACATCAGCGCTAGGGTGAGATTCTTCATTCGGGTTTGATTTTTTAGAATAAGATACGTCATTAAAATGCCGGAGTCAAGCCCTTCAGAAAAACGAATAGGATTACTATTCGTATCGCAAACTCTCGATTGGGTCGAGGCGAGATGCTTTTTGAGCCGGATAATAGCCCGAGACGATACCAACACCAAAACAAATCAGCACGCCGCTGAAAATCCAAAACCAGGGAACGATAAAACTGTTGCCAATTAACATCGATACAATGTTTCCGGTTAGTATCCCCAAAATAATTCCCAAAGCTCCCCCAATTTGCCCAATAATAACAGCCTCGAAAAGAAATTGCTGACGAATCAGTCGGGAATTGGCACCAATCGCCTTTCGAACACCAATTTCTCGGGTTCGTTCGGTTACCGACACCAGCATAATATTCATCAGCCCGATAGCCGCACCAAGCAAGGTAATCAATCCAATCACTGTAGCAACAATCGTAATTTTACCAATATTATCCAGCAACATCTGAACCAGGTTGTCACTCTTCTCAATATTGAAATCAGATTCGTCCTGCGGGTTTAACCCTCGAATTATGCGGAACAATCCTTCGCTTTCTCCAATTGCTGTCTCCATCAAACGCGGGTCGTCGCATTTTACCTGCACATTAAAATTCATCTGCGGGCGCGAAAAGTACGAGCGAACATTCGTGTAGGGCAATAAACACATTTCGTCACCGACTCCACCAAATCCACCTCCCTTGGCAGCCAAAGTTCCAACAACCATGTACCGCCCGCCACCGACACGAATCTCCTTCCCCACAGCATCTTCATTTTTATCAAAAAGTCGCCGCACCAAGCCATCGCCAATCAAGGCCACGTTCAATCCCGATTCCAAGTCCTGCTCCGAAATATTACGACCTGTTGCTACCTCAAAACCTGAAGTATAAATATAGTTCTCGTCGATGCCAGTAACAGAAACATTAGGGTTCGATTTCTTTGATCCGTATTTCACGGTAGCTGTGCCTGTCCCGCTGACCGAAATTGATGTCAGCGCCGGAAATTCGAATCGCTCTTTAAATGCTCGTGCCTGGTAATAATCGATGTAACTGTAGTTTTTTGTCCGAATACGACTGTGCCCTACCTGTACCCGCATACCACGGGAGGTAATCGTAAAGGTATTGGCCCCCATAAAGGTAAATTCCTTGGTAATCGAATTTTTAATAGAGTCGATTGCTGTTAAAATTCCAACCAGTGCAGTAATTCCAACGGCGATAATCAACACTGTTAAGATAGTCCTGAGCAGATTTGCTCGAATGGAATTAAGTGCAATTCGAATGTTCTCGTAGAAGAGTGTACTAAAACGCATTTGTTGCTAGACTAAAAGCATTCAAGTTCAAAAATAATCGTGGATAAACAAATAATTGGCGGTTCGTTTTTCGAAAAAAATCGAACCAAATTTGAACCGTTGAAACATCCAGTAGAAAGTCAGCATTTCGACGAAAGACAGGACTAAACCCAAATATATGATAATCAAAATGAGCAAGTTTCGTGAAATTGTTGATATTTTTTTCGCTTCTAACAAGCAAGTTTACAAACTGTTAAACCTACAAGAATATGAGTTAATGTTTTTTAACATTTATTACCTAACCTTTTTCGAAACCCAGCCGTTAAACTCACCTGTGTGCTAAAATGAAAGGAGAACAAGCACAAAACTTTCAAATTAAAACAACTTAAAAGATGGTTTACCAGTTTAAAATTTACTCAACTGAAGTACCAGATTTTACACTTACTGTCGAAACCGACAGCAAGCACACGTTTGCAGACCTTCATATTTGTATTCAAAACGCATGTGGATTTAATCCGGATCAATTGGCTTCGTTTTTCATTGCCGGTCCGAAATGCGGAAGACAAATTGAGATTACTCAACTCGACATGGGGTTCACCGGACAAAACAAATTCACAATGAAGAGAACTCCACTATGGAAACTTCTTGATCACGAAAATCAGAAGCTTTTGTATGTTTTCGATTTTTTCATGGACAGATTATTTTTTATTGAATTAACGCACATTTTTATGGGAAAAAGTCTATCAGAAACTTCAGTTACCTACAAAAACGGTAACGCCCCGTCTCAACTGTTAGAAGAAGAACTATTGGGACAGGAGATCGAAGCGAGAAAAGAAGAAGAATGTCTGGATTACGGAGATCTGGATGATTATACCGAAATTTTTGGTGAAATGGAGGATCTTACAGGAGGGCTTTAAGCCCTCCTTTTTTTTCAAAAAAACCTACCTTTGCGCTCCAACGAAAGATGATAGATGAGTAAAACAGTAATTGTTGTTTTGGGGCCTACCGGTATCGGTAAAAGCGATTTGTCGATTCGAATTGCGCAACACTTCCATACCGAGATCATTTCAGCCGATTCGCGCCAGATTTACAAAGAATTGGCAATTGGCACCGCAGTCCCTCCCGCCGATGATCTGCAAAAAGTAAAACATCACCTGATTCATAACCATTCGATCCACGATTACTATAGTGCTGCCTTGTTCGAAAAAGAAGCGCTTGAAACAATCGACGAGCTGTTTACAACCAAAGATGTTTTGGTGGTCACCGGCGGATCGATGATGTATATCGATGCGCTTTGCAAGGGAATGGATGACATTCCGGATGCCGATCAACAGATCAGGGCGCAATTAATGGAGGAACATCAGGAAAAAGGACTGGAACACATGCGCCTTCGACTCAAACAGCTCGACCCGGTTTATTACGAACAGGTCGATTTGAAGAATCCAAAACGTATTTTGCACGCGCTCGAGGTTTGCCTGACTTCGGGGAAGCCCTACTCTTCCATGCGTAAGGATCAGAAAAAGGAGCGCCCTTTCAACATACTAAAAATAGGCTTGAACCGTGATCGCCAGGAACTCTACGATCGCATCAACAGACGCGTTGACCTGATGATGGAAATGGGTCTGGAAGATGAAGCCAAAAGTGTTTTTGAATTTCACCATCTGAACTCGCTAAATACCGTGGGCTACAAGGAACTGTTTGCTTATTTCGAAGGGCAACAAGACAAGGCAACTGCGGTCGAGCTCATTAAACGAAATTCGCGCCATTATGCCCGCAAACAGCTCACCTGGTTTCGACGCGATCAGGAAATCAACTGGTTTCAACCTGAACAGGAAGAAGAGATTATCCGTTTTATAGACGACAAGCTGACACCCAATGCCTAATAATCAATTGAAACATTTCAACATTCGTGTTTACGGACTTTTCCTGAATGCGGAAAATCACGTTTTGGTTTCGGATGAATACCAACTCGACACCCGCATGACAAAATTCCCGGGCGGTGGTTTGGAATTCGGCGAAGGAACAATTGATTGCCTGCGTCGCGAAATGCGGGAAGAATGTCAGCAGGAAATTATCGACATTCAGCATTTTTACACCACCGACTTTTTTCAGCAGGCACTCTACTTCAATGATCACCAGCTAATAAGCATATATTACACCGCAAAGATTGAAGATCCTCTGAACTTCAAAGTCGGCTACAAACCCTTCGACTTTGAGGCCGACCAAAACGGAAACCAATCATTCCGCTGGGTAGATATCGGCAAAATAAATGCTGACGAATTTACTTTCCCAATTGACAAACATGTTGCAAATTTATTGAGAGAAAAATTTCAAAAATGACCTCTTCTAAAACCATTAAAATTATCGGCCCGGCCTACCCTTACCGCGGCGGACTGGCAAGTTACAACGAACGATTGGCAAAGGAGTTTCTGACTCAAGGGCATCAAGTTGATATCGAAACTTTCACGATACAATACCCCAACCTGCTGTTTCCGGGCAAAACACAATATGTTGACGGACCGGCTCCGGACAACTTAAAGATAAAACGCACAGTTAATTCGGTAAACCCTCTCAATTGGGTAACGGTTGGAAAACGAATTAAAAAAGAAAAACCGGACATTTTAATGATCCGCTACTGGCTGCCGTTTATGGCTCCGGCCTTGGGAACCATCTGTCGGATCGTGCGCTCAAACAAACACACCAAAGTTATTTGCCTGGCGGATAATATTATTCCGCACGAAAAGCGTCCCGGCGACCAACAACTGACAAGCTATTTCATGAACAGCATTGACGGGATGGTTGCCATGTCCCAATCGGTTTTAGACGACATTGACCAATTTCGGACATCGTTGCCCCGCGCACTCTGCCCGCATCCATTGTACGACAACTATGGCCAGAAGACGGACATCCACGAAGCAAAAAGCCTCTTGGGGCTTGAGCGCTCGACCAATTACTTGTTATTCTTCGGCTTTATTCGCGACTACAAAGGACTGGACCTGCTTTTGGAAGCTTTTGCGGATGATCGTCTGAAAGATTTCACTGTGAAACTGATTGTGGCCGGCGAGTTTTACACCAAGCCCGAGCCCTACCTGGAACTCATTAACAAGCTACAGCTGAACGACCGGGTGGTTCTCAAAACCGAGTTCATTCCGGAGAAACATGTAACCCGCTATTTTGGCGCTTGCGACATGGTAGTGCAACCCTACAAAAGTGCAACCCAAAGCGGAGTCACTCAAATCGGGTATCACTTCGAGAAGCCCATGCTGGTTACCAATGTTGGCGGACTTGCCGAGATTATTCCCGACAAAGTAATCGGCTACGTTACCGAGCCCAACAAAGAAAGCATTGCCGATGCCCTTGTCGATTTTTACGCGAACAACCGCAAATCGACCTTCGAAAAAAACATACTGGAAGAGAAAAAGAAATTCTCGTGGGAGAAAATGGTAGAAGCTTTCATGCAAATTGAGAGTGAAATCAAAACTTAGGTCGTTCGCTCTAAATTTTCAAGGCTTCATTTTTGAACAATTCGCACCTCTAAATTCTTTTATTCTTTATTAAAGATTGGTGAATTTTCCCGCCTAAAAACCGCGAACAAAAAGCTTTGTTTGGGCGAATAATATATATTTACCGATTACAATTTATTTTCGTAAGAGCATCTATGGAGGAAGGGATTAGCAAATTACAAACAAAGGCGGATCAGCGTCTCATCGCCGATTATTACGACGACCTGTACCGTTCGTTCGATCAACGCATATCGGACGAGGGAAAGGAACGTATCCGCAAAGCTTTTGAATTTGCCAACAATGCCCACGCTGGCGTAAAGCGGAAATCAGGTGAACCATATATTATTCACCCAATTGCAGTTGCCAAAATTGTTTCGAGTGAAATCGGCTTGGGTGCAACTTCAATCATCGCCGCTATTTTGCACGATGTGGTTGAAGATACAGACTACACGCTGACCGACATGGAAAACCTGTTCGGTAAGAAAGTAGCCGAGATCGTCGACGGCCTAACCAAACTATCGGACGAGTTCACAGCTCAGCACGATTCGAAACAGGCGACAAACTTTCGAAAAATGCTGATGACCCTTTCGAATGATGTGCGTGTGATTTTGATCAAGCTGGCCGACCGACTGCACAACATGCGCACGCTCGAGAGCATGGCTCCGCACAAACAGTTGAAAATTGCTGCCGAAACCCTCTATATTTTTGCACCGCTGGCTCACCGTCTGGGTCTTTATGCCATTAAAACCGAACTGGAAGACCTCAGCCTAAAATACAAGCAGCCGGAAACCTACAACCTGATCAAATTCCGTTTGCACAATCAAAAAGAACGACGAGATTACCTGGTTACCGAGTTCATAAAACCCATCGAGGAAGAACTCGGCAGCGAAGGAATTCAGTTCAATATCTCAGGAAGGTTGAAATCGATTTATTCCATTTGGAATAAGATGCAGACCAAAGGGGTTTCGTTTGACGAGATTTACGACTTGCTGGCCATTCGAATCGTTTTCAAACCGAAAGATAGTGTCTCGGAAAAACGTCAATGTTTCGATATTTTATCGCTAATCACGGATATTTATAAACCCAAACCCGACCGGATTCGCGACTGGATTACCATTCCGAAAGCAAACGGCTACGAGGCCTTGCACGTCACCGTGATGGGCCCGCAAGGAAAATGGGTGGAAGTTCAGATTCGAACGGAACGCATGGACGCCATTGCCGAACGTGGCTTCGCGGCACATTACAAATACAAAGGCGAATTGTCGCCCGAAACTGAACTGGACCGCTGGCTGGAGAAAATCCGGGAAATGCTGCAAAACCCGGAATCGGATGCATTGGAGTTTCTCGACGATTTTAAGATGAATCTCTACTCGCGAGAGATTGTCATCTTCACACCGAAAGGCAAGATGGTCAATTTACCGAAAGGAGCAACGGTGATCGACTTCGCCTACGAAATTCACACCGACCTCGGGAATCATTGCATCGGCGCAAAAATCAACCACAAACTGATGCCGGTTAGCCATGTCCTGGAAAGTGGTGACCAGATTGAAATTCTGACTTCGAAGTCGCAAAAGCCAGATATTGAATGGCTAAAATTCATCACAACGGCGAAAGCAAAAGCGAAAGTAAAGCAGGCCTTTAAGCTCGACAAAAAGAGACACTTCGAGGACGGTCGTGAAATCATTGAGGAAAAACTCAAATCATTTAATATCAAGCCAACTTCCGACACTCTGAAGAAGTTAACCGCTTACTATAACCTCTCCAACAAAGACCAGCTTTACGCGCAGGTCGGAATGGGTTTTATCGATTTTAACGACATCGAAAATATCCTGAAAAGCCGCCGCCAAAACAAGCTGGCCAAGTATTGGAAGCTTTCGTTTGGCAAAAAAGAAGAGGAAGAGGAACTCGACTTTGAGCTTCCCGATAAAATAATAGACAAGAAAAGTACATTCATTCTAAAAGAAGATCCGGAAGAGACCAACTACACACTGGCAAAATGCTGCCAGCCAATTCCTGGCGACAATGTGCTTGGTTACCTCACTTCGAACAACCATGTGGTTATTCACAAGCGAAATTGTCCGGTTGCCAACAAACTGATGTCGCAACAAGGCGATCGGATCATCACCGCCGAATGGACAAAATTCAAAAAACGATCTTACCTCACCCGTATAAAATTGAATGGTTTCGACCGCGTTGGAATCGTTAGCGAAATCACCAATATCATTTCCAAGCTAAATAACATAAACATGCGAACCGTAATGTTCGACACGCATGACGGAATCTTCGAAGGAGACCTGTATTTGTACATCCATAACGTTGATGATCTGAACAATCTGATCTCTCGCCTCATGAAAATCAAAGGCGTAGACAACGTGGAACGAATGGAAAAAGTAGAAGATTAATTTTTATTTAGTCTAAACTATTCTAAAAAAATTCCTATTTTTGGGCATTATTTTTAATTGGTTTTAATATGAATAGCCCCCGGACGAGAGAGACTGTCAAAAACATGTTTACTGAATATCTGGAAAAAAATGGCCACCGGAAGACACCAGAGCGTTTTGCTATTCTAGAGGAAATTTACTCCCGTGAAGGTCATTTCGATATTGAATCCCTGTACATTTCGATGAAAAACAAGAACTACAGGGTTAGTCGGGCTACACTTTATAACACCATCGATCTTTTGCTCGAATGCAAGTTGGTTGTCAAACACCAGTTCGGCAAAAACATCGCCCAATTTGAGAAAGCTTTTGCGACACTTCAACACGATCACCTGATAGATACAGGCACCGGAAAGGTTCACGAATTTTATGATCCTCGTATTCGCGAAATCATCGAAGAAGCTTGTTTGAAACACAATTTCAAACTCTCGCACCACACCCTCTATATCTATGGTGAACAAATCAATAAGCAAGCGGAATAAACTCATTATAAATTAAATCCTCTACTATAGAATAGAGGATTTTTTTATGTCGTTTGCCAAAATAATTTGTACTTTTAGCTGCCAAATATTAACCAAGCTGGCACCGTGGAAATTAGCTGTTTACGTCTTTGGCTATCTTCCGCGGTTTAATATGTCTGGGAATTTGTAAAAATCTGATAATGAAAGTAGATGTCATTTTAGGTCTCCAATGGGGAGACGAAGGAAAGGGAAAAATCGTCGACGTTTTAACCCCAAAATACGATGCGATTTCTCGCTTTCAGGGCGGTCCAAACGCCGGTCATACCTTGGAAATTAACGACCTTAAACACGTTCTTCATACCATTCCTTCCGGAATTTTCCATGAAAATAAAGCCAACATCATTGGGAACGGTGTCGTACTCGACCCAATCGTGTTTAAAAAAGAAATTGAAGGCATCCAAAAATTGGGAATCGACCTTCACAAAAACCTGTACATTTCGAAAAAAGCGCACCTGATTCTTCCAACTCATAAATTGTTGGATGCCGCTTCGGAAGCTGCCAAAGGAGACACCAAAATTGGTTCAACTTTGAAAGGAATCGGGCCGACATACAAAGATAAAATCGGTCGCGACGGTTTGCGCGTTGGCGATTTGGTTGAAAACTTTGAAGAGAAATACGCTAGCCGCGTTGTAGCTCACAAAGAACTGCTGGAAAAATTCTACCAGTTTGATTACGCAGAACTGTTGGCTCAATGGGAAAAAGAATGGATGGAAGGCGTAGAAGTGCTGAAATCGTTCACCCTGATCGACAGCGAACACATGATCAACGATTTGATTACTGACAATAAATCGGTACTGGCTGAAGGCGCACAGGGAACCCTGCTCGACATCGACTTCGGTTCTTATCCTTTCGTAACTTCATCGAACACCATTTGTGCAGGTGCTTGTACCGGTTTAGGTATCGCTCCTCAAACAATTGGCCGCGTATACGGAATTTTCAAAGCGTATTGTACCCGCGTTGGAATGGGACCATTCCCTACTGAGCTTTTCGACGAAACAGGCCAAAAGCTGCGCGACGCCGGAAACGAGTACGGATCGACAACTGGTCGCCCAAGACGTTGTGGCTGGTTAGACCTGGTAGCATTGAAATACTCAATCATGATTAACGGTGTAACCGAATTATTCATGATGAAAGCCGACGTTTTGGATAACTTCGACACCATTAAAGTTTGTACCGGCTACGAAGTTGACGGCGTAGTAACCGACAAGTTCCCCTATGAACTGAATGAAAATGTAAAACCTGTTTACGTGGAACTGGCGGGATGGAAAAGTGACCTGACGAAATTGACACACGAAAACGAATTTCCGGAAGAATTTAACGACTACATCAGCTTCATTGAAGAGGAAACCGGATTACCGATAACCATTGCTTCAGTAGGTCCAAATCGGGCTCAAACAATCATGCTGGAAAAGGAATAATTGTCATTTTTACTATAAATACATCAAAGAGCCCAAATCGGGCTCTTTTTTTTGCTACAAATTGCCACAAAAAATTTGTCTCAGATAGTGATTTAACTAACTTTAAACTCGCTGTTCGAGGAAAAATTGACTTCATGCTTGTGGAAAAGAACGTACGTGCGTTATATGTTCTTTCTTCGCACTAATCTGAATTATATTTATTTGTTCTGAGACCACTTAAAAGAACAAACGGGTATGGCCTTGTGCTGTTCGCGTTTTTCGAAAGAGATAATTAGAATAAGCGTGTAAAACAGATAACTGTTAAAAACTGATATGATGAGTATTGTTCGCCCCACATTGTTACTGGACAAAGAAATTTGCTTGCGGAATATTGCAGCGATGGCAGAAAAAGCGAAGTCAAAAGATTTAATTTTTCGCCCCCATTTTAAGACCCACCAATCGGCTGTCATCGGCGAATGGTTTCGGGAGTTTGGAGTTACAGCCATCACCGTATCCTCCGTTCGCATGGCGCAGTATTTTGCGAAGAATGGATGGGATGATATCACGATTGCTTTTCCGGCGAACATCCTCGAAGTAGACGAGATCAATGCCTTGGCAAAGCAAATCAAGCTGAACTTGCTCATCGAAAACCTGGAGTCGGTGGAGATGCTGACCAAGAAAATCAAAAGTTCGGTTGGGATTTTCATCGAGATTGACACGGGGCACAATCGCACTGGAATCGCTTCAAGTAAATACTTTGGCATCAACACGATGCTGGACGTCATTCGCGCGAACAAAAAATTCTCATTCAAAGGTTTTCTGTCACATACCGGGCACACCTACCTGGCCCAGAGCAAGCACGATATTTACAACCGGCATTTCGATGCTGTGTTGAAAATGAAAGCCTTAAAAAATTATTACAAGCGGGAATTCCCCGATTTGATCTTGTCGTTGGGCGACACACCATCTGCCAGTCTTTGCGAGAACTTTTCAGGTATCGACGAAATCAGACCCGGCAACTTTATCTTCTTCGACCTGATGCAATACCAATTGGGATCTTGCAACTTTGAAGATATCGCACTTCGGTTGGTTTGTCCTGTGATAGGCAAACACGGTAGCCGAAGCGAGGTTGTGATTTACGGTGGTGCCGCTCATATTTCGAAAGATGCGATTATTAATATTGATGGTAAGCGACTTTACGGTCAGGTTGTGATTAACCGCGACGGCGAAAAGATTCTTTTGGATGAGCGCAACTACCTGTACAAACTTAGTCAGGAACACGGCGTAATTCGAACAACAATCCAGGCTTTCAACAACTTTAACGTTGGCGATTTAATTGAAATTATTCCGGCTCACAGTTGTCTAACTGCCAACCTGATGGGCAGCTATCTGACAACCGAAGGTGAACGAATTAAAATGATGAATTGTGATTTCGACGATCAATCATCAAACGGCTCCAGCTCGAGTAATTTATTGACCGCTTCCAGATAGAAAGTCAGGGGATACAATTTTTCAAAATACCACAACGAAGCAAAATAAAGGCCGATAGGCGCGGCCTTCATACCTTCCTTTTCTTTATTGAAAAGCCAAGTAAGCCCATGATCACAAATTTCGCGATGGGAGTGATTTTCGGCTAAAGCTGAAATAGCTAAAGCAGTTTCTTCAATGCTGCCCGAGACGCCCAAAGCGGCGCCCCAGCTTCCGTCTTCATTTTGGTTTTGCTGAAGGAAGGTTTGCCCTTTGCCAACCATCTTCCGGATAATTTCCAGCTCACCTGCCTCGAGCATTTCCAGCGAAATCGTATCCTGCAGATACGTAACAACACGTGCTGTTCCGTAAACCGGGTTCGAATGATCGGACATCTGCTGATTGCCAAACCACAGCGGAATCCAACTTCCATCGTCACGCTGCTTGCTTTCGAGGAAACTAATGGCATCCCGAATCATCCGGCGAATTGCAGTCGACTCGGCAGCAGTAAACCCCCCGGCACAAGCAGACAATGCTGTTGTTAAAGCGAGAACACAATGACCGGTCAAATCGCTGGTACTTTGATCAAATGGCAACTTCCCCCATCCCCGCGAGAACGTGGGAAAACCACCATCGCTATTTTGCAGATCCTTCAGCCACAAGCATCCTTTCATAATCGCTTTCAAAACCTCTGGTTTATCACCCAGCTTCAGAAGCGCCAAAATCACTCCAGGCGTATCATCGCCATCCGGAACCGATCCCGGATAACTGGTCCATCCCCAGCCGCCCGGTCTGCTTCCATTAAACGGATGAATCACCTTGTTCTGGCATTTCAGCAAATGTGAAATCAATTTATCCTTTTGCTCTTCGCCCAATTTAGCATGAAGATTGCTCCGCATCGATTTTACGGCCAATGTCGTTACCCAAGTCGACAAATCCACATCTATTGGCCACCCACCGTCTGCGCGTTGTGTTCGTTTCAGAAAAGCAATCCCCTCATCCACCACCGATAGATTTCGGTAGCCAGCCTCAACCAAACTAAGCGACACAAAAGCTGTCAGTGGAATCGCTTCAAGAAAACCGCCACTTTCAGGCATCATCGCCTGCAAACGTTTCAAGGCCGGTTTTATCGAGAAGTGACGAATTAACCGCCAAAGGAAATTGGAGCGCTTCTTTTTATAAACCACAATTCCGACGGCCACCAAAGCCGGAATGGCATAACTCACCACGCTCAGTTTAAGAAAACGGTAAAAACCGCGAGGAAGTAACGCCAGCTCGAACGGCAATTGCGGAACCGACCGAAAAGCTTCCGGGCCGGGTACGCCACAAAGCCCGCACAAAGTTAAAATGGGTACTGAAAAAGTGTAGTCTTTTTGATAGTGATTTAAAATAAAGCGGGATACTTCATCCGATTCAACATCGATTCCTTTTTTAACCAGCCACCCTCTGACTTTTTTCCGGAGCAAATTAGTCGTTTCATCCGTTGCCGCATATAGATTGACCGCGGCATAAACCAACAAGCTCGTACTCACATTTCCCGGACTATCCACCGTATCTCCAAAACTACCATCGGTATTTACATGCTGTTGAAGCCAATTCAGGCCACGCTGAATTTCGGGTTTGTGCTCGCGAGAGTCATGAAAATGCAAGGCTGCAATGGAAACGGCAACAGCCAGTGCACTGGAAGAAAGTTCCCCTTTCCAATAACCGTCGGGATTCATCTCTTCCATGAGTAACCGATTCAAGCTTGCCGATTTGTACTGAAGTCGTTTTCGATTCATAAACTAGTGAAAAAGTCAACCCTTAAAAGTAAAAGTAAAATGACGAAAGGCAAAAGTGTATTTGGTACTTACGAATGACTATTTACCATTTACAGGTCTCTACTCTTGGACCTCGAATTTGATATTTGGAACTTTAAACTTGGAACTCACGACTCATTACTCAGGTCTCCAACCAACTCAGCCAAACTCCCCAGCGCCAGCAAGCCATAAAAGGTGTATTCCAAATCCGGTTGCGGATCATCATCTCCCGCCACAAAGGCTCCGTTTCGATAATTCTGCTGAATAAACTCCAAACTGTCGGGAGCAATTGCTCGCAGGTCTGTCCCGGATTGAAGCAATGCAAATAACGCAACGCCGGTTGACAAAAGATCAGGCTCGTTCATTCCGCGAAATGCCACAAATGCTCCGTCCTTTTGAAAACTGGATAATAAGTCCGCGCCTAATTTCGAAGTACTCAAGCCCAATGAAGACCGGGCAACCATCAAAGCCGCAATCACGCTCGACGGAACCTGTTTCGGAACCGGGTAAAAGCGCAACATCCAGCGGCCCAAAAATCGCAGCCAGCCCTTTTGTCCGTATGAAGCATCAACGAGCAGCAACGCCAAAAACAGTTGATAAGTAAAATTGGCCGGGAAGTCGCGCATCATTAACTTTTGCGCCAAGTTGTATGCCGATAGTCGCTTACCCAAACACGTTTGCTGCAAAAACAAGAGCGCAAAACGATGAACACCGTTTTTCTGATCTTCCAATTTTTGTTCTTCAAGCCAACTATTCAATGTTGATAACGAATCCTCCGAGTCGAGCGCTTCGGCCAGCCAGCTCCCAAAAACCGAATAATACAAATCGGGCGCTCCTCCCCGATCGGTGTAACCACCGGACGAATGTTGCGACTGACGCACAAAATTAGCAATTTCCGTCTGCTGCGTATCGCCTAGTAAACTCAGTCCCTTCCGGACAGTTTCAATAAATTGCAGGTATAATTTTGGATGAGGCATCAATAGTACGCTGATCTAAAAGATTTTTCCCACTACGCCATAGAGGCTGAGTTTCAACTTCAAATTCTGCAGTTGATCCAATTCGTTGTAGCATTTCTGAACGTACAAATCCCGATAAGCATCGGCATGCAAATCAACCTGCTCCCGTTCAATCAACTCCCGAAGCTGTGTCAGGTTTCCTCTTTGAAAGAGCTTGAGCATCTCCTCGTCCTTACTTTCCTCCAAGCGTTCTTTCAACAAGGCCAACAAAAAAGGAAAATGATGGATGTGTTCCTTCGCCTGTTCCGACCGAAATTCATTCAAATCGTCCCTGATTTGGTAAGCAATTCCAAACCAATCGGCAAAACGACTGAGCGATTCCAAATCTTCTTGCGGCGCACCACCATTAATCGCGCCGAGCAGCAAGGCCACTTTAATCGCCTCGCCAGTCTTTCGGGTAAAAATTTGAAGCACCTCGTCAACTGAAAAACGAAACAGCTCCTCGCTCATGCGCAGATCGTCTCCTTGACCGGCCGACAGGTTCAGGTGCGACTGTGCCACCACCATCAGCGAACGGGCAATTAATTCGGGAGCAACCTGCAATCCAGCCAGAAGCTGGTATCCTTTTCCGATCAGGAAATCGCCGACGTTGATCGCCACCGGAATTCCATGCGTACGATGCAGCGTTTTTTGTTCGTATCGAAAGTCGTCATCGTCTTCAATATCATCGTGAATGAGCGAAGCCTTGTGGAAACACTCAATAATGACTGCCAAAGCTTGCTGCACCTCGTCGCGCGGTTGAGTTTCATAGGAACGGTAAGCCAAAACCGTGATCAAAGGTCGGATACGTTGGCCGCCAACTTCCAGCATCTGCCGGGCAAGCAACTCGGCTTCACTCTGATCCCGAAAATAATTTTTTAAGGTGAAGGTGGTAAAATAGTCTTCCACATGATCTTTCAACAACGACACCGACAACGGCTGTTTATCCGGATGCGGCCGATATTGGTGCATCTCCTCAAACAGCCAGCCATAATCCACGTTGGTATTCTCGCAGCCATCGTACAACAAAGGCAGGCCCATCACCGGAACAGCAGCGCGGGAAACTGGCTCGAACGAACGTTGCAGCACAGGCATACAGCTCACACCGATTACCGCATCAATAGCGCCTTCTTCCACCAGACCAACGGCAACAGTCGTTCCTTCGGCAACCAAGGTCGTGTAGCCCAACGCTTCGGCCTTACCGAGTACCGAGTCAATCTGGCATCCTTTACACCCGGCACAAATCAGTCCCAGCGAATCCATCTCTCCCTGGCAGGATTGCGTATTTTTCAGGCATTGCGGCAACAGCAACAATCGCCGTTCGAAAGGCGTGGCAGCAATCACATCGCGCCACAGTTCGTTTCCGCACAACACCATGGTAAAATCAAGAAATTCATGATCAAGTCCTTGCTGTTCCAATACTTCCATGGCTAAAGCCTCAAGCGCTTCTAATTGCAGCGGAGGTTGCAATTGACGCGAACGCACGAAATCAGCCGCCGCATGACGCAGCTGGTTGCGTAATTTCACATCCTTTGGAACCTTCAATAATCGTTGCGACTTAATCATCAATTTTATCCGTAAGCGCCCAATCCGAAAAAGGCGCGGTTTTTAGCAAAGCGGTACAATTTGTTTTTCTCCGGGATCACTGTTCCCGAACCATGGCTGCAAACACGAGGCATTTGCCGTAAGCGTTCGGCTTCGTTATCCCTTCCCGAGCTGTCGACGGCTCCATATTTTTCAACAAAATCGGCCAGCCATTGCGGATCTTCCATCACAATACAGCCGGAGGTTTTTCGAGTCAGTTCAGCCTTCAAATCCCACAGAAAGGCAGAATCCTTGTAAATAGACTTCAGCGGTTTATCGTCAACATGATCCGCAGCGAACTGAATAACGGGGCAAGGCTCAATGTAGCCCGAAGCGTTGATGTGATGACTCAGCCCGGAAGCGGCAGGACACAAACCGTTGCCATCCCCATCCCAATACGCGTCAATAATCAGCAACTTCGATTTCGTTCTCGCCTCAACCATGTGCCGGCGTAACCGGTCAATTTCGTCCCGGTCCAAACACAGTTCAACCGTTGCATTTTCACCAACCGGCCGGTAAATGTAGTACCACAGGTACAACACACCTTTGTCCACCAGCGACTGCATAAACTCATCCGACAGGGCCATCTCCAGGTTCGACTTACAGACGCTTATTGCCACACCGGTTATCAATCCGGCTTGCGTGGCATTTTCAATGGCTTTCTGCGTACGTTGGAAAACATTATTCCCTCCTCGCCGCACATCAGCCACTTGCTCGTCACCTTCAAAACTGATAAGCGGATTGACATTGCCGCAAGCACGAAGCTTTTCTGCCACTTCAGGCGTGAGTAGTGTTCCGTTTGTAAACAGTTGGAAATAACAATCCGAGTGCTTTTTGAAAATATCGAAAAGCGGCTTATACAGCAAAGGCTCGCCACCCAAAATTCCGAAAAAATATGATCCCTGCGCTTTGGTTTCCGTAATAATCCGGTCGAGCTGCTCGGGCGACATGCGGCTGTTTTTCTTTTTCCCCATGACCCAACAGCCCTGGCAATTGAGGTTACAATCGTCGGTAACCGAAATAAAATGAAAAGCCGGGAAAAACTCGCCTTTCTTCAGGCGCTTTTGAAAACGGCTGAACCCGACTGCTCCCTTGATGCCCATGTTATACACAAACTTATACAGGCAACGACGATCGGTTTTAAAGAGCAACTGTTTCAGCATCCTATTCTTCTTTTTGATTCATTTTCCGAACTTCTTCGAGCGCTTTTTGGCGCTCCTCCTCAGCCAGCTGCATAACACCCTGCCGAAAAATAGACTGTCGCGATTTATTCCGCTCATTCAACATGACAAACAAACTGCTTTGCTTCTCAGCAATGGTTTTATCTTTTTCAAGCGGTTCGGCTCCTGAAAGAACACTATTCTCGGGTAAACGCGGGAAAATAATGGCTTGCGTTGGACAGGTTCGCCCACAGGCCGGACAATTATTCTTGCAGTTGAGCGGATGCACCACTTCCAGGTTTTTCTTATCGAAGCGGTACACACCAAACAAACAGAAGCGCGCACATTGTCCGCAAGAAATACAGCGAGACTGGTCAATTACCGGATACCAGGCGGGAACTTCCAAATCAGTTTTCTCAACCAAATAGTTGCTCTCGCCTTCCGGGATCGAAAAACGGGATTTTAATTCTGAAATGATCGCTTCATTATTAAGTGTCCGGAAGTTCAAAACGTCAAATTCGCCTAAACGGGCACCACCCTGCTGCAACATATTTTTGACAGCGCGCGGGAAACAGGCAATAATAGTTGTCTGCTCGTAACCAGCTGTTAAGTTCCCGAGTTTTGGAGCATCATGAACGGAGAAAGCACACAAATCATGCAACTCGACGACATCTGCCTCAAGCTTCCTGAGCTCCGCGGATAATTCAGCGGCCCTCTGCGGAGCGATCAGTCCGGCGCCACAATTGCAGAAAAGGATCGATTTAGTGTGTTTCATTCGTTAGCTGAGAATTCAAATACTAAATAAATGAAATTCTGCGGGAAACAGAAATGCGGGACTCCCCGAATAAAGCACCGTTAACAAGCATTTACAATTCAGCCTTGTTCCTCTTCAAAGTTCACTCTTGGGTAGAATCGACTGCAAACACCTCAGTAAGTATACCATATATCAGCAATGAAACCATTGTCAAATCCGATGATTCGTAAAAATCAGACACCAACACAGCACAGCTATAAACCTATACAGAAACAGGTTAAAGCTCCATTTTATATATACAAATTATAAATAAGCAAGAGCTGATACATATCTCAAAGAAATATTATAATAAATTAAAAAAATCTACTATTTTACTCCTGTTAAAACTGGAAGAAGAACTGTACACTGCTTTGCGTATAACCAAAACCTCAGATATATGATAAAAAGATCCCTCTTTGTAATTTGCGGGCTATGCTTTTGGGTGTTCCAAAATGAAGCCCGGGCTGACGAAGATGTCAATACAAAATTTGGCAAAATCAGCATGGACGAAATGACAGCAGACGTTTGTCCGATCGACTCGAATGCCTATGCCTATTACATTTTTGATACCGGAAACACCGAATTCAGATATGCCGAGTCGACGATCCGGTCAAACGACAGCTCTTCTTCCCAAAAAGGATTTCAACTTTATTTCCAACGGCATTTCCGTATCAAAATCCTTAAAAAGGAAGGATTCGACTGGGGAGATTTCAGTATTCCACTTTATGTAGATGGCGCCGACGAAGAAAAATTGCTCGGGTTTAAAGCCTTCACTTACACACTGGAAGGTGGGACTATTGAAAAAACAAAACTTGAAAACAAAGATGCGAAAGTTGAAGAAACCAGCGAACATATCAATACGCTGAAATTTGCGATGCCTAACCTGAAAGAAGGCTGTATTATTGAAGTGCAATACCAAATTGTATCCGATTTTCTTTTCAATTTGCAGGAATGGTATTTTCAATCAACAATCCCGGTACTGCACAGCGAATATCGGGTTGACATTCCGGAGTATTTCCATTACAACCAAGCACAAAAAGGATACTTCCCCGTTGATGTAAAAACCGACCGACGCTCGGATAAATTCTCAATTACCTACATTCAACAGGAACAAGGCTCGCAGCAAGGGTACAAATACACGCAGGACTACGATTTCGTTGAATATATTTCAGAGTATTCAGCCAATAATATTCCGGCTTTTCCAAATGAGAAATTTTTGCACTCGCGTGAAAACTACGTCAGCAAAGTTGAGTTTGAATTGGCATACACGAAGTTCCCAAATGCAAACATGCACTACTACACAACGACCTGGGAAGCCACAGACGACAAGCTACAACAAAGCTATAATTTCGGTCGCGAGCTCTCGAAAGAGGGACACTTGAAAGAGGCTGTTGAACAACTGAAAGCAACCGGCTACACCGATATTCCGCTGATGGGCGCTGCATTAAACTACATGCAATCGCAAATGAGCTGGAACGGCAAGCGCTCGATTTACACCACTTCATCGGTTAACAAAGCTTTTAAAGACGGTGAAGGCAATGTTGCCGATATCAACCTCAACCTGGTTATTCTGCTGCGCCAGCTGGGCTTCAAGGCATCGCCGCTTATTCTGAGCACACAGGATCACGGGATTATCCTGTTGGGGCGTCCGTCGCTGACCCGCTTCAATTATGTGATTGCACATGTGCAGACTGCCGATGGCACATTCCTGCTGGATGCGACCGACCCATCTTCTTTCATCAACTTATTGCCCATCCGCTGCCTGAATGACAAGGGACGGATTATTGGCGACGCAGCTGAAAAATGGGTCGAACTGCATAGCCTGCAACCGTACGTTTCGCGCTCGTACGCCGTGATGCAAATTGACAGCAGTATGAATGTAAGCGGAAAAGTAAAAAAGAAACTCGAAGGTTACGCAGCCTACAAGTTTAAAGATGAAGCCCGCAAATCGAGCTCTTTGGATGAGTTCATTAAAAGCATTGAAGAAAAAGATTCGAAGTTGAAAATTTCGGACATGGAAGTTCCCCCAATCGACTCGATGGGACTGAACTTTGCCATTACCTATAAGGTTGATGCCAGCCAAATGATAATGAACGCCGGCGATATGGCCTACCTCAACATCAGTATCGACCCGTTTTACGACGAAAACCCGTTCAAACTGGATAAGCGTGAATTCCCGGTTGAATTCGACTACCCGATGAGCCTGCAACAATCGTTGACGATTACGTTGCCGGAGAATTTCGAGGTGTCTGAAGTTCCGGAAACCATCACCTTCCAGCTGCCCAACTCGGCAGGCACCTTTAGCTACCGATGCCTTTCGATGACAGGTACCCTTCAAATCAGCTCTGCCGTCACCATCCGCAAAGACATGTTCCTGCCGGATGAATATGCAGAATTGAAACAATTCATTCAAGGCGTGATTGAAAAGCAAAACGAGATGATCGTTTTCAAGTCCATTTAGAGATTTTTTTCCCAAACTAGTTTTAGCCGGGATGATCGCCAGTCGGTCATTCCCGGCCAAACAACTATCATTATGAAATACAGCTTATTTTTCATCCTGATCGTCGCTTTCGGTTTTCAACTGGCAGCACAAAATCCATTCAGTGCCGATTTAATTCCCGATTCATTGAAAGAGAATGCGTGGGCAGTCATCCGTCAATCGGAAACAACCTTTAAACGTAGCACACTCAACAAATATTCAATGACCGTGCATAAGGTGATCACCATTCTTAATCCCAAAGGTGAACGCTTTTCCGGCATCTACGTTGGTTACGATCAGGATTCAGAAATAAGCGAACTCAAAGGTTACCTGTACGATGCAAAGGGCACAGCAATTGGCTCCATCCGAAAAAACGACTTTTCCGACGTAGCCGCCACCGGTAGCAGCACGCTGCTAAGCGACGACCGTGCAAAATATTTTGAACCGGCCATTAACAAATACCCGTACACCATCGCATACACTTACACGGTCGACTACAAAAGCATCCTCAAGTTTTCCAACTGGATTCCCTGCGAGGATTTCTATGTTTCGGTGGAAGATGCCAAACTTACGGTGAGTTCGCCCGACGAGTTCGACATTCGCTACAAAAGCCGGAATTACGATTTCCAGTTTGAAGAGCAAAAAGCCGAAGGGACAACGACAATGAGCTGGTCGGCAAAAAGCCTGAAAGCTTCGGTTTACGACTACGGGCGATTGGGCTATTACGAGATCTTCCCCATCGTAATTGTCATGCCCAACCAGTTTAGCTTCGATGGTTTCGAAGGAGATTTCACCAGCTGGGAAACTTATGGCCAATGGGTTTATCAATTACTCTCCGGTCGCGACGAACTCCCGCAAAGCACGATCGCCGAGATCGAGAAACTGACAGCGGGGATAACTGATGAGCACGAAAAAGTAAAGGTCTTGTACAAATACCTGCAGCAGAAAACCCGCTACGTAGCCATCATGTACGGCATTGGAGGATTCCAACCCGCACCTGCCAGCAATGTGGATGAAAAAGGCTACGGCGACTGTAAAGCGTTGAGCAACTACATGCGTAGTCTACTGGAGCATGTCGGTATTCGTGCCTACTACACTGAAATTGGCAACGGGCTGGATCAGAAAATCATCTACCCCGAATTCGCAACGGCAAGCCAAACCAACCATGTCATCCTGTGCGTTCCCTTTGAGCAAGACACGACCTGGCTCGAGTGCACCAGCCAGAATTACCCGGCGGGATACATCGGAACTTCCAACTCGGACCGATATGCCCTGATGATTACCGAAGAAGGTGGAAAACTGGTTAGAACACCGGTTTATCGCACCAACGACAATCGCAGAGAAAGCACTATCAGACTGAACCTTTCGGAAAGCGGCCCTACCGAAGTCAACCTTCAGAGCGACTTTAAAAACGGGCAGTTTGAAGAAATCTTTGGACTTGCGCACCTGTCGCGCGACGATCAAAAGAAGATCCTGCTGCGCCACCTGGATGCCGACGGACTCGAGCTAAGCGACTATTCTGTCTCGGATTTGACTGACACGGTAACCATGGCGCGCCTGAACGTCAATGGCAAAATGAGCGGCGTTTGTTCAAAAGCCGGCACCCGGCTGATGGTAAAACCGAGCTTTCTGTTTTCGAACGATTTCCCCAAAAGCCTGAGCAAAAAACGGACAACCGCTTTGTACGAACCTGTGGGCTATGAATACTGCGACTCACTGGTGATAAACCTGCCCGAATCGTACGAGGTTGAATTTACGCCGGAGGACAAAAGCCTGGAAAACCAGTACGGCGCTTGCAACTATCGCTATCAGAAAAACGAAAAGCAAATGATCATCGAGCGGAAAATCCACATCAACAAAGGCACCTACGAGCCTGATCAATTCATGATGGTGAACCTGTTCCTGGCCTTTTGCGACAAAATGGACCACACCGGATTCGTTCTGAAAAAGAATAATTAGCGGGATTACAAATCCACGAGTTAAAAGGGATCGGATTACAAATCCGATCCAGCAACTGGTTCTATCCATGGATTTGAAAATCTGCTCGTCCGGATTTATAATCCGGACGCTCCTATCCATGGATTTGAAATCCATTTTCACTAACTTGAGAATAAAACACAACTGCGCTTCTCCATCAATCATAATGGGACAAAAGAATAAAATAACTACCGGGAATATTTATTTTTTGACGCTGACTGTGGTTGAGTGGATCGATATATTTACCCGCCCTGTATGCAAGCACCTAGTTATTGATTCGTTGAATTACTGTATTTCAAATAAAGAACTAATAGTTTATGCCTGGTGTCTGATGTCAAATCACCTACACCTGATCGCCGGGACGAAGAATGACGAGCATTTATCAAACATTATCCGCGATTTCAAAAAGTATACGAATAAAGCATTGATAGAGGTCATTCAGCATCCTACAGAGAGCAGGCGCAATTGGATGTTGAATCAATTTTGGTATGCTGGCAAAAACAATAAGAAAATTAAAAACTACAAAGTCTGGCAAGATGGGAGTGATGCCAAAGAAATTCACATGCGTGAATTTTTGGAGCAAAAACTAAACTACATCCACCAAAACCCAGTAAAGGCAGAAATCGTTGCTCGCCCGGAAGATTATTTATACAGCTCAGCCAGAGATTATGCCGGGGAAAAAGGCCTGGTTGAAGTTCAATTTATTTGAACGCCTCCACAAATAGTGGGATTACAAATCTTCGAATTAAAAGGGATCGGATTACAAATCCGCTCCAGCAACTGAATTGACTTACAACTTGATCGAAATCCGATCCTGCATTATCAACCTCCGTATTAACAATCCATTTAATACTTTGCCATCTTTTATTTCCGGAAATTCTTTAAATTGGGGAAGCGCTAATGCCTGTAAACAATTGAACCATGGAAGAATTTCACATTAATATTCTAAATGTCTCTGCTGTCCTATTGTCTGCCTACCTGGGTGGAATTGCCATTCGAAAGATCGGCTATCCCGCTATTCTGGGTGAGTTACTAATCGGTATTCTGCTGGGCCCTGGCTTACTCGGCTGGCTCGAACTGACACCTTCCATTAAGGTACTTTCTGAAATCGGCATCATCCTGCTCATGGTTTACATCGGGATGGAGATTGACTTTCACGACCTTAAAAAAGCCTCGTGGCCCGGACTGCTGGCAGCCATTGGAGGATTTTTCGTTCCCTTCGCTTTAGGCTATTTCACCATTGTGTGGTTTGGCGGAAAACCCATGGCCGGATTATTCGTGGCCATTGCCATTGGGGTGACCTCACTGGCCACCAAGAGCCGAATTTTGATCGATTTGAAACTACTGAACACCCGAATTGCCTACGTCATGATGGCGGGGGCACTCATTTCCGATACGCTGGCATTGGTCATCTTCTCGGGCATTACCAACTTTGCCGAGTCGAGTGCCATCGACATGCAACAACTGCTCCTGATTGGCGCCAAAATCGCGGCCTTTTTCGGTATCACCATTTCAATCGGGGTATTTGTGCTGCCGCGCCTCGGGAAATACATTTCGAAGTCGGGTCTGAAAAACAGTACTGCCTACTTTACCATCATCCTGATTGTTGCCTTCGGTTATTGTGAGCTGGCCGAGCTGGCTGGCATGCACAGCATCCTCGGTGCTTTTATGGCTGGTTTGTTTATCAAGGGAAATCTCTTCCCCAAAAATATTTCCAAGGAACTCAATAAAGCTTTTTACGACGTTTCCATCGGTTTCATGGCACCCATTTTCTTTGTGTCGGCAGGTTTCTTCGTCGATATCAATGTCTTTAAAACCGATTTGGGACTGTTGATCCTGATCACCGCGCTGGCGGTAATTGGTAAAATTATCGGAACGGCCTTGTTCTACCTGCCTTCCCGAAATGGCTGGCGCGAAGGATTGACCATCGGTACAGGCATGAACGGCCGGGGAGCGGTTGAAATCATCATCGCCGAAATTGGCCTGCGCATGGGCATCATCGATAACACCATCTTCTCCATCCTGGTCTTCATGGCCATCTTCACCACGCTCACCGTGCCGGTGTTGCTAAGCTGGACAGCGAACTGGCTGCGCCGCCGAGGCGAATTGGTTTATATGGAAAAACGAAAAGGCACGCTCATTCTGGGTGTGAACCCGCTGAGCCTGTGGCTCGCCAAAAGGTTGATGGGCAGCCAGCAGGTAATGCTGATCGACAACAACCGCGAAATGGTGAAACGGGCGCAATCGCAGGGGCTGAACTGTATTTACGGGAACGCGCTGAACGAGGATAGTTTTGCGGAAACGTCGCCCGAAAACCTCAGCGCCTTCATCGGTCTGACCACCAACAGCCAGGTGAATTTACTGGCCGCTCAGCTGGCACGCGAGGCCTTCCTCATTCCGCAGGTTTATGTGGCTGTTTCGGGAAAAGATTCGAGCGTTGGCAACGGATTGCTGGAGAAATTCAATGCGGCGAGGTTATTCTCGGCAACGGTGCAATTACCGCAATGGTTTACCGCCATCAGTAGCGGCAAGTTTACCGAAAACACGAAAACAATGGGAAAAGATCTTCCTGTTGGCGAATGGCTGAAAGAGCAAAACCTGAATTTCGACACAGCACTCCCGGTGCTGATCCAAAACGGAGATGGCTCTACCCGACTGTTCCGCACCGACGACCAGTTGAAAACCGGCGAAAAAGTGATCCTCATGGAGAAAAGCTAATGCCAAGTCATCCGAAATAAACAACAACCAAATGAAGGTTTATAAAAAGTCAGCTTGAAGAAATTCGAGCTGACAATTGGAAATCAGATTATCTCACAAAGAACCAACAACTAAAACTGCCCTGGCCGTATTAGTTTAAATCCTCGAGCAGATTATGAACCATCACTTTCAGGCTGGCATTTTCACTTAAATCAGTAAGAGCTTTCAATAATTTCTTGGTAGGAAAGTCTTCGGGCAACTCTTTCTGATCCCGCAATTCGGAAAACACGTGATGCGCGCCGTGCAATAACAAAACAGAGCGGTCGTTTTCGCGGATCGCCTTTAACAAAGGTTTAATCGCGTGCTTGCCGGTCCGAATTAATCCGTCGGCAGCCAGCCATTGGATATCTCCCTTTTCATCCTCGAGCGCTGCAATAAATGCCGGTATCGACTTTGGCGCGCCAATCAGCGACATCACTTTCAAGGCTTCCCAGCGGTACAAGTGTTTCGGATGGTCCAGCAGGCTCCCGACCGGTTCCAATACGCGTTCGCCAATTGCTACCAGTTTTTCACGAGCCGTATGGCGTTCGTGTGCGTCTTCGTTCAACAATTGCTCCAACAAGCTTTCCAGCCCGCTGCCGTTTAAGTTCTGTTTAGTGTTTGCGTCCATGTTCTATTCGTTTAAAAATCGTTGCGGCCCCGTTCTATCGCCAGGGCTAAGCGGAAACGATTAAATATTCCATCCCTAACAACAAGTCTGAACTGAAATTGATTAAACGCACCCCTCAAAAGATTTAGTTTAAACCGTTCTAAGCTGAATTCAACAATAAACGATCGCCTCAAAGCAGTCCCCGCTCCCATCCGCATCCTGCGGCATTTGCCGTACGAAATCCGCATCTGACAGCAAAGCAAGTTACATAACAAAGGAACGTTCGCAACTACCCTCCCCATGGCGTGGGACTTGTCCCAAAAGCGCGAACCTGTCTATTCTCCCTGTGGGATAACTCCCAAAGGTCGCCCAACCAATTTTTCTTGCCGTGGGACAACTCCCATAAGCTTCCCGACATGCAAGGGGCCTTGGAACTTTTCTCACAAGCCAATAAAGCCGGTCTTTGGATGAAGTTGAACGCTTGTTGATAATTTCCGAAAGTCAAAGGAAGCTATTATGCTTTTTAATGTTAAATTGAAAGTCGAAGAACCAAACAATAATAGCGGAATATATTTACCTGGTACATATACACAGACGTTACCGCCAAGTTTGAAAGATGAAGCAGCAAAGTCGAAATAAGAAAAAAGTAATTGTTGTTATCAAAGTTATTATCGCCTTGACTTTGATTTCATTTCTAATTCGTGGGCTATTCTTCGAAAAGAAAGTTTCATTTGCAATAGCCCAAGAATCAAATAAATTTATTCCAGACTTGACAGTGAAAATTGACAATGAGATAGTTTTTAATGACACAATTGTCAGAGGGCCTATTCCTTGTTGCTTCACTCAAAAAAGAATCGATTTTGGAATTCACAAAATAATAATCGATTCCAAATCACAGAACCTGAGAAAGGAATTTAAAATCTTTGGATTCAAGAACTCTTATATTTTTATTGCTGTTTGGGAACATGAAAATGGAGAATTGTGGATTGAAAAAGAAGTCTACTATTTTTTAACTCCAATGTATGAATGAGGAAAGCCAGTATAAAATATGTGTGACCAAATCCGAATTTGAGACTTTGATTAAAATAACTGAGTCAAAATCTGACTTTTATAAAAGTGAACAAATCAACGGCACAGAATATATACTGACTTTCGATACAATAGAAAAAGTAGATGAACTTGACGAATTGGTAAAAGAACAATTGGTATTTCAAGGGTTTGACAGAAATTACAATCCCAATTGGTTTGGAACCAACTGTGAAAACTTAATTGACAAATTTTATGAGATTCTAAAATAAAAAACCAGGCGGTAACAAATTGCAAATTACATTGCGGGTGCAGTGGTGTTCGTTGTCTCTGCTCCTTTCTTGACCGTCATGTCCTGTCGGACGCTGACGCTCTTCGAAAACCGCAACGACAACTTGCAAGTGACCGTTAGGCACAAGCATAAAAATGAAAAAATATGGAACCAATTCCAATCAAAGATATTTCTGAATATATTAAGTATGTTAATATTAGGTCTGAATCTGATAAGATAATTGTTCTTTATCGAGGTCAAAGTAATGATGATAGTTTATTACCATCAATTGCGAGAAAAAATCCAGAAATTGATACAACAGAAATGGAATTTGAAATGCTTGACGAATTAAAACGGAGGTCACAGAATATGCAAATTCATTCTTTAAAAGATGATTGGGATTGGCTTGTTTATGCTCAACATTTTGGTATGAAGACCAGATTATTGGACTGGACATCAAATCCCTTAACTGCGTTATGGTTTGCATGTAAAAATGAATATAAAATGAATCAAGATTCTTTTGTCTATATTTTTTCTGCGCGAAAATCATCCCTCTTGGATAGAAAGAAAGATAAAAATCCATTTAAAACAACAACAACAAAAATTCTACGACCTCCACAAAATAATAATCGAATAATTTCTCAATCAGGTTGGTTTACTGCTCATCGATATTCAAAAAAAGATGAAAAGTTTGTTGGTTTAGAAAAAAATTCAAGTTATATGAATCATATTGCCAAAATTATGGTTCCAAGTTCAGCTAAAAGAAAAATATTAAATCAATTAAATAATTTTGGAATTAATCATCAATCTATGTTTCCTGATTTTGAAGGAATATGTAAGCAATTGAATTGGGAGAAATTTGAAAAAAATTAAAAGCCTGTGCCTAACAATGTATATACAAAATAGGCGAAATATTAGTAATTCCAAGGGGTGTAGCCCGCTTCAAAATCGTAACGGTTTGATAAGTTTGAAGCCCGCAATCGCCTACTTTGCATATACTTACCGTTAGGCAACATTTGAATGAAAAAGACAACGACCATATCATGGATTCTTTTGGCGATTGCTTTTGCCTCTCAAAAATCCCCAGCGGGGAGAAAAGAAATATCAGAAATTGCAGATGGAATAAATCATGCAGTGCCGACAAATAGAGAATTAGAGGAATCAATAAAATGGTTGATACAAAACGGAATTATTTCGGAGGCAAATAAAAAATTCTCCCTTTCCGATTATGGAGAAAAGTTGGTTAATAATGCCAATTCCAAGACAAATATAATTTTCGAAATCTGGAAGAATTTGGAAACGGAGATAAACGAAAAATTAAAGGATGAATAAGGTTGTTCAATTGAAATGGAATCTCCTAATAGGATTAGTAATCATCGGAATTAATCTTTGCTGGATTTGGGATAATTTGTATTTGTTATATCAATATCACAATGCAAATATTTTTTTCTTTTTTATGTATCCGGACTGGGCATTGGTTTCTAATTCCGTTTTAGGACTAGTTGGTGCTACAACTGGAATTCTTACAGTTTTTGACAAGTTGACAATAAAAAAGGGGATTTCAGTCTGTGTCTTTTTGATTGCATCTGGAATAGTAATAAAATCGATATCAGTGAATTAAAGAATAAAAAAACGTTGCCTAACAATTTACAAATTGCATTGCGGGTGCAGTGGTGTGCATTGTCTCTGCTCCTTTCGTTATTATTCTCTTCTCCACTTCGCAAGCGTTTGATATCCGTACTTCTAAATCGCGTATCTTTATCTAAATTCATTCAACCCCAAAAGCATGCGAAAAATAACCGTCTTGTCCATGATCTCCATCGATGGTGTGCTGCAGTCGCCGGGATCACCAACAGAAGATCCGGAGGGAGCTTTCGAATTCGGCGGCTGGGTTGCCCCCTACGACGACGAAGTTTACGGGAAAGTAGTTGAGCAGGAGCTGCAGCCGGCCGATTATTTACTGGGCCGCAAAACCTTTAAAATATGGGAAGCATACTGGCCCGCGCACGCTGAATTCTGGCCCAGCATCAACACCGGAACAAAATATGTTCTTTCAAAGACCGTATCACAATCGGACTGGCAAAACACTGTTTTCCTGAACACGGTTGCCGACATTCAGGAGCTTAAAGAAACAACAGGCCCCGACATCCAGGTTTGGGGAAGCAGTGAACTTGTACAGCTATTACTTCAGCACGACTTGGTCGATGAACTCCGGCTCAAGATTCACCCCTTGGTGCTTGGCAAAGGGAAAAAACTGTTTACCGATAGCGCTATTCCGGCCGCATTCGACCTAACCGATAGCCTGGTGACGCCCAAAGGGGTCATCATTGCCAATTACCGGCGAGCCGGAAACGTGCAAACCGGCACGATTGGCGCTTGATTACATTTCGAACAAGACAACCCGATTCGAACTACCCGCTCGGTTGATTTGTTTAATTTTAATCGTATCCAAAAAACAAGACAACAATGGCTACTGTATTCAAATCCAACCAACGGGAGTTTCAGGAACATCCGAACCGCATCGACAACTATCGCCTACTAACCGAAGTTTCGAGAGCCAAGGCAGGTATCAATCCCGAAAACCTGAATTTCGATCTCCGCCAGTTAAACCCTGGCGAATATTCGGCACCCTACCATTTTCATCGGTATGCAGAAGAGCTGTTCATGATCATCTCGGGTTCGGGCACCCTGCGCACACCGAACGGACTGGAGATCGTCAGTGCCGGCGACCTGATGTTTTTTGAAAAAGGCGAAACCGGAGCACACCAACTCTACAATCACACCGAAGAGCCCTGCACCTACCTCGACATCCGGACTTACCTGGGCTTCGACTACGTGGAGTATCCCGACTCGGACAAAATTTTGCTGGCTCCTTCTTTCGATATTTTTGAGAAAGACGCCAAAGTGGGCTACTTCAAAGGCGAAGAAGATATCAAAGGCAGGTGGGAAAAACTGAAGAATAAAGAAGAGTAAATTGAAACCATGAAACTGGAAATTACGGATTGTAAAAAAGAAGATTCATTCGACTTACTGGAATTTATCCGGATAAAAGCAGAATTCGACAGACATATGAGAGGCTTCGAAGGAGAGATCTCGACCACGATACAACGAATAGAAGAAACCCTCTTTTCGGACAGCCCCAATGCTTTTGCAAAATTTGCATTGGCAGATGGCGTTAAAGCTGGTTTCGCGGTCTATTATTTCAGATACTCTTCGTTTAAAGGGCAAACTTCGGTCTGGCTCGAAGATTTACTTGTACTTGAGCAATACCGAGGAAATAAATTAGGGGAAGCCCTGATGGATGAATTGAAGCGGGAAGCCCAGACCAAAAATTGCACACATCTGGCGTGGACAGCCAGCAAACACAACGCTGCAGGCATTCGATTTTATGAGAAGATCGGAGCCCGGCAAGTTGGAACGATGACCAATACCGTCTATTTCAAAATGGATCTTGAATAGCATAAGAGAGCCACATCCGCAGAATACCAGTAAATGATCATCCTTCAAAACAAAAGACAAGCCGCTCTTTTAAATTTGCTTTACATTTAGCACAAACGCGGTGTTGGCAATATCGCCTGCGCCTTTTCCTTTCTACTTTTGCAGGACCTAACAGACGAATCAAGCAGAATTTGTGAAGTTGGTAGAAGTAAAAGAAAAAGCATGAAGAAAAGTCTGTTAACCCTTTCGTTTGGGACATTTGGTTTGGGCATTGCCGAGTTTGTGATGATGGGGATTTTGCCCGCCGTAGCCCACGATTTCCATATCAGCATCCCGCAAGCCGGCCATTTGATTTCGGCCTATGCACTTGGAGTTTGTGTTGGTGCACCACTCACTGTTTTTGTTGCCCGTACCCTTCCACTAAAAAGAATATTGATGGCCCTGGTGGCCATTTACGCCATCGGAAACCTGTTCACCGGTTTAACCCCGAGCTACTGGTCCATCCTGTTGATGCGTTTTGTTTCCGGATTGCCGCATGGTGCTTTCTTCGGTGTCGGCTCCATTGTTGCCGAAAAGTTGGCGGATAAAGGGAAAAGCGCTCGTGCCGTAGCCCTGATGGTTGCCGGGATGACCGTTGCTAACCTGGCCGGGGTACCATTGGGGACCTTCCTGAGTAACCTCTGGTCGTGGCGAATCATTTTTGTCGCCAACGGTATTTGGGGAATTATCAACCTACTGGCGATCATTCGCTGGTTGCCCGAATTGGAGCCAATGCCCAACTGTGGTTTGAAAGGGCAATTTGCCTTCCTGCGAAACCTTTCGCCCTGGCTGCTGATTGGTTCTACGGCCCTGGCAAACGGCGGCATCTTCTGTATGTACAGCTATGTGACGCCACTCATGACCGATATGGCTGGTTTCAGCGCTGCCGACATGAGTTGGATTATGGTGCTCTGCGGACTGGCCATGGTGATTGGTAATATCATTGGCGGCCGCCTTTCCGACAAATACCCCATGCACAATGTGCTCATCGGCGTACAAGCCATAGCTGCTTCATCGTTAATCATGATTTTCTTTTTTGCCAGCTCCGCGGCCATTGCGCTTCCCATGCTGATTGTTTCCTCGGCATCGCTCTTTGGCTTGTCGTCGGCCACCCAGCTTTTATTGCTGCAAAACTCGCGTGGTGGCGAAATGATGGGCGCTGCATTTGTGCAGGTAGCTTTTAACATGGGTAATGCCATTGGAGCTTGGAACGGCGGAGTTGCGATTGACGCCAACAAAAGTGTGAATTATACGGCACTCATCGGTGCTGCGTACCTGATCACGGCCTGCTCGCTGGTTCTGTTCTACCGCCACTGGCAACAACTTCAACTGAAACAATACTCCAACGCAGTCTGAGCGAAGTCATTTCAGAGCGAGAATCAATGTTTCGATTTTTCTGAAAATCGGCCCAACCGTACAACAAAATATAGGTCGGATAGTCCGTAGTGACGCGTATTTTTTATACCTTTTTACTTCCAATACTGATCCGAAAGCCTTATGGCTAAAAAGATTCCACATAAACTAAGTATTCACGGGCACACGCGTGTCGATAATTACTATTGGCTGAACCAGCGGGATAGTGACGCTGTGAAAGCACATCTGGAAGCAGAAAACGAGTACACCCGCAAAATGATGGCCCACACACAGGGGCTGCAAGACAAACTTTTTGCGGAAATCAAGAACCGCAAGAGCCACGACGACCAATCGGTTCCGTACCTCTCGAACGGTTACTATTATTACACTCGCCAACTGGCCGATTACGAATACAAAGTTTATTGCCGTAAAAAGGACTCAGCTAATGCCGTGGAAGAGATCCTGCTAGACGGGAACGAATTGGCGAAAGGACACACTTTCTGGAAGCCGGGAGGCCAGGCGGTCAGTCCCGATAACAGGTTTCTGGCATTTGGTGTTGACACCCTGAGCCGCCGAAACTACACCGTCCATTTTAAAAACCTGGAAACAGGGGACATACTTCCCGAGGAAATACCGATGACTTCGGGGCATCCGGTTTGGGCGAACGACAGCCAGACTGTTTTTTATGTGAAACGCGACGATATTACCCTTCGGAACTGTGCCATTTACCGGCATCGACTGGGAACACCAGTTGAGCAAGACGTGGAAGTTTTTTTCGAGGCTGATGAAACGTTCAGTGTCAACTTTTACAAAACCAAAGCATCCGATTACCTGCTGATCGTTTCGCACAGCACCATGTCGACCGAATTTCAATTTCTGGACGCCGACCATCCGGATGGGAAATTCACCGTGATCCAAAAACGGGAAAGAGGACTGGAATACGATGTCAATTACATCAACGGCTATTTCTACATCCGCACCAATCTGAAGGCGAAGAATTTTCGGATCATGCGCACACCGCTGGAGCAAACCGGCAAGGAATATTGGGAGGAAATAGTACCCGGCAAAAAGGACGTTTTCATTCAATCTTTTGACCTGTTTAAAGATTACCTCGTTTTGGTGGAGCGGCGGGAAGGACTCATTCACATTCGCGTAATCCCCTGGCAGGGAGAGGAATATTACATCGACTTTGACGAGGAGGTTTATTCAGCGGGTTACAGTACGCACCGCGAACACAACACCGATACACTTCGGCTCATCTACACCTCGATGACCACCCCTTACACGACTTATCACTTCAACATGAAAACCCGCGAAAGGGAATTCATCAAACAACAGCAGGTATCCAGCGATTTCGATCCGCATAACTACGAAACGAAACGGGAGTTTGCCACGGCAAAAGACGGCACAAGGATTCCGATAAGCCTGGTCTACCGCAAGGGGCTCGTGAAAGACGGCAACAACCCGACCTTGATTTTGGGCTATGGATCGTACGGCGCTTCCGTTGAACCAACATTCAGCGTAAGTCGCCTGAGTTTGCTCGACCGCGGATTTGTATTTGCCATCGCCCATATTCGCGGGGGACAATTTCATGGCCGGATGTGGTACGAAGAAGGGAAACTACTCAAAAAGAAAAACACCTTCAACGACTTCATTTCCTGCAGCGAACACCTTGTGAAAAACCGGTATACGAATCCGGAAAAGCTGTTTGCCATGGGCGGAAGTGCCGGAGGCTTGCTCATGGGCGTTGTTGCCAACACCCGGCCCGATTTGTACAAGGGAATTATTGCTGCTGTTCCGTTTGTGGATGTGGTTTCGACCATGCTCGACGACTCGATACCGCTAACGACCAGCGAGTTTGACGAATGGGGTGATCCCCGCGACAAACAATATTACGAATACATTCTCTCCTACTCTCCCTACGACCAGGTGAAAGCGCAAAACTACCCGGCAATGCTGGTTACCACTGGCTTTCACGACTCGCAGGTGCAATACTGGGAACCTGTAAAATGGGTCGCTAAACTGCGGGCCATGAAAACCGACAGAAATCCGTTGTTGCTGCAGATTTTCATGGACTCAGGCCATTTCGGTGCTTCAGGACGCTATCAGTATATCCTGGAAATCGTTCAGGAATACGCCTTCATTTTCGACCAACTGGGATTGACTGAATAAACTGAGATACCAACGCAAAAAGAAGAAGGCAGCTCCCTATTTAAGTGAAGCTGCCCTCCTGCTGTTATTCGCCCGCTTTGCGGGCCATATCATCTTTGGGTTGTTTATTATTTTTTGCAGCCTTCTGCATCGGGTTCGGTTCCTTTTTATCCTGGTCTTTTTCCTTGAACAGCTCGAAGCGGGTAGGTTGAATACACGGTGGCCAGTAATTGTTATTCATGTCCACATCAGCAGTTTCCTGATAGGGATCCAGCGTGATTCGGGCCACTTCCTTTTCAAATTCAAAGACTTTCGAAACGGCGCTGTTGTCCATCCGCCAGATCTCTGCCGGAATGCGGATTTCTTGTGAGGAACCATCCGTAAACTCGAATTGCAGAATCAATGGCATCACCAAACCACCAATATTTTTGAAATCCAGCTGATAGAAGTTGTGTCCATTGTTCAGATAGGCCAACTCCTCTTCATTATACCCTTCAAGTCCTTCGTCGTATTTAGCACGGTCTTCAGCAGTCACCGCATACGGATCGTAGGAGTTATAAAAATCTTTGGTTGCCGGATCTAGTTCCACCACGGTATTCGCCCGATTATCTTCATTCCGGATATGCGTCATCGAACGGTGAGACTCACCGTCGCGTTCGCGAGCCAGCGGCTTCTCAACCTCGGGATTTGTTGTACTGGCCTGATACCAGCTCACCTTGTCGATGGCGATGTCAACATTGTCGGTCGTATAAAACCATCCTCGCCAGAACCAATCCAAATCAACCGCCGATGCATCTTCCATCGTGCGGAAAAAGTCTTCAGGCGACGGATGCTTGAACATCCAGCGTTTGGCATATTCTTTAAATGCATAATCGAACAGCTCGCGCCCCATCACGGTTTCACGAAGAATATTCAACGCCACTGTCGGCTTGTGGTAGGCATTCGGGCCGAAGTTCCAAAGCGACTCCGAGTTGGTCATAATTGGCGTCAGGAACTTTTTGTCCATCTTCATATAATCCACGATAGAATAGGGATCGCCACCACGCGAACGTGTTGGGAAATCAACATCCCACTCTTTTTCCGCCAGGTATTCCAGGAACGAGTTCAGGCCTTCGTCCATCCAGGTCCACTGACGTTCGTCCGAGTTAACAATCATCGGGAAAAAGTTGTGCCCAACTTCATGAATAATTACGCTGATCATACCATATTTAGTGCTCTCCGAATAGGTACCATCCTCTTCCGGACGCCCGCGGTTAAAGCAAATCATCGGGTACTCCATGCCAATATTTTTCGTGTGCACCGAAATTGCTACCGGGTAAGGATAGTCAAAAGTATGCTTGGAATAGACGCGTAAAGTGTGCGCCACAGCTTTTGTCGAGTATTGTTCCCACAGTGGATTTCCTTCTTTGGGATAATAGGACATTGCCAAAACCGTGCGGTCGCCAAACTTGACACCCATGGCATCCCAAATAAATTTACGGGAACTCACGAAAGCGAAATCCCGCACATTATCGGCTTTGTACACCCAGGTTTTCGTCTTCGTCGCACGGCTTTTTTCCGCCTTTTCAGCTTCCTCCTGCGTGATAACAATCACCGGTTCGCTGGCCGTTTCAGCTTTCTTCAAGCGGTTCATCTGCTCGCTGGTCAGCACTGCGCTCTTATTTTGCAACACCCCGGTTGCACCAACAACATGGTCGGCAGGCACCGTGATACTAACTTCGAAATCGCCAAATGGCAGGGTAAATTCACCGTCACCCAAAAACTGTTTGTTCTGCCATCCTTCCACCTCGTTGTAAACAGCCATACGGGGATAAAACTGCGCAATGGTGTATAAGTAATTGTCATCCTTCTCGAAATACTCGAAGCCCGAACGACCACCGATTTTGGCCCGTTCATTTACATTGTACCACCATTTAACAGAGAAACTCACCGAACTTCCCGGCTTCAGGGGTGTCGGCAAATCAATACGCATCATGGTTTTGTTGATCACGTATGGCAGACTGGCTCCTTTCGCATCCGTCACTTCCTGGATCTTGAACCCACCGTCGAAGTCCGTTCCGCTGATTCGTTCCAGCGTCCACAGGTCGGTTTTCGAATCCAACCTGGAACTTCTAACCAATGGCGTATTCGAATCCTGCGCCCTGACGTTTTGATCCAATTGAACCCAGAGGTAATCCAAAGGATCCGGCGACTGGTTGTGATAAGTCACTGTTTCGTAACCGTGAATCTGTTGCTTTTCATCGTCAACACTCACCTGGATTTTGTAATCCGCCTTTTGCTGCCAGTACTCGTGCCCCGGAGCCCCCGAAGCGGTGCGGTACACATTGGGCGTCGCAAATTCCTGCTTTAACTGACGAAACTTGTTTTTGTTGGTATTCTCCTGCGCACTCCCGGCCAAACAGAAAGCCAGCAGCGATACCAGAATAGACATTTTTCTCATTGGGGTGTATTTTTTATAGCAAAATGAATTCATTCTCCTCAAACAATAACTACAAAAGACAATTTCAAAACCTAAAATGTTTACAATGACAAATATTGATGTGTCAACAGGATACTCACCGCTATTCCCGCGGCCGCTCCCGAGATAAAGATCTTTAATTTCAAGTGTTCGTATCGGATTACTTTCGTGATTAAGCCGGTAAGCAAAAAATAGACTGACAGAATCAAAAGCTGACCAAATTCAAGCCCAAGGTTAAAAGCGAGCAAAGGCCCCACGATGTTACTCTCCTGCCCCAGCAACTCCTTCAGGTAATTGGAGAAACCCAGCCCGTGAATCAAGCCGAAAAACAAAACCACAACATACAGCAAGTAATATTGACGCCGGTCAATCTGTCGAAGATTGCTCAGGGCTGTCAACAAAATAGTCACCGGAATCAGGAATTCGATTAGTGCCGAAGAGATATTCACAAGCTGCAGTGTTGACAAAGCGAGCGTTACGGAATGTCCAAGCGTGAAAGCCGTGATCAAAATCAGCAAACGTTTCAAATCTGCCCACTGGTAGGCTGCGCACAAAGCCAACACAAATACAATGTGATCGTAGCCGTGCCAGTTGATGATATGCTCGAAGCCAAGCTTTAGATAGAGATGAAAGGTACTCATAAACGCAAGCTATTCTCTCATGATGATTATTACTCCAGTTTATTTTTATTAATTTGTCACACAAATTACAGATTCATTACACAAAATGACAAAATTGAAAGGTTTTATTTTTATTAATTTGTTAGTCGTGGTTTTTAGCCTGCTGCCACGCTCGGTCGAGGCCCATCCTTTTCACGTGAGTATGTGTGAAGTGAGGTATAATGAAGAGGCGAACAGCCTCGAAATTGCCCTCAAAATTTTCATTGACGACCTGGATCTGTATTTCGACAAAGTTGGTATCACCAACCAGTATTTTGGCGAACCGGGAGAATTAGCCACAGCCGACAGCGTGCTCACCGGCTACCTGGATAAAGTATTCTCGATACGGGTTGACGGGAAGGTAGAAGCAAAAAATTACCTCGGGAAAGAAATTGACCAAGGGGCACTATGGGCTTATTTTGAAGTGAAAAATGTGGCTCCTTTCAAAACCTTCGGCTGCTCGAACTCACTTTTTTTTGAACTGTTTGACGATCAGCAAAACATCATTCAATTAACCTACCAGGACGAAACCAAGAGCCTGCTGCTTCAAAAACGAAATCCTTCCGATCAACTCTCATTTTAAAAAACCACTCTCGACGAAAAAATAAAAGGCCGTCGGTACTACCAACGGCCTTCAAATTATATTCTGATTCGATTTCTTAATTCAGGAACGAACAAGCTTTATCGATGGCTGCCTGCAAACCAGCAACATCTTTACCACCTGCCGTTGCGTAGAATGGCTGACCACCACCGCCGCCTTTCATGGCTTTCGCGGCTTCGCGAATAATATTTCCGGCGTGCAATCCTTTCTCAGCAACAACGTTATCCGAGATCATCACCGTCAACAAAGGCTTTCCGTCAACTTCTGCTCCAAGTACGAGGAACAGGTTGTCGATTTCAGCTTTCAACTGGAAAGCCAAATCTTTGATCAGGCCTGCATTATCGATTTCAATTTTGCCGGCAATAATATTGACACCGCGTTCCATCAGCACTTTGCTCTTCAGGTTCGATTTCACAACCTTCAGGCTCTCGCGCTGGAAACCTTCAATTTGCTTCGACAGCTCGCTGTTTTGCTGAATCAAGCCGGATACGCTAGCCAACACATCTTTTGATCCTTTGATGGTCTCACGAATCTGGTTCAACAAATCCAGCTGATCGTTGATATACTTTTCGGCACGGCCTGCAGTAATGGCTTCGATACGACGAATACCTGCAGCAACAGCACTTTCCGAAACGATTTTCAGCATACCGATATTACCCGTCGCTTCCACATGGGTTCCACCACAAAGCTCAACAGACTCGCCGAACTTGATGACACGAACCTGGTCGCCGTACTTTTCACCGAAAAGCATCATCGCGCCCATTTCTTTAGCTTCGTCGATTGGCACTGCTCTTTTCTCGTCGAGCGTCGCGTTCTCGCGAATTTTCTTGTTCACGATTGTTTCAACCTGAGCCAACTCCTCGTCCGTTACTTTTTGGAAGTGCGAGAAGTCGAAACGCAGATGATCGGCATTTACCAACGAACCTTTTTGTTCCACATGGGTGCCCAACACTTCGCGCAGGGCGGCATGCAACAAGTGAGTCGCCGTATGGTTATTGGCAATCTGCTTGCGTCGTTCCACATTCACCACAGCCGTGAAAGCACGTTCCGGATCATTCGGCAATTGCTCGACCAGGTGAACGATCAGGTTATTTTCTTTTTGTGTGTCGAACACCGGAATCTTAACGGCGCCCGCTTCAATATATCCCTGGTCACCAACCTGTCCACCCGACTCACCATAAAATGGCGTTTGGTCGAATACCAGTTGGAAATAGGTCTTTTTCTTTTGAGTCACTTTGCGGTAGCGCGCAATATGCACGGTCGCTTCCAGTTTGTCGTAGCCCAGGAATTGAGTCGATTCAATGCGCATCAGCTCTACCCAGTCGTCAGTTTCCTGCTGAGCAGCGCTACGCGAACGGGTTTTCTGAGCTTCCATTTCTTCATCGAAACCAGCACCATCAACAGTCATCTGGTTTTCGCGGGCGATCAACTCCGTCAAATCCAATGGGAAACCAAAGGTATCGTAAAGTGTGAAAGCATCTTTCCCTTCGATTACCGTTTTATTTTCGGCTTTTGCTTTTTCAATAATATCATCAAGCAATTTGATACCTGTTGACAGGGTACGCAGGAAGCTTTCTTCTTCTTCCTTCACCACTTTTTCAATCAGTACCTGTTGCGCTTTCAATTCGGGGAACGCATCGCCCATGTTATTTTTTAGCACTTCCACCAGTTTAAAGATGAAAGCTTCGCGGAAATTCAGGAAGGTATATCCGTAACGAACCGCACGGCGCAAAATCCGACGGATCACATAACCGGCCTTGTTGTTCGACGGCAACTGACCATCGGCAATCGCAAACGAAATTGCACGCAAGTGGTCGGCAATTACGCGCATAGCGATATCTGACTTGTCGTTTTCGCCATATTTAATACCACACAAAGCTGAAATCTCAGCAATAATGGTTTGAAAAACATCTGTATCGTAGTTTGATTTTTTGCCTTGCAGTACCATGCACAAACGCTCGAAGCCCATACCAGTGTCGACGTGTTTGGCAGGAAGCTCTTCCAGACGACCGTCAGCTTTGCGGTTGAACTGAATGAATACCAGGTTCCAAATCTCGATCACCAATGGGTTGTCTTTGTTCACCAACTCAGCTCCCGAAACTTTTGCACGTTCAGCGTCATCACGCAGGTCAACGTGAATCTCGGAGCAGGGACCGCAAGGGCCGGTATCCCCCATCTCCCAAAAGTTGTCTTTCTTATTACCGTGCAAAACGCGCTCGGCGGGAAGATGTTTCAACCACAGATTCTTGGCTTCTTCATCCAGTTCCAGGTTATCGTCTTTGGCACCTTCAAACACAGTGGCGTACATCCGGTCGGCCGGAATCCCCATTTGTGTGTGCAGAAACTCCCAAGCCCAGTCAATCGCTTCAGTTTTGAAATAGTCACCGAAAGACCAGTTACCCAACATCTCGAACATGGTGTGGTGATAGGTGTCGTGACCTACTTCCTCCAGGTCGTTGTGCTTACCGCTTACGCGCAAACATTTTTGCGTGTCGGCAATGCGCACTGAAGTGGCTGGTTGGTTACCCAAAAAAATGTCTTTAAACTGGTTCATCCCCGCATTGGTAAACATCAAAGTCGGGTCGTTCTTCACGACCATCGGGGCCGAATCAACGATCGTATGTTGCTTAGAAATAAAAAAATCCAGGAAGGCTTTTCTTATCGCTTTGGAATTCATCTCCATCGTTTCTGCTAAGTTATAATATTTGTTAAAAAGCGTTAACTGCAAGGTTATCAAGCCGCTTTCAAGTGGAAAAAGATTACTTTTGCCCACAGTCGAACCAGCTCGATTTAAAAGTCTTGCAAAGTTAGATTATTTACTTAAATTTGTTACACTTGTAAAAAAGAAATTGGTTTTTCTATGGTAAAAGCGAAGTATAAATTCAACCCGGAAACATTAAGTTACGTCAAGGTTGAACACAACTTTAAAGCCAGATTATCACGCCTGCTTATTCTTTTTTCCGTCAGCCTGGTGATGAGCGTCATCATGGTCGCGGTTTTTCTTCAGTTTTATGAAACTCCGAAAACCAAGACGCTGAAACGGGAAAACCAGCGATTGGCCACCCAATATGATTTGATGTTCAAAAACCTGGAAGATGTAGAAAAGGTATTGACCGATCTTCAGGAAAGAGATGATAATTTGTACCGTGTTATCTTTGAAGCCGACCCTATTCCAAACTCAATTCGGAAAGCCGGTTTTGGTGGTATTAATAAATATGCCCAGCTGGAAAGCCTGGATAACTCGGAGCTGGTGATCAAGACAGCACGCAAACTGGATATTGTTTCAAAACAAGCATACGTACAATCCAAGTCGTACGACGAGTTGGTGAAACTGGCGATGAATAAAGAAAAAATGCTTGCCAGCATTCCGGCCGTGATGCCTGTTTCGAATAAAGACCTGAAACGTACCGCTTCTGGTTGGGGTTTCCGCATCGACCCGGTTTATAAAATCCGTCGTTTCCACTATGGTATGGACTTTTCGGCGCCAATCGGAACTGAAGTTTACTCAACCGGCGATGGTGTTATTAAAGAAGTAAAAACCTCGCGCAGTGGTTTTGGTCGCTGGATTGTGGTTGATCATGGTTTTGGCTACGAAACCCTTTATGGTCACTTGAACGAATTCAACGTAAAAGTCGGCGATAAAGTAAAACGCGGCAGTGTAATCGGGTATGTTGGTAATGCCGGAAAATCAACCGGTCCTCACCTTCACTACGAAGTACACAAAAACGGAAAACCGATCAATCCGCAGTTCTACTACTTTAAAGATTTGACCCCGGAAGAATACGACCGCATGATCGCCTTATCGGCCAACACCGGTCAATCAATGGACTAATTCGTTGGCTGTGCCTTACAAAAAGCCACAAATAGAAAAGATTTTTTATTCCATCAGCGAAGTAGCCGACATGTTCAATGTTAACACGTCGCATATTCGCTATTGGGAACGGGAATTTGATGTCCTGAAACCCCATAAAAACAAAAAGGGCAACCGGCTGTTTACCAAGGATGATATTGAGCAACTGAAGCTCATTTATCACTTGGTGAAAGAAAAAGGCTTGACACTGAAAGGCGCCAAGCAGAAGCTGAAAGACAACAAAGATGAAACGGTGGACAACCACGATATGGTTGATCGTTTGCAGACCATTCGCCAGATGCTCGTTGATATTCGAAACGAGCTGGACGATTAAATCTTCGTCAACTGCCCTTTTCCCAAACCGACCGAAAACCAGAATTCGAATTATGAAGATCAGTGAGATCACAAAATACATTGAATCGATTGCTCCGTTAGCCTATCAGGAAAGTTATGATAATGCCGGACTTTTAGTCGGACATCCATCAGACGAGGTTTCGAATGCCCTGATTTGCCTGGATGTGACAGAAGCTGTTGTTGACGAAGCAATTCGAGAAGGTTTTCAACTCATTCTTGCCCACCACCCGATTATTTTTGGCGGACTGAAAAAGCTGAACGGTAAAAATGAAGTGGAGCGTTGCGTAATTAAGGCCATTAAAAATGACATTGCCATTTATGCGGCTCACACCAACCTGGATAGCGTGCATGGCGGTGTCAACAGCAAAATCTGCGAAAAACTCAAACTCATGAACTGCAAAGTTTTGGCGCCTGCTAAAAATCAGCTGAAAAAGCTGGTGACTTTCATCCCGGAGGAACAGGCAGCTCAAGTTCAGCAAGCTGTATTTGAAGCCGGAGCCGGGCATATTGGCAACTACGATTCGTGCGGATACAGCACCAAGGGTGAAGGTAGTTTTCGCGCTGGTGAATCAGCTAATCCTTTCGTCGGTGAAAAAGGACAGCTGCACGTCGAAAAGGAAATCCGTTTCGAAACCATCTTCCCGGCACAACTGCAGGGCAAAGTTTTAGCAGCGCTGCTATCGGCTCACCCTTACGAGGAAGTTGCCTACGATATTTATCCGCTCGACAATACATTTGATACTGTCGGTGCAGGAATGGTTGGGGAACTGGATGAAGAAATTTCGGAAACCGACTTTTTGAAATTTGTGAAGGAGCAATTCCAGTGCAAGGTGGTTCGGCACAGTCAGCTATTGGGTAGAAAAGTGAAGAAAGTAGCAGTTTGCGGCGGTGCCGGCAGCTTTCTGATCCGGCAGGCAATTGGTAGCCAGGCCGACCTTTTTATCACCGGCGACATGAAATACCACCAGTTTTTTGAGGCAGAAGGGAAAATTGTTATCGCCGATATTGGCCACTTTGAAAGTGAACAATACACTAAAGAAGTTTTTTATGAATTACTTACAAAAAAATTCCCTAAATTTGCCGTCCGGTTATCGGCTATCAACACGAACCCGATTAACTACTTGATTTAAAAAGAACAAAACAGCATTCAAAATATGAATACACAGTATCGCGAAGAAGACAAAACCGTGCCAATCAGTGAGAAGCTGAAAGCACTTTTCGAATTACAAACTGTTGCATCGGATATCGACAAAATCAAAACGCTGCGTGGCGAACTTCCTCTTGAGGTTCAGGACCTTGAAGATGATATCACCGGTTTAAAAACCCGTATCAGCAATTTTGACGATGATGTACGCAGCCTGGAAACTTCCATCCAAAACCGGAAAGCTGCCATCAAAGAATCTGAAGCACTGATTGCGAAATATACTGAACAACAAAACAACGTTCGCAACAACCGCGAATACGACTCATTGAGCAAAGAAATCGAATTCCAAAAACTGGAAATCGAACTTTCTGAAAAACGAATTAAAGAATTCACCGCTGAAATGAAAACGAAATCGGAAACGATTGAAAGTTCAAAAGTTCAGCTTTCTGAACGTGAAGAAGACCTCGACCGCAAGAAAAAAGAATTGGACGAGATTACTGCGGAAACAAAAATTGAAGAAGAAAAACTGAAAAGCAAAGGCGAAAAGATTGAGAACATGATTGAAGCCCGTTTGCTGACAGCTTTCAAACGTATCCGTAAAAATGCCCGTAATGGTTTGGCTGTTGTTACCGTACAGCGTGATGCTTGTGGTGGTTGCTTCAACAAAATCCCGCCTCAACGTCAGATGGACATTGCTAACCGCAAGAAAATCATCGTGTGCGAATACTGTGGTCGCATCCTCGTTGACAAGGATATTATGGATGTTGAAGTTGGTGCAGAAGACTAATAAATCAAGATTACAATAACTGCAAAGGCCATCAAGGATTTACCTGATGGCCTTTCTTATTTTATGCTTATTCGCAATCTCAATAACTACGCGGCTCTTTGCTTTCCGCATTTTCATCCCAAACGGCATTTTTCAAGCTCGGCTTGTCTTTCACAGCCCGGTCGTACCATTCCTGCGGATAACCGGCTGTTTGTCCCGAACCTCGTTCATCGTTGATGTAACCATCTATGTATTTCATCACCAGGAACTGTCCTAACTCGCGCCATTCTTTGACAACCTCGTTCCCTGTCGATGCACAGTAATCAGTCAGCGAAGCTATTGCTTTTGCCTGGTCTGTTTTGTACAGACTCAATGCAGCTTGTTCCACCGAATCCTGTTGTGCCAGCGCTTTTTCTTCCAAACGTTTCTGTACCGGTTGTACATCCTGAATCATGTAACTATACTTCAGGTTGATGTAATTTGAAACGAAATTGAACGCCCACCAGGCCGACTCCCACGAGAACTTGCCCTGATCTCCCTTCGCGTATGCATCGGGAATCTGAGAAATTGCCGGATAGAACGGAGTATAGCAATTGGTAAAGGTATCGTCGGGCGAATACCACATCACCCCGCCAATCGCGTCAGGCAACCAGGCGCGACTTTGGCTGATAAATGAGAAGGCTGTATTGACGTTCGAGATCGGGCGTTCCCAGGCACAATCATCACCTTCCACCTGAAAAGTCAACGGACGATCCCGGTTGGGGCTTCCGTACGGGCCAGCCTCCAGGCCTTTGGTCATATCCCAGGGCGTACCTTCGTAATGATCGCGCACCAAAGCCGCTAACTCGGCAACACCTATTTTATAATCCGGCTTGATGAACAGTGGGTAGGGTTCTGCTCCCTGCACACCACGGTTATAATCGGGCGAAAAGTTTTGCGAGGGTGCTGCCCGGCGGAAAATGCTCCAGACACGCGATTCGCAATAGCGCAAAATAGCCGGCGTTGCCGGACAATACACATCGTTAAAACGAAAAGGCTCTCCCGACTTCGGATCGTAGTAGCCCTTTTCTACTGCGAGAGAAATCACATTGTCCGAATACAAACAATTCTCCGGATCATCCAACGGGAACACGCCTATTCGTGAATGGTTGGCATGCGCCGAAATCATTCCATCCGGAACTTTGCGGGCCACCCAAACGGCGCCTTTTTGATCAGCCCCGGCTCCAATCATTTCCAGAATCCAGGCTTCATGCTTATCGGCAATCGAAAACGATTCGCCTTCACTACCATAACCGTACTCTTCAACGAGTGAGGTCATCACCTGGATCGCTTCACGTGCCGAAGCAGCACGGTCGAGTGCCAGTTCCATCAGGTGCCAATATTTCAAAAATACATCGTGATTCCACAATTCCTCGCGTCCGGTAAAGGTAGTTTCGCCGATCGCCACCTGCTTCTCATTCATCTGAAACCCGATTCTTCCGTAGGTGTGCGGCACTTGTTTCACTTTCCCGCTTCCAACATTCAACCACTCCTCATCGGCGTGATCGGCTGCCGGATACTTATGCAGTTGTTGCAACCACTCACCATCATTTAAATACACAATCATGGCCGAACCATCTTTCGACGCTCCGGGGCTAACCAATATATTGGTACAAGCCCACGACGAAAGTTGACCGGCAACAAAAATTGCCAGAAATAGAAAAATTGATTTTAACATTGCTATTTGTTTTCGATGTTCTTACTAATGTCAGCCGAAAGATAACGATATTCGGTATTCCCACATAATTGGAGATTTTCTGCTCTTTAATTCCTAATGGTAATATTCGGTGAAGGGAAAAGCAACCGGATTCAACGAATTATTTGGAATAGGGATAAATTATTTTTCGTTATGGTAAATTTCGGCGAATTATCTAGATTAGAAACCCAATCCGACTGGTTAATAATTAGACCAGTAATAGGGGTATAGATTTACTTGGTACATATACCCATCCGTTGGCGGTATATTTGAAAAACAAATGAGATACACTTTAGTCATATTGATATTATTAATAATCGGACACAGAGCTCTTGCCGACTATGACCCGACTCCATTACCTCAGTTGATTGTGAAATCGGACTTAATTTTAGAAGGGGAAATAGTGAGTCTTGACTCATTGACTTTCACTTTAAAAATCACAGCCTGGATTAAAGGAGACTCTATTTCAAGGGAAATAAAAATCCAAAAATTCGAAGATTGGACTTGTGCTAATAGAATCACAAAATATCAAATTGGACAAAAGGAAATTGTATTTCTTGTGCAAAACAGAAAGACAAACGAATGGATAACAATGGGAGCAGGAAATGAAGGTGAACTTTTAATACAAAATGACTCGATAACTTATCAAGACATATATTGGGATTCGAAAAGTGGTTGCTCACCGCTCGACTATTTGGGACAAAAGATTTGTGGGTGGAGATATTCATTAAAAGAATTTAAAGACGCAGTCTTATTTTATCAGGTTGAATTTCCAGTGTTGAAAAAAGAATTTCAAACAAAACAAAAAGTAACTAATAGATTAGAGAAAAACGAAGCCTACAAGAGAATGATTTACGAGACTCAATCTCTTGATTTTTTGTTGATTCTAACTGATAAACAATGAATAAAAAACTACCGTCAATCGAGTAGACTGCCCCGCCAGTAAGCACTAACAGGGAGAGCCTCTCACACAACGACAACTTGCAAGTGATCTTTAAAGCCATGTTGAAACCCAACAAAACAAGTTAAATATGCCATCAATAGAAATTGTAAGTATAGGAACTGATAAATTAGGATTACCCCAAGCTGATTTTGAGATTGCCATAATTGAGGAGAATCGACTAATTGGCCACCGAGGACTATTTAATGACTTTTTGAAAAACAAGATTGGAGTAATGATACATCTTGGTAATCCTGATTTGAGAAATGAAAAAGAATACGGATTTTTCGCTGGGCAAATAATCAATTGGGACTTTGAGCCAGGCGAAATTGCAATTCCCAATATGGATAATGGAGAAACAGGAACAAACCAACAATTTAGATTTCAATTCAAAACTTATTATCAGATTGAAATCGCTAAGATTATTAATATAGGATTGACTGAATCTCCGTCAAATGATTTGTACTTTATGACAGACTATCAGTTTGGCCCGGAAGAAGGAAAAATTGAAGATTTGAAACTGACAGACTTTTGGACTCGACATGATAACGAAGGATTAGAATGGAATACTTTATATAAATTGAGAAGCTAGAAAGCACGGTATATAATCGAGTAGACTGCCCCGCCAATAAGAACCGACGGGGAGAGCCTTTCCCGCCGAACCACATAAAAGTGACCGTCAGACTGTCTAAAAACCATCTTGTATGAAGGAATTATTTTGGGAGCTGACTTTAAAAAGAATGAAATATGGAAATCTCAACGACTTAATTTTAGTTTTTAGACAGACTGGCGTTGTGGGTAATTTAAATAAAGACAGTGAAATTCAAGAAAATTAGAGGATTAAAAAGAAAGATTGCAAATATTCAGAATTGGATTAATGAATATTTGGAATTAAATATTGAGCAATTGACTGAATACAAATACGAATATGTGAAAGTCTATGTTGACCCTTGGGATAATTTGACAATGATAGACAGTGAAATTCCAGAACCGAAAGGAAAGGCTAAAAAAGAAATTATAAAAGGACTTGAGAAGATTTACGATAGTTGGAGAACTGAACTGGAAAAATTAAACAAACCGTATTATTTGAAAATATGGCTTTACGAACCCAGAATATCTAAATCGCAAGTGGTTTGCGCGATTGAAGAGAAGATTGAGTATTATGAAAATATTTTTGAGAGAGCGGATTTTAAACAAAATAGTTCCTCATTTACGACCCAATTGGGTTCTGATTTCAATTGGCAACCAAGAGTTGACGAAGAGCCATATGAGGAAAGTGAATTGCTTTGGCCATTAGAGCAATACCAAAGAATCGAGGACTGTTACTCAGACAGAAGACTTTTAAGAAAATTGAAAAACGGGAAATATAGAAATCAAGAAATTGTCTATCCAAATGAAAATAATGACACAGCTTATTTCTTACCAAAAGGTAAAATATGGCTTGGACAAAAATAAAAAACGGGCACACACAAGTTGTAAATTGCATTGCGGGTGTTGGTGGTGTTCGTTGCCGCTGCTCCTTTCTTGACCGTCATCCCTACGAGTCGGGACTACGCGCTTCACAATCCGCCCCGACAACTTGCAAGTGATCGTTGATTCGAATAATAAACGTAAATAAATGAGTGACACCTCAATTAGAAAAGGACTGAAAGGCGTTCGTAAAAAGACATTAGTAAAAGAACGTAGGCCTAATGGAAATAAGAAACTTGAAGCTTTATTTAGCATCTTATTCTTTCTTGGACTGATTCTGTTGTATTGGGAGATTTTAATTTACAGACGAACAATCATCGAGATAAAAATTCCTCTTTTGATTTGGTTGACTCCCGGTATTTTATTGACACCGTTGCTTTATGACAAATTCAATAAGATTGACGGCATGAGAGCTCACTGGCTTTTGCATTATGTAGCTCATACGTGTATGACAGGAGCCTTCCTTTTATTCGGATTTATGGCATCAAACTATTATTTTGCGGATAATCAAACCGTAGATAAACGATTTGAGATTGTCAGAAAGGGAAGCTTACCTGGCCCCAAAGGACATCGAAGTAAGCGAGAACCTTATGTTGAAATAGTTTACAAAGGATTTGAAAAACAGTTAGTTTTCAAATATTCTGATACGAAAAAGATTGATGCGGCCCAATATGTGAACCTGACTGTAAAAAAGGGAGTCTGGGGATTTGATATATTGGAAAGATATGATGCAAAATGAAAATCCCACCCGCAGGCGCGCTTTTGTATAGCGTGCCAACAACCCAAGCCTCCTTTAGCGGTTATTTAAGAGAATGAAATACAATCAAACCATATCTAAACAAAGAAAACCTGCAGGCACGTCCAAATCAGAAAAATTGACGATTTCAATTTTAATTGGACTAGTGATTATTTGGGTTCTTTATAGAAAGTTTCTCGAACCAGAAACTATTGGTGGCGACTCCCGATTTTACATTTTCGTCTTTTTAATCCCAACGCTTTTGGGAATTATAATACTTGGATTCATCAGAATCAGGTTTTTAAGAGAGAAATGGAATGAATCAAAAAGCCTTATTGCAAAAATTCCACTAGTTCTATTATATATCGTCCAAGGATTTTTATTTTCTTACTTAAGTATCGGACTGACATCAATGGGCATCTGGGACTATTTAAATCAGAGAAACGCAAGTCAAAGTGTTTCTGAAACGGTCGATTGCCAAATTATTAAAATCAACTCAGGAACATCAAGAACGCCTCCGAATATTAACTTCGAGTTTATGGGAAAAGAAGAAAGAATAAACATCGACGCAGGTGTCTATGGACAATATTTCGAAACAAATCCCAATACAATAGAGTTGCAATTAACCATCAAAAAAGGGATTTGGGATTATTACATTATTGAAAGGTGGAAAATAAAAAACAACCGCTACCCCCCCACTGCCCCACTTTTGTAAAGCGTGCCAACAAACCAAGCCCTTCCATAAGCATATTAAAATATCAGCAGGTTAAAACTCCACCGCTACCGCGCGAATCCTTCCTAGAATCGTGCGGCAGCGAGGGGGCATAACAGCTCCATGAGATAGCCATCATCTCCACTCACCGGGTGACTTTGAGTCACCCGGTGAGTAACAAAAAAAATGCCCAACTAACTGTTAACACATACTTTAAACACACCCGTTTCCATCGCTACCGTGCGAATCCTTCCTGCCGTAGCGAAGAAGTTAAGCGGCTAATGTCGGCCAATCTGTTACAGATGCCGGAGCCATCGTATGTTTATATAGCGGAAGTATCTTTGTTTTATACGACTCCTGCCGGAGTCGCACCGTACCGCAGCCGAAATAGCTACAAACATGAAAATCCGCTGGATTTTATTCGGGCAAAGCCGACCAACACTCCAAGTCTACCCCCAACAAGCATATTGATATATATCAGCACTTTAAATATGACCAAATCTTTTCAGTCTCGTAAAACGAAGCATTAAGAGCTATCGGGAATGAAAAGAACCGAAAAGACAGAATTGGATGCAATTACCAATGAGATCAACGCAATCAAAAACAGGTTGACGCAGATTGAACAGGCATTGCAACTCAAAACAGCAAAAGAAAGGAGTCAATTAAAAGTCGATGAATCCGACGACGATTCTGAATTTGAGTTGAACCTAACCTTTGCCGAAAAAGGAAATGTGGAATCGCGCATCGGAGAGTACGGACTGGCCTGGCTGGGCAACATTGTGTTGCTCTTTGGAATAAGCTTTTTGGTGCAATACCTGAAAGATCCGCTGCTGTCCGCCATTGTCGGATTTGCATCCGTCGGACTAATCTACGCAGCTTCCTACTATAGCCGGAAACCATTTGCGTACCTCTCCAAACTTTTTGGCTACAGTGGCCATCTCCTTCTCTTTTATGTCAGCCTGCAATTGCACTTTTTTACCGAAACGCCTCTAATTAACAGCAAAACTTTGGGAACCGGATTACTGTTAATCGTCGTCTGCATTCAAATCTATTGGTCGATTAGAAAGCAGAAAGCGACCTTGTCGTTTTTGGCCTTGCTGATGTTACTATTTACGGGAATTGTGAACGGGTCGATTGCATTTGCTGCCTTCATCACGATGCTCACATCAGTCATTGCCCTATACATTTACATTCGTTTCGGCAGGCAAAAACTGGTGCTGGCCTTTATGTTTATTATTTACCTGGCCCACACCAACTGGCTACTTAACAACCCGCTCATCGGAAATCCTTTAGAACTGGCGGCTTCACCCGGAATAAGCTACCTCTGCTTCCTAATGAGTGCCATTGCTTTTTCCGCTTTGGCTGTTATCCCGCCCAAAGAAACAGCGTCACGGGAATTGCTGATTGCCTCTGTAGTTTGGAATGGTCTGAACTTCTCCGTCGTCCTGGCCTTTTCAACCTTACTCTATTTCAGGGATTCGTACATCCTTTTGTTTTCGTTCATCGCTGCTTTCTGCCTGGCCTATTCCATCATCCTGCAAAAGCGGACTGAGATCAAGCTTTTCGCATCGATGTACGCCATTTACAGTTTCGTTGCCATGAGCGTCGCTTTCTACGGGCTCTTCCTTCTTCCCAAAGCGTACACCCTTTTATCCATCCAAAGTTTGCTGGTTGTATCAATGGCACTTTGGTTCAGGTCGCGCTTCATTGTGGTTATCAACACGTTTTTGTTTCTATTACTACTCGCACTCTATTTGAGTGACGAACAAAGCTACAACGGGACCAACTTCTCGTTTATGCTCATCGCCTTTTTCAGTGCACGAATCATTAACTGGAAAAAAGACCGGCTGCAATTGAAGACTGAACTGATTCGGAATGTCTATCTGCTCGCAGGCTGGATCATGACCCTCATTTCACTCTTCCATATCGTGCCTGATACATGGATCACCGCATCCTGGATTTTCGCTGCTATTCTATTTTTCGCAACCAGCCTTTTGCTCAAGAATATCAAATACCGATGGCTGGCCATCGCGTCCGTATTGGCCTCCGCCTGCAAGCTGATTTTTGTCGATTTTGCCAATATCGATATCGTTTTCCGCATACTGCTCTTCATGGCGCTGGCGGTTGTCTCCCTCGGTACTTCCATTTTATACACCAAGTTTTACAAGTCGAAAAAAACTGAATCCTAAACTATGAATCGAACCGACAACCATATTCTCAAATGCCGTTGCGGGTCACAACGAAAACGAATGCCAGCCGAGTTGCTTCGATCGGGAATCGTGCTTCTTATTGTCGCGCTGGTGATCACAGCCTGCCATGTAAAGGAGAAGAGGTACAACGAACAAGTTCTCCCAGCGGAAATAATGACTTCTGAACAGGCTGAAGAATTCGCCGTTGAAGCTCCTCCGCTCACCGAAGGTATTTTCCCTTGTTCAGAATGCCACAGCGAGCTGGAACCAAATCCAACCAGGCGGGAACTGGACTGGCACGAAGAAGTGACCTCGATTTTTGATCACGATAAGGAAAATCGCTGGTGCCTGGATTGCCACGATTTGATAAACCGGGACAGTCTAAGACTTGCAAGCGGGAAGCTATTGGGGTTTGATGAATCGTACAAACTCTGTGGCCAGTGCCATGGCGAGAAATTGCGTGACTGGCGGGTTGGCGTTCATGGCAAACGAATCGGCCAATGGAACGGCCAAAAGCATTATTTGCTTTGCGTGCATTGCCATAATCCGCATGCGCCAAAATTTGAACCGATGACTCCGGAACCGCCTCCTCTTCCGCAGAAAATGTCGAACTAAATTGATGAAATCAGAACTATGAAAGAAGATAAATCCAGAAGGTCATTCCTGAAGAACATGGCGCTGGCTGCAGGTTCTGCCATCGCGCTTTCGGGATGCGACATGAAAGCACTTGACCACTTCTTACAGAAAAACTTCCGCACCCTATCCAAAGCTGAAGTGGACGAGATCATTACCAGCCTGCAGCTGGAGTATAAAAATAAATACGGTAAAGATTTCACGGTTTCGGCTAAGCCGGCAACCGACGGAATTCTGTTTGGCTATGCACTCGACCTGTCGCGCTGTATTGGTTGCCGGAAATGTGTTTACGCCTGCGTGGAGGAAAACAACCAGTCGCGCGGTCCGCAAATTCATTGGATACAGGTTCTTCAGATGGAAAAAGAAAAGGGAATTGATTTTGCCGATTCCGACGTTCACTACAATCCGGAAAAAGTTCCGGAAGAAGGTCATTTCTATTTGCCGGTTCAGTGTCAGCAATGCCGAAATCCACAGTGCACCACTGTTTGCCCGGTAAAAGCAACCTGGCAGGAACCCGACGGAATTGTGGTTGTCGATTACAACTGGTGCATTGGCTGTCGCTATTGCATGGCTGCTTGTCCTTACGGCGCAAGGCACTTCAACTGGGCCGAACCCTCGGTTCCCGAGGACGAGATGAATACCAACGTGCATTACCTGGGCAATCGTCCCCGCATGAAAGGGGTCGTCGAGAAATGCACCTTCTGCATCCAGCGGGTTCGTGAAGGCCGGTACCCGGCTTGTGTTGAAGTTTGCCCTGTTGGAGCACGGAAATTCGGGAACCTGCTCGATCCGGAAAGTGAGATCAGGTACATCCTCGAAAATAAACGGGTGCTGGTGCTGAAACAAGAACTAAATACACAACCGAAGTTTTACTATTTCTTTGGAGTATAAAGACCGAACCAATTTAACGAAGCAAAACCGAGATCCATGAAACTGACACAATTTCCACGAAGCATCCTACCAATTCTTTCCCGGGGAAATCGCGGCTATTACGCGTGGCTACTTTTTTTATTGCTGATTATGGTCTGGGGTGCCGGAGGCTATGCCAAACAACTCAATCATGGCCTCGTAACTACCAACATGCGCGATTCGGTTTCATGGGCGTTCTATATCGGCAACTTCACCTTCCTGGTCGGGATTGCTGCTGCGGCCGTGATGCTGGTCATTCCGGCCTACATTTACAATTGGAAGCCAATCAAAGAGATTGTCATATTCGGCGAACTGCTGGCTATTTGTGCCGTTGTGATGAGCATTGGATTTATCGTTGTCGACATTGGCAATCCGCTCCGCTTCTGGCACATGCTCCCGGGAATCGGCACCATGAACTTTCCATCCTCCATGCTATCGTGGGATTTCTTTGTTTTGCTCACCTACCTCTGCATAAACCTGGTGGTGGTCATCCACTTGTTGCACCGAATTTTCATCAAAAAGGATTACAACAAGAAACTCGTTCTGACCTTGGTTTTCGTCAGCATACCGATGGCAGTGGCCATTCATACGGTAACAGCATTCCTTTACAATGCCATTCCCGCCCGACCATTTTGGAACAGCGCGCTGCTTGCACCAAGATTCCTGGCTTCTGCATTCTGTTCCGGACCGGCAATCCTCCTCATCTTATTCCAACTGCTTCGCAAGTTTACCCGTTTCGAGATCAAGGATGAAGCCATTTGGACCATCGCCGAGCTGATGGTCTACGCGATGTTTATCTATCTTTTCTTCTCGGTGGCCGAACTATTCAAAGAGTTTTACAGCGGAACCGAGCATCTTCTTTACTGGCAGTATTTGCTGTTTGGAATTGGCGACAACAAGGAGCTCGTGCCTTACAGCTGGGCTTCCATTATTATGGGCTGCATCGCTTTTGTTCTTTTTCTTGTGCCGAAAACACGAAAGAACTTCACAACACTCAACATTGGTGCTGTTCTGATCTATGCCAGTGTTTACGTAGAAAAAGGAATTGCCCTGATCATCCCCGGGTTCACCCCCGACGTACTCGGGCAAATCTACGTGTATACACCATCGATGATCGAAATCAGAACAGCGGCGCTGATCTTCTCGGTAGGCTTCCTGGTATTCACCTTCCTTGTCAAAATCGCTATCGCCATCATATTCGAGGATTACCGAGTTGAAGAACCAATGCCCGAGCAGCAACAAACACTGGAAAAAGCCTGAAAGCTTATACAGAATGACCATAACTTGAAGAAACAAGACAATAGTTGTAAATGGTCGTCTGGAAGTTGAAATCGGACGAAATTTTAAACAGTTTATCCCCTTCAGCCCCCGGCATTTTGTGCTACCTTGCGCCGAAAATAACCAATCATAAATTTTCGACTATGCCCTCACCAATCTCAGAATGTCTGTACTGTCAGAACAACGAGACTTTACACAATCTAATGATCAAGATCTGCGATCTTGAAGTATCACAGCTGTTCCTGTTTAAAGAACAATCCTACTATGGCCGTTGTAATGTTGTTTACAAGGATCATGGTGTGGAATTTCACGAGCTAAGCGACGAACAACGCGATGCTTTTATGCGCGATGTTGCCCAGGTTGGAAAAGCGATCGCCGGTGCATTCAAACCAACAAAAATCAATTACGGTGCCTATGCCGATACCTTATCGCATTTGCACACGCACATCGTTCCGAAATACAAAGACGGATACGGTTTTGGTGGTGTGTTTGAAATGAACCCGCAAAAGAAAAGTTTGACAGATGCTGAATACGCAGAAGTAATTGCTAAAATCAGAGCTGAATTATAAGCGAACTTTCCCTGCAAAAAAGGAAATACAAACGATAAAGGCTAACTGTTTGCAGTTAGCCTTTATTTATTTTCGTTCGGTCTATTTCTGAATGATCGGCGTTACCAGCTTCCACCGGCACCGCCACCGCCAAAACCGCCGCCGCCGAAGCCACCAAAGCCTCCGCCGCCACCGAAACCACCGCTTCCGCCTGAGAAGTTCCCCCAGCTTCCGCGATGATTACTGCTGCCCATCATGCCGCCCATCAGCAACCAGAATGGCAAGCTACTGCCACCGGTGTAATACCGGCGACGCCCTCGGAAAATTGACGATACGAAAAAGATGATGACAAAAAAGAAAATGATCCCGGCTATGCCGGCACCACCACCACCATCGCTAACCTTTTCGTGATACTCTGCCGCGGTAAATTCCTTCGAAGCCAGTCCCATGATGACTTTTGTACCGGCATACAGGCCACCATAAATATCACCTTGCCTGAAACGCGGAATCATTTCGCCATTCACAATATCGCGATTAGCGGTAGCATCGGGAATTATGCCCTCCAAACCGTAGCCTACGGCCACAAACACTTCTCCACGCGAATCGGCTGTTTTTGGTTTGAACACCACCACCACGCCATTGTCTTTGTCGCCTTGACCAACACCCCATTTTTCACCCAAACGAAAAGCGTAATCCGAAACATCGTATCCATCCAACGAAGGAACCGTTACAATGACAATCTGGGTAGAAGTTTGACGGGCAAAATTTTCAAGCTCTCCCTCCAACTGATTCTCCTCTCCTGTACTCAGCACATTCGCATAGTCATTGACCAAGCGATCCGATTTTTCCGGAATATCCTGAGCGTATGAAGTAAAACCAAAAAAAAGGGCTATTATTAAAAGTAGTTGTTTCATGTTCCTTTATTTTTTCCCGAACGAAATATCATCCGAAAGTTCGTTCACATCATCTTTCTGGTAAGGGAAATGTTCTTTCAGCTGTTTCCCGGCCATTAATATTCCTTCGGACAAGCCATCGGCAAAACGTCCTTTTTTAAAATGCGATAGCATCAAATCCTTCGTTGACTCCCAAAAATTATCGGGAACTTTGGCGTTGATACCGGCATCTCCCAAAATCGCAAACTTGCGATCGGTAACGGCCAGGTAAAACAGAACGCCATTTCGTGCCGCCGTTTTGTGCATTTTAAGTTGCTCGAACCAATGGGCTGCACAATCGAGGACATCCTCCTTACAGCGACCTTCAACATGCACCCGGATCTCGCCCGAGGTTTTCAATTCCGCTGCTTTAATCGCATCTGTGATCTGTTTCTTTTCCTGTTCTGTAAAAAAATCGACTACTGCCATATTCTATACGTTTATTCGTCGAAGTTAACAACCGGTGCTTTTTCAGCACCTTGCTCCGCGGTGAAATAAGCTTTCTTCTCGAAGCCAAACATATTGGCGTAAATATTTTTCGGGAATGAACGGATATAGGTGTTGAATCCCTGAGCCGACTCATTGAATTTCCGACGCTCAACCGTGATCCGGTTCTCTGTTCCTTCCAGTTGCGCCTGTAAATCCAGGAAGTTTTGGTTGGCTTTCAAATCGGGGTAACGCTCAACAACGACCATTAATCGGCTCAATGCTGACGACAAACCATCCTGGGCCTGCTGGAATTGTTGCAACGATTGCGCATCCAGATTATCGGCATTCAAATTCACAGAAGTGGCTTTTGAACGCGCTTCAATCACACCTTCCAAAGTTTCCTGTTCGTGCGTTGCATATCCTTTCACTGTATTTACGAGGTTCGGAATCAAATCGGCGCGACGTTGATAAACGTTCTCAACCTGGGCCCAACTGGCACTAACTTCTTCGTCCTTTTGCACCATCGTGTTGTAGGTGCCCTTAAACGACGAATAAATAAAAATAACAACAACCGCAATGACGGCTAAAATGATCCAAGATTTCTTCATTTGTCTTAATTTTTTTTCAATGACTTACTTTAGAATGATAAAAATTGGGAAAATACGCCTCCCTTCTGTGTTGTTTTCGGGGAATACGGCGTTTTTACCGTTTGATGGTAGTGATCAAAAGGTGAACCAACCGACAAGTTATGACAAAAAAGTCATTTCTTCGGCGAAATACGGAAATTCAGTCCCTCCGGACCTGACGTTTTGAACGGTTCGCAAAATACTAAATGGTATCGCTGTACTTTTTAAGCGTAAATGAGAAGGTCGTTCCCTGGCCTTTTTTCGATTCAACCCGGATTGTTCCTCCATTGGTTTCAACAAACTCCTTACAAAGCAACAAACCAAGTCCGGAGCCTTTTTCGTGATTGGTACCGTAGGTCGATACGTGCGCATTGGGGTTGAAAATTTTCGGCACATCGGCTTCTTCGATTCCAACGCCTGTATCTTTAATCGAAATCAGGATTTTATCGCCCTGCTCCTTCCCGATTATTTGCACCAAACCTCCATTTTCGGTGAATTTGATGGCGTTTGAAATCAGGTTACGGAAGATCAGGTTGACCATGTTATGGTCAGCATAAACCTGCAAATCTCCCTGCAGATCACTTGTTACCCGAATCAGTTTACTCTCGGAAGCCCTGAAATTGAGTTGAATATTATTTTTCACAAGGGCAGGAATGTCCAGTCGTTCGGGCTTGTAACTAACAGCATCCTTCTGACTCTTGGCCCACGACAAAAGGTTGTCGAGCAGGAAATAGGTACTTTCGGCCTCGTCTCGTAATTCGTTGATGATTTGCTGACGCAGCTCGTCGGTAAACATTTCGGGGAAATCAGATAATTGCCCAATCACATCCTTGAAAGCACCAATCGGGTTTCGCAGGTCATGTCCAATGATCGACATGAACTTGTCTTTCGTTTCATTAACCTTCAGAAGCTCTTTATGCTGAAGGCCAATTTTCCGGTTTTTCTCAGTCAAAAGGTCGTTTGCCCTTTTCCGCGATTTTATGTAGCTCAACATGATCAGGAAAACGATAAAGAGCGACATCACACCAACCGAGAGAATCAATGTATTTGACTTTTGCTTCCGAATGCGTAGATCCTTAATCTGGTTATCCTTTTGCAAAAGCTCAATCTCATTCTGCTTTTGCGTCATATCCATTTCCGAACGGGCCTGCGAGAAACTGTTGGTTCGTTCCTGGCTGTAAAGTGTATCGGTAATCAGTGTGTAGTGCTTCAAATTCTCGTAGGCACCTTTATAATCGCCCGACTTGGCCCGAATTTTCGACTCTATCAAATAGGCTTCCTGCTCAAGATCGATGATGCCACAGGTGCTGGCAATTTCCTTACAAACATTGATTTGCCGTAGCGCCTGACCAAGATAATTCAGATTCAGACTAATCTGAGCCAACAACCAATTGGCTGTGGCAATGCCTTCCTGCATTTTAATCTCTTCAAATATCGACAACGCCAAGCCGATATAGTAATTCGACTGCTGGTATTCTTCTTTCCGCAGGTACACCTCCGCCAAACCAATCCAACCGTAGGCTTTGTAATAATCACCCATGTCAATACTGTCGGCAAGTTCAATTACTTCCTGGTAGTAAGGAATAGCTTCATCGTATTCTTCTTTATCCTTATAGATCTCCCCGATATTGTTCATCACAATTGTTTGACCGATGTAGTCTGTCAACTTTTTATCAATCTCGAGTGTCTTCTGGTAAAATTCGAGAGCCCGGTCGTAATCCTTCCAGTAGTGGTAGTTTACGGCAATATTATTCATGATACGCGCTTCGATCTTCGGATCTTTATGATCCTCGTAATAACTCAAAGCATCGAGCAGATAGCGCAAGCCTGTAACACGGTCACCCTTCGTTGTCAGTACCGTTCCAATGTTTAATTTGATAGAAGCAACCCGCTCATCCAATCCAAGATCCTGGGCTTTTAGAAGTGAACGAAGAAACAAATCAAGTGCTTCAGAATAATTCCCCAGGTTCATCTGATAGGACGCCATGGTATTCATCCCAATCACCAACGCTTCCTCATCTCCAATCTTCAATGCAAGATCGATTCCCTTTTGTGAAAAGTCTCGACCTTCCTCAAAATTTCCTGAGAAAATATGCCCGGCTGCCAACCGCAAATAACATTGACACTCTTGCTCCTCGTTTTTGTTCTCCAAAGTAATCGGAAGCGCCAAATTGGCATAATAAATGATTTTTGAGGGATCGACAAAGGCATATTCTTTAGATAGTTCCAGATACAGATTTACCAACTCGCCACCCTTAGCACGGGGTAACAACGCTGAAAGACTATCTATTTTTGCCGTTTGGCTGAAGTTTGTAAGCGCACAAAATGTAAAAACGACAAGGCAAACCAGTTTTTTGAGGTTTCTTTTCAAGCAAGTCTATATTTACGTTGACTTAAAAATAGATTTATTTCCTTGTTTTTCAAATTTGATTCAAGAAAACATCAGTTTATATGGACGGGAAATCTCATTTTTTAATTCATCCAATCCAAAACTTCTGCTCTTCCTCATGAATTCACGCCCCTCGAAATACACAACGATCGTAGGAACAGCAAAAATTCGATACTGACCAGCAATCTCCGGATTACTGTTCATAGGCACATACAGCAGTTTCATCTCCGGAAAACTGCCGCATATCAGTTCAACTATTTTGGGTTTTAATACTTTGCAGACCTGGCACTCATCGGTTGAAAAATACACGATAACGGCTTGCTCACGGGTCAGAAACCCGGCAAAATCGTCCAGTGTACCGATGAAAGTCTCCATTAGTACTGGCCAATACTTAACAATACCAACGTACAGGCTATTTCTGATTGAATACCTGCTTGCTCCAGACGCTCCGCAAACGCATCGTTCTCCGTGCCCGGGTTAAAAATGACCCGCTTCGGCTGAAGCTTCTCCACGTAATCCATATAGCCTGCTTGGTTTTGTGGCCCCACGTAAAGGGTCACGGTATCAATTCCCTGAAAATCGACAGGGTCGGTACTAAAGTCCACATCGGCAACTTTACCTGGCCTTGGCGCCAAAGCCACAACCTCGTGTCCATGTTGGCGAAGTGCTTTAATTGCTTTGTATGAATAGCGTTCCGGCTTTTCGCTGGCGCCTATTACTAATGTCTTTTTCATACCCTGTTATTTTTGAATCAACACCGAGGCGTAAGCAGAAATTCCTTCCTGGCGCCCTTCGAATCCCAACCGTTCTGTGGTTGTTGCTTTTACCGAGACACAATCCTCGTCGATACCCAGCACCTCTGCCATTTTGGCTTCCATCAACGGAATAAAATCCTTCAACTTTGGTTGCTGCGCAGCGATTGTCGCATCAATATTGCCAATTTCGTAGCCCTTTTCGGCAATGAGTTCCTGGCATTTTTTGAGTAAAATCTTACTATCTACATTTTTAAAGTCCGAAGACGTATCCGGGAAATGGTAACCAATATCCCGAAGTTTTGCCGCTCCCAATAGCGCATCACAGATTGCATGAATCAGAACGTCACCATCCGAATGCGCAACTGTTCCTTTGCTGTGCGGAACAAGGATTCCTCCCAGCCACAATGTCTCTCCCTCTGCCAGGCTATGAACATCATAGCCAAGTCCTACGCGTATAATCATCTTCTTTTACTGCTTAACTGGTCGAAATCAAAGGCCAATGAAAAACGCAAGGTGTTTTCCAATGGATGGTTCCGTTGTGTTGGGAATAAATAAGAGAAGTCGAGGGTAAACACGTTCAATTTGAAACCGGCACCAGCCGTGAAATATTTTCGGTTACCCTTATTTTCATTTTCGTGGAAATATCCGGCACGAAGCGCAAATTGCTTTTGATACCAATATTCAACCCCCAACGAAACGGTGATTTCCTGCAATTCTTCTTTGAAACCGCCCGGAGCATCGGAGAATGAACTGATGATACCTCCGATAACTGACTTGTCTTCGCTAAAACCCCCGCCAACAATCACACCGTTTTCATCGGTTAAACTTTCGGTATCCGGAGTCGGCACCAAAAGTTTGTTCAGGTCCAATGCAAAATTCAGCGAGTTATAATCGTCCAGCTCCATTTCGTAGGACGTACCCAAACGCAGGTTTGCCGGAATGAAATCCTTGGTTTCACCATCGGTATAGGAAATTTTGCTACCGATGTTTGAAATATTTACCCCGGCTGAAAACACCGAGTTTTTGCGGTTATGACGCATCTCATCGCGATAGTAAAAAGCGATGTCCGCAGCAAACGAATTACCGGCATGTGATTCAACTCCTCCCACTGGCATCCCTCCGGTCAAATCGGAACGGATGTAACGTAATGCCACAGATCCTGAAAATTTTTCGGATAACAAACGAGAGTAAGCCACATCGAAGGCAAACTCGTTCGGATTTTGTTGTCCCTGCAACTCACCGTATTCGTTTCGGAACGTAATCCCTCCCAACGAAAAATAACGAAGAGAAGCACTTACGACCTGTTGCTCATCGATGCGTTTGAACGCTGACAAATAGGCCAGGTTGATATCGTCAACCAAGTTGCGCAACCAAGGCGAATAAGACAGTGCAACACCAAGGTCGCTTTCGATAAAGGCATATTTTGCGGGGTTCCAGTGTTGCGAGTTCATATCGGGAGAAGTTGCCACACCGGCATCCCCCATCGCTCCTGCCCGAGAGTCGGGCGCTATCGTCAAGAAAGGGACAGCTGTTGAAACAACATTCGCACCAGAAGTGGAACTTTGACCAAACGACTTACCGGAAAACAATAGAAACAACACGGCAAGCGCGGTCAAAAAGAATTGGCTTCTCATTTTTTTCATTTTATATAACGTTGCGCAAAGATAAAATTTTGGATTAATTCCAACTTTCAATATGCAAACGGAATTAATCGATAAAAATTATCGACTTCGCCCCTTATCTTTTCAATAGAATTATTACGCCCGATTTGGTCGCGGTGTTACCATCGGATGCAGAAAGAATAACCCGATACAAATAAGCACCGCTGCGTACCAAAACCTGATGATCGCTCAGTTGCCAAAGAATGGGATCAGTCTCTGTTTCCTCTGATATCAATGTCTCCTTGATCATATCGATCAGGCTTCCTTTCGAATCGAAAACTTCAATCTTAGCATCGAATACTTCGCCGGGGCGGTTATGAATAATTTTGAACCGCGTGTAATCTGTCATCGGGTTAGGATAGCAAATCACATCTTCAATTTTAAATTCCTCGCTGACAACGAAATGTATTTCTATTTCAGTCGAATTATTCATAACATCCCACACCTTAATCGTCAAGGTATGCTCGCCAACAGAAAGTCCGCTCATCGGGTAAACAATGGTTCCGGAAGTATAGCTATCCAAATCGGCCAGGTAATAGTCATTCAGCACAATAACGTCGGAATAATCACCATCGAGCACCGCTGTAATATCATGTCCGATTCCGGTTCCCAAAGTATTTATACCACTTTCGTCGCTTAAATTCAGGTATAAAATTGAGTTCACCCCAACCTGGTCTCCCGACTCAAACGATGGGTTGTTCAGGTACAATTCAACCAAAGGCCCTTCCGTATCAACAATGTCGCTCTCTGAGTTTCCGCCGATCAGAAGTTCATTATTCGCGCCATGTGCGTCAATACTATCGTTGCTGGCATAGTACAATATTTTACCCTCGCCAATTGCGTAGGAAATGTCTTTGGGAACAATAAACGAGAATTCGAACTTGCCGTCAACCACCGATGATACTCCCCGGTAAATCCGGTTGTTCTGTACTTCATACTCAAACGGCGTTTCTCCGCCATTGCCCAGTGTTTCGGTCGAAATTTTCTTATCGTACACAACCGGCACCAGCTCGCCATTAAAATCGCTCATCAAATTACCGTCCGTATCCACGACTTCACCGGTAACCGTTACCTTCGATAGGGCAGCAATCGGATCAACCAAAGCGGCGGGTTCCACTCCGTTGATTGTCGTGGTGACCACATTATATTGCGGGATGGAAAGGCGGAGCGCCGGGTCGCCCAATAGTGTGAAATTTCGTTTATTGACTCCACTCAGAGTTGCATTTTTAGTTCGTTTCATTACGTCGCCCATGCGCAGGTAATCGCCATTTTCGTCGCGCTGGAAAACCTGCTCGTAAAAATTGCTGTTCAGCAAAAAGTTGGGATTTGAATAAACAACGCGGGTCGAACTAAACAGGGCAATTCCTCCGCCATTTTCGTTAAAAAGAATGTGTTCTCCCCCCGACTGTTCATCTCCGTCAAAACGGCTGAACTCACAGGTGGCCGTCACAAAAACCGGCAGCTTATTGTAATTTGTCCACTCATCAATATCACTTACTGTCAAAACCTTCTCCCCAGCCAAAGCAGTCTCGTTCGCATGCCCCGTGTAATTCATAATCAATACCCCGTCCTTCACGCTACTGTTAATTGCATCGGTTACATCGGGATACTGGTCGCCACTTGGGGTTGAAACCTGCTCATAGGCATCAAAATAAATTTTACCAACAGCAACAGCCGGCATGTCGTCGCTGACATTCTCAGCCAACTGGTCGGCCTGAGTCATATGGGTATTCGAGTCTTCGTCGTCGCCAATAAAACAAACCCGATTCCGCCATTCCCCCAGCGCAACCGAACTCACATAATTCATCACTTTATCGACAACCGTTTCGGCTTCATCTGTGGTTTTGGCCGGTATGCGGCCAATACCCAAATCAATTAAACCGTCGTATTCACCTTCATCCGAATCGAGCAAAACAAAGAAATCGTCGGTCACAAAGGATGCTGTTGGCAGCAACGAATTCTCCGATTGGTAAGTCGGAATAAAATTCAGTCCTTCTCCCAAAATATTTTTGTTGTCGTAAGTTCCGTCGCCCAGCAATAGCACATATTTCAGTTTCCCGTTGCCATCATTCGACTTTTCATAGCAATACCGCAGGAAGTTCCGGATGCCGGAAACATCCGGCAAGCCGCATGAGAATTCGTTATAAATCTGTTCCGGCTCGACAACCGCTACATTCAAATTATCCTTTGTTAGATGAAACGAAGCCAATTCATCGGCTGTCGTCGCAAAATCGGGATGGGTGATGATAATCATATCGGGGATCTCCATTTGGTGAAGATCCTGGTTAGCGATGTCGTCGACCTTTTCCGCACTCGGAATTTCACCATTCGGGTAAAAAGCGACGAACTCGCGTATATCATCCGTATGAAGTGTAAATTGCGCCACACTTGAATTCAGGTTGTAAGCTACTGCCAGCGGATTTAAAAAATCTGACACATCCCAAATTTGCAGATTCGTCTGCGCTCCGTTCAGGTTAAACCGGGTGATTTTGCCGGATCCAGCCGACGCCGGCACTCTGAAATTCATCGACGAACCATCCATTGTCAAATAACGATATGCATTCAACTCGATATAATCCAACCATCCCAATGCAGAACTGTTTGAAGCAGAATAGTCGAAACGCAAAACACTTGAAGCTTGCGGACTTGAAATGGACATTCGACTCTGCCCAACGTTTGCATACTGCGTAATCGGATCGCTGGTATCGACAGAGGAAATACTAATCGTCGACCGCAGCACATCATTATAATAGATTGAAAAAGCTGAACTCAGAGAAGACCGTCCCGCTGCTTCCGTGTATATTGAAAAAGCTTGAGTGGTCACCGGGTTGGTTACACTGAACTCGAATTCGCGCGACTGACCCTGCTGGAATTTCTCGCCAAACCAACGCCTTCCCGATTGAATCAAATTTTCCAAATCGTTTTCATACAATTGATAATCCAGGAATGTGCTGGCATCGTCCGTGAAGTCATCGGTCGTCGATTCAATCTCCGACACAACTAGTGGTGTTCCCTGGTCCGAAAGATAAAAATAGGTTACGTCCGAATAGTCATTCCCGGTATGTTTAAACGCATCCACCGAACTGTAATAGGTCCATTCAACTGTTCCCGACGAATAGAAGAACAGGCAATCAGCACTGTTTTTGTCTTTTCCGTACCAAACCGGATTTTGGATCAAATCATCGGCTACCGGATCACTGTTCTGTTTCGAAAGCATATAACCGCCATTGCCATAAAGACAAACTGCCTCAGGATCGGAGAAACCCCAATTCTGCAATTGAGAAAAGGAAATTTTGTAGATACCACGATCTTCCGCCTGAATCTTTACCCAGTTGCCGTTTGCCAAAACAGAAGTAGATGCCCAATCATCAACAGAAGACTTTATTTTATAGTTTGATGCAACAAGATCTTTGAAAGTTGCCTGATTCAGATCATTCTCAGCAGAATTTATTCCTTCAGCCCCAGCCATGTGAAATGTGAAAAGATTCACAATTAAGAACAATAATCCAATCGGCAAGTGCGTTTTTCTCATGCGGCAATTTAACAATTCCTGTCTAATAACGGAGTCGCCCTATTTTTATTTCAGCTGGTTTGCAAAAGGACCGGGGAATGTAATTTTTCTATAAAAATATGCATTCGTACAATAAGAATAAGCACCCCAGCGTTAGACAAAAGTTCTAAAAGCCGTTCAATATCGACTTGAACAATTAATTTATATTTGTCGAGATTATACCAAACTGAAAATTCAGAAAGATGAAATTTAAGGCCATATTACTAGTGGGTTTAGCCGCGCTCTTTGCCAGTTGCAGTATGTTTAAAAAAGACGGAGGTGGATTTAGCAGTAAAAATGCATCGAACTCAACTGGATGGGAATACAATAATCCCGATAACGGAGGTTTTCAGGCTGATGCAGACTATGCACAGTTTGCCGGTCCCGGACTAAAATTTATCCAGGGTGGTACCTTCACAATGGGGCGTGTTGAACAAGACGTGATGTACGACTGGAACAACATCCCACGCCGGGTTACGGTTGCGTCTTTCTATATGGATGAAACTGAAGTTGCGAACATCGACTATCGCGAATACCTGTTCTGGATTCAACGGGTATACCCGGATAGCAAAGAAAAATATATGGAAGCACTTCCCGACACCTTGGTGTGGAGAGAAGAATTGGCTTACAACGAACCCTATTTGGATAACTACCTGCGCCACCCGGCATACAGTAAATACCCGGTTGTGGGTGTGAGCTGGGAACAAGCTTCAGCTTACTGCAAATGGAGAACCGACCGTGTGAACGAACAATTATTGGTTAACCGTGGTGTTTTGGCACACGATGCAAGCCAAGCTGGACAAAACGTTTTCACAACGGAAACCTATTTGGCAGGTATGTACGAAGGAACTCAAGGTGACAAGCCTGTTGAAGATGCCAGTGGAAATGCCCGTAAGATTCGTTGGGAAGACGGTATTCTTTTACCGGACTATCGCCTGCCGACCGAAGCAGAATGGGAATATGCAGCCTATGGTTTAATCGGAAACACTGACGGTGAGTTGTTGACTGAACGTAAATTGTATCCATGGAACGGATCCTATTTGCGTGATGACAGCCGCAGAGATCGTGGCCGCTTGAATGCCAACTTTGTCCGTGGACGTGGTGACATGATGGGTATGGCAGGTGCATTGAACGATAACGCTGATATTACAGCTCCTGTAAACTCATACAACCCGAACGACTTTGGATTGTACTGTATGGCAGGTAACGTAAACGAATGGGTGGCTGATGTATATCGCCCGCTATCTCAGGAAGAAGTGAACGAATTCCAACCTTTCCGCGGTACCGTTTATACAACCTACCGCCGCGATGACAGTGGCAATCTGATGCGTGACGAATTTGGTGAATTGTTGGTTGACACCGTTGCCGACTATCGTAACTTCGAAGATGGTGACTACCAATCACAAATCATTGAAGGACAAGACTGGAACGCTGAAAAAGACAAACTGAATACGGATAATATGTACATCCAATCGGATGGAAACGACGGAAGTTTCACATCATTAATCACCGACGAAATTCGCGTTTACAAAGGTGGTTCATGGAAAGACCGCCCCTACTGGATGGTACCGGGAACACGACGTTACAAAGATCAAAAAGAATCTGCTAACGACCTGGGATTCCGTTGTGCAATGACCCGTGTCGGAAGTCCGGAAGGATTTTAATTCGAAACAAAATTGAAAAAACAGATATAAAACCTCATTTTTGCAATGAGGTTTTATTTTTTTATATCCGCCCTATGAATATTGCAGAACTGTACGAACTCTATCAAAAACATCCAATCGTATCAACCGATAGCCGGATCATTATTGAAGACAGCATTTTCTTTGCCTTGAAGGGAGAAAACTTTGACGGCAACCAGTTTGCTGCCGATTCGCTCCAGAAAGGTGCCGCTTACGCTGTTATCGACAATCCGGAGTTCGCAACTGATCCGAGAATTATTTTAGTAGACGACGTATTACGCTGCCTGCAACAGCTGGCAAACTACCACCGAAAGACGCTCAACACTCCGGTTTTGGCCATCACCGGCTCAAACGGAAAAACGACCAGCAAGGAGTTGATTGCTGCAGTGCTGAAGAATCGCTTCAACATCACCTTCACACAAGGAAACCTGAATAACCACATCGGTGTTCCATTGACTTTGCTGAAAATGACCGAAGAAACGCAGATTGCAGTGATTGAAATGGGCGCCAATCATCCCGGCGAAATTGCAGCTTTGTGCAAAATAGCAGAGCCGAACCTTGGTTTGGTTACCAACATGGGAAAAGCTCACCTGGAAGGTTTTGGTTCGTTTGAGGGCGTGATTAAAACGAAAACCGAGCTTTACGATTTTCTTCGCGAAAACAACGGGAAATGTTTTGTTAATGCCGACAACGAGTTACTGATGAAACAAAGTGCCGGGCTGGAACAACTGACTTACGGTAAAGGAGAAGGCGTTCAACTAAAAGGCGAGCCGGAAGATTCATCGTATCTTTTGACGGTCAAAATACTGTTCCCTAAAGGATGGCTGTACTTTCGCTCGCAACTGGTGGGTTCGTACAATTTTGAGAATATCATGGCTGCGGCTCGCATAGGATTGCACTTCGATATTGATCCGCTGTTGATCCAGAAGGCTGTCGAAAAATACACACCTACAAACAACCGGTCGCAGTACATACAACAAGGTACAAACCGAATTATTCTCGATGCCTACAATGCCAACCCAACAAGCATGCTGGCAGCACTTCAGAACTTCGAGAAAATTAATCACGAGAGTAAAATCGTTATTTTGGGTGATATGCTCGAGTTGGGAGATTACGCTCAGGAAGAGCATCAAAAAATAGCGGACTTTGTTACAGCGCAGGACTACAACGAAATTTTCCTGGTTGGACCTTGCTTTTGCCAGGTTGAGACTGGTACAAAAGCGAAGAAGTTCGAAAAAATCGAACTTCTTGCAAACTACCTATTTCAACAAAAACAAATGAAAAATAACCTGATTTTGATTAAAGGCTCCAGAGGAATCCGAATGGAAAAAATTCTGAATAACTTTTAAAGCAAAACCAGTTCCCCCTAAATTTTTTCTGCTTAGGCAGGTTTTTCGACTTTCAGTACTTCCGAAATAGCTTGTTCAAAAGTAGCTTTTGGAAGAGCTCCCATGGCCATTTGCGGTTGTCCGTCAACCGGAACAAACAGCAATGAAGGGATGCTTTGAATACCGAACATACCTGCCAATTCGCGTTGATCTTCTGTATTGACTTTGTAAATATGCAGGTTTTCACCGTACTCGCTTTGCAACTCCTCCAGAATTGGAGCAACCATTTTACATGGGCCGCACCAGTCTGCGTAAAAGTCGATCAGGCAAGGTTTGTTACCTTCATATTTCCAATCTTTATTGAGTTCAAAGTTGAATACTTTTTCTTTGAATGTTTCCTTAGTCAAATGTTCTAACATAGCTTGTGTGTTTAATGGATACAAATATATAATTTTCTAGATATTTCCATATCAATTACTATACCAATAAATTTAAAACTTTATTTCTGGTCTGAAGCAGCGAAATAATTGTAATTTTGTCACGGTTTTAAACAAAATGGCATATTTATCCTTTAACATCGTTTAAAACGGATAGTAATTTTTCATGAGAGAGCATTTAGAACACCCTATATTTTCAATCATTTCGGAGGAAGCAGACCAATTACAGCAGCCCTGCTTCGTAATCGGCGGATTTGTCAGAGACCTGATTTTGAGACGCAATTCAAAAGATATTGATGTTGTTACCTTGGGTAGCGGCATTGAACTGGCAAAGCGCGTGGCCAAACGTTTAGGCCCTAAAACGCCTGTGAGCGTCTTCAAGAATTTTGGAACGGCCATGATTAAAAGTGCCGACTGGGAAGTTGAATTTGTGGGTGCCCGGAAAGAATCGTACACGCACGATTCGCGCAAACCGATCGTTGAAGACGGCACACTGGAAGACGATCAAAAGCGCCGTGATTTTACGATCAATGCCCTCGCTATCGGGTTGAACAAAGATAATTTCGGCGAGCTGGTTGACCCGTTTAATGGTGTGGCAGATCTCGAAAACAAAATCATTCGCACACCACTCGAACCCGGAATCACCTTTTCGGATGATCCGCTTCGCATGATGCGAGCTATCCGTTTCGCTACGCAGCTGAACTTCAAAATTGAGGAGAACACCCTACAGGCGATTACCGATTTTCGGGAGCGAATTGCTATCATTTCCGGCGAACGGGTAATTGAAGAACTGAATAAGATTATTCTTTCAGACAAGCCTTCCATTGGCTTCAAACTGCTCGATAAAACCGGCTTGCTTCCCTTGATCTTCCCTGAACTCTCGAATATGAAGGGGGTTGAAGAACGATCGGGAATCGCTCATAAAGATAATTTTTACCACACACTGGAAGTGCTCGACCGCATTGTGCCCAATACCAACAATTTGTGGTTGCGCTGGTCTGCCCTGTTGCACGACATTGCCAAACCACGAACCAAACGTTTCGTTCCGGGAATTGGCTGGACCTTCCATGCTCATAACCACGTCGGCGAAAAAATGATTCCAAAGTTGTTCCGTCGTATGAAACTGCCGATGAATGAAAAGATGAAATACATTCAAAAGATGGTTTCATTGCACATGCGTCCGATTGTACTGTCGGAGGAAGAAGTGACCGACTCGGCTGTTCGCCGATTGCTGTTTGAGGCAGGCGACGATATCGACGATTTGATGACGCTTTGCGAAGCGGACATCACTTCGAAAAACGAGGGAAAAGTTAAGCGGTACATGAAAAACTTTCGTCTGGTTCGCGAGAAGCTGAAAGACCTGGAAGAACGCGATCATATTCGTAATTTCCAGCCGCCAGTTTCAGGCGAGGAGATTATGGGAACATTCGGATTGAGTCCCTGCCGCGAAGTTGGACTCATCAAAAATGCGATCAAGGAAGCTATTTTGGAAGGTGAGATCCACAATAACCATGACGAGGCTTATCGATTCATGCTCAAGACCGCTTCTGAAATGGGTTTGACACCTGTTCAATCTTGATTTAATACGACAATTTGATCAACACCGGGAGGTGATCCGAAAATCCTCCCGAATACTGATAACCGCGGTAGGTCCGAAACAGTCGTTTACCACCCCAATGCTCATCGGCTTCGAAGAGAAACGGTAAATCTACGATTCGTGCATCTGCCCCCGAACAATTCAGTCCGGAGGTATTCAAAAGATAATCGGAGACAATCACCTGGTCGAAAATTTGCCAGCTTTGCTGATGTTTCAGTGTCCCCTTCGGTTTCCAGGAAGCTGTAAGATTGACCAATTCACCTTTATTAGATGGATTATCTGATACTACAGTCATCAATCCCTTTCGAATACTCACATCATCCGGCTCGTCATTAAAATCTCCTAAAACAACAATTTTTGCGTCAGTACACTGTTCGAAAACGGCATCAATGTGATTTCGAAGTGTCCGGGCTGCCAGCAAACGGTCGGGTTCAGTTTCTGCCTGCCCGCTATAACGCGACGGCCAGTGATTGACAAAAACAGTCAGAGTATCTTGGCCAACCGCGAAAGTTGCTTCGAGTATTTCCCGCGAACTCAGCGTATCTGAGCTCTCAGTTGCCAAAGGGTGATAAGAATACATTATCGGCGTGACCTTATCCGGACGAAAAAGTATGGCGACATCGATTCCCCGTTCGTCCGGAGAATCTTTGTGAATGATTTTATAGCCGTAATTTTTTAGTGGAGTATGTTCAATCAGACTCTCCAACACGGCCCTGTTTTCAACTTCACACAAACCAATCACAGCCGGTGGATCAAATCCATTCGCAGCCAAAATCACCTTTGAGATTTTGTTTAGCTTGTCCTTTAACCGGAAATAATTCCAATTCCGAAGTCCATCGGCACAAAACTCGTCGTCTTGCTTTTGGGGATCGTCTTCCACATCGAAAAGATTCTCCACATTGTAAAACATGATTGCTAACTCACTGTGGGAAGTCGGTTGCGCATTCATTCTCGCGAAAAAAAAGAACAGCAAAACAAAACCAATAAAAAATCTAGTTCGCTGCTTCTTCAACACGCTCGTAAGCACCAAGGTCAGGACCTTCATCCAAGGTTCGGTTTTGATTCAAAAGATCATACGGGAACAGCCGGCCAATTTCATCCAAACCGGCGTCTTTGGCAGCACTTAGAGTATCCAGTTCGAAGTTCATCTTCACATATGGATCAACAAACTTGGGCTGAGCATTTTTGAGGATATTTCGGTAGTATTTCGGATTCTCAACATTGAAAGTATCTGCCAATTGCAGCAAACAGTTGTCAAACCGGTAATTAAACTCGGGATCGCCCAGGCGCGCCAACTCCAGCTCGTTGCCGGTGATAATATTTCCGGTAACAATACTATTCGCAAAATAAGCTTTCGTCAGATCGCCCGAATAAGTAACACTGTTGCCGTTTGCCTGCTCCACGACCACATGATCCGAAATCATCAACGATGAAGTAGTTCGCGTACGGGAACTGTAGCCGCCCCAATAATTGGCGATCGTGGTGTGATAAAATTCGTATTCGCCGCCAATCAACAAGGCAGTTGCGTAATAACCACAGTTGTAGATGACTGTATTGTAGGCTGCAATCTTCGACTTCAGTGCGAAAATACCGGCGTAAGCGTGATTGTAAATTTTGCAATTCTGAATAGCAACAGAAGCATAGCCTTCATTTTCAATATTTCCAACCTGCAGCCCGATATTTGCATTTTTGATCTCAGCATAGCTCAGCATATTGTCATGACTCCCGGAGTACAAAAAAATACCGTTCCACTGATCAGGCACATCTTCGTATACGTCTTCCAAACGATCAGCCTGGAAGACAACCGGCTCCTCCAGCGTTCCGTTTACAAGTAATTTACCTTTGACGTACAAACCCGTACCCCGATGGAAATAAACCCGTGCTCCAGGATCGACCGTCAGCGTCACGCCCTTTTCAACGCGTGTATTTTCATAAACAACGTAAGGTTTTTCGGCGGTCCACTCCGTTGACTCACTGATTGAACCCGTAACCAGCTCAATATCCTGCCCCCAGGCTACCAAATTCACATACTGCAAGTTGGTGTTGGTAATAAACTCAATCGAGTCTTTCACAATAATGGGTTGATCCTCTCCCAACGGGTCGATCGTCACTTCAACAAAAATGTAAATGCTGTCTTTGGCAGGAACTTCCACATCAAACAGTTCGTCCTGTGGAATACCATTGATGTTCAGCCGAAATTGTGATTCACCGTTACCGGACAACCGAACACTGGAAATCAGCACCGCCTGATCGTAAGGATTGTAAACTTTGAGATGTTGCGTGGTAGAACCTACACTTGTAAAAATGGTATCGAAAACAACCGAGTCGACAGAAAAGCTCAATTTGGCATCCGTAGCGGTCAGATACTTCTCATCTTCGCAGGAAACAAAATACACCAACGATAAGATAACAAGGCATATGTAGGTAACTTTTCTCAAAGAGTTGTTTTAGGTTTAACGAGATTTTCCCTGCCGCTAGTATGCTAAAGTACAAAATGATTTTCACAATTTTTAACATTTTTGTTTAATGGCAAAAATTCCTGAAAATCTGTTCACTTTGACTTAATACTATCAATCCAGCTAAACCATTTCCGACCCTACTCCTCGGTATCCGGATAAAGTAAATATTTCTTTCGCATCGCCTTGTAGGCTGCCAGTTCATCACTCCACGAAGCTTCAATTTGTGACCAATCAGCCCCTTCGCGGATGAGCTTTAAAACCTCATCGGTACCTGCCAGCAAATTAAACCAGCGAGCTGAACTCAGAAAATCCGACTCCTGTTGAAAGCAGTGGTAATATTTTAGAAAATATTCGAGTGTAAATTGATGCGCTGGCCCTTCATCTCTCAAATCTTCGCCGTAACAAACTTTTCCCTCCTGCTTCGGGCTCTTAGCCATTCCGACAATGCTCTCCGGTGTAAACTGAAACTCGCCCATGGTCGGGTCGGGATAACCAATCACCTGGAACGGGAAATAGGTACCGCGGCCAATGCTCATATTGGTTGCCTCGAAAAAACAAAGCGACGGATAAAGCCGGATAGACAAATCGTTTGGCAAATTCGGAGAAGGTTTTATCGGCAATGAATAAGCCATTTGGTGTGTATAGTGTTTTACGGGGATCACGGTCAAATCGCATTGAACACCATTTTCGAGCCACTTCTCGCCGTTGATCATATGTGCAAGCTCGCCAATGGTGCAACCGTGTACCACCGGAATGGGATGCATGCCAACAAACGATTTAAACTCAGGCTTCAAAATTGGCCCGGCAACATAATCGCCATTCGGGTTTGGCCGGTCTAAAACGATCAGGGGAATATTTTGCTCCGCGCAGGCCTCCATCACATAATGCAAGGTACTAATGTAAGTGTAAAAACGAACGCCGACATCCTGAATATCAAAGACAAGCACATCAATTCCCTGCAATTGAGTCGCCGATGGCTTCTTGTTTTTACCATACAACGAAATAATTGGAAGCCCGGTTTTCTTGTCCTTCTGGTCGCCAATCTCTTCACCGGCATCAGCGTCTCCCCGGAAACCATGCTCGGGACAAAAAACCTTCTCAACAGCTACACTTTTACTCAACAAAAAATCGAGCAAGTGTTCGCCGCCAACGGTCGAACTTTGGTTAACAACCAATCCCACATGCTTGCCATCCAGCAAGTTTACATACGCCGCCGGCTGATCGGCGCCACAAGTAATTTCCTGCGCCTCAACCGCAAAAGAGGCAGCCCAAAATAAAACTGTTAATACGAGCAACTTCATCCTAAATCGTTTGTTTTTACGAATGTAATCAATCAGCTTTAATCTATCAGATTTTCAGCTTTCAATTAATCTTTATTAAATTTGACATTGAAAACAGAGAACTATGAAATACCTCAACGTGGCGCTATTTCTAATAGTGACCTTTTGCCTCTCAACCTCAATATCCAAAGCCCAGAAAAAACCTGATTTTTTAGATCATCTGCACGATCCGTGGGTCGACAGCTTGCTCAATCAAATGAGTCTGGATCAAAAAATCGGTCAATTATTCATTGTGCAGGCTTACAGTACCGAAGACAAAAGTCCGGAGTCAGTACTAGCCGACATTCGGAATAACCAGGTGGGCGGGATTATTTTTATGCAGGGCACTGCTCCGCGGCAAGCCGAACTGACAAACCAGTTTCAGGAAGCCAGTAAAATTCCACTTCTGATTGCCATTGACGGTGAATGGGGTCCGGCTTTTCGGCTGAAGGACACTCCCCGCTACCCGGTGCAAATGGCTCTGGGGGCCATCCAGGAGGATAGTTTGATTTATGAGATGGGACGCGAGATCGGCGAGCAATTCCGCCGCTTGGGTGTCCATGTCAATTTTGCGCCCGTAAGCGATGTTAACAACAATCCGGACAACCCGGTGATTAACTACCGAAGCTTTGGCGAAAATCCGGAGAATGTTGCCCGAAAAGCAATGTTATATGCCAACGGAATGCAGGACGTGCACTTACTGGCAGTGGCCAAACATTTCCCGGGACATGGCGATACAAACGTGGATTCTCACTTGGGCTTGCCGGTTATCAAACACAGCCTGACCCGGTTGAATGAGGTTGAAATGTACCCGTTCAAAAAGATGGTTCAGGAAGGAATTGGCGGTGTTATGACGGCTCACATCCAGGTACCTGCTTTGGAACCAAATCCTAAATTGCCGGCATCCTTGTCTCCCGCAATCATTCAGCAGAGATTGATTAATGAATTTGGCTTCGGCGGAATGGTTTTCACCGACGCCATGAATATGCACGGCGTTACAAAACTATACCAGCCGGGCGAGGCTGCCGTTCTGGCGCTGAAAGCTGGTAACGACATGCTGGAAATTGTTCCCGATCTGGATGAAGCTGTCATGGATGTAACCAAAGCAGTTCGCGAAAACGAGATCAGCATGGAAGAAATCGATCTGCATTGCCGGAAAATTCTCGCACTGAAAAAGTGGTTGGGCCTAGACAGCTTGAAAACCGTAGACCTGAGCAACCTGCAGCAAGATCTGAATAAACCGACCTACAAACTGACGCAACGCCTGCTTCACGAAAAATCAATTACCGCTCTGATTAACCGGGATAACCTGATGCCGCTCCAAAGGCTGGATACACTCCGCACGGCCGTGATATCCTTTGGTAGAACCACGGAAACAGCATTCCAGAAAATGGCCTCCCGCTATCAAAGAATTGATGGGTTCAACATCAAAAAGGAGGCAACAAATGCTGAGATCGACGAACTAGTGCGTCAACTAGCCCCCTACAACATGGTGATTATCGGGATTCACAACCTCAATCTATCGCCAACCCGGAACTACGGCACCACACCGGGTATGAGCTATTTGATCAAACAACTGCGCGACAAAACGAAAATCGTTTCTGTTTTTGGCAATGCTTATGCCTTGGATAAAATTGATGGTATCGAAACGGCGAACGGTTTGATTCTGAGCTACCAGGAGAATACTATTACTGAGGAACTGTCTGCTCAGGCAATTTACGGCTCCATCGCCGTAGATGGCAGGCTACCAGTAAATGTCAATGCTTATTTCCGACTAAACGACGGCATCAGCATCCAGAAAGTTGATCGGCTGAAATACACCATCCCCGAAGAAGTAAAAGTATCTTCAAGTTACCTGGAACGGCGAATTGACAGCATCGCCATGCTGGGAATCAATGACAAAGCCTATCCCGGATGCCAGGTTTTGATCGCCATCGACGGTAAAGTTATTCTGAGTAAAAGCTACGGCTACCATACCTACGACAAGCAGGAACCGGTTCTCGAGGACGACTTGTACGACATCGCTTCGGTGACGAAGGTCACAGGAGCGCTGCCGGCACTGATCAGACTATACGACGAACGCAAATTCAAACTCGATATGCCCTTCTCTTTTTACTGGCCGGCCTTCCGCGGAACCGACAAAGAGAAGATGACCTCCCGCCAAATCCTGGCACACCAGGCCCGTCTAAAACCGTGGATTCCTTTTTGGCAAAACGAGCTAAACAAGAACGGCAACCTGAGATCCGCCGTTTTTCGCGAAACACCCGATCAGGAGTTCAACATCCGGGTGAGCTCCCACTTGTACATGGATCACAACAACATCAATCACATGTACGATGAGATCAAAGACTCACAGTTGTTGACACGTACCAAATACACCTATTCCGATCTGGGCTTCATGATCTTTCCGAAAATCATCGAGGAGCTGAGCGGTGAGAATTACGAGCAATATCTGGCTGAAAATTTCTACCAACCGCTGGGAGCAACAACAATCACTTACAACGCCTACAAACACTTTCCGGAGCGACGAATTGTACCGACTGAGCAGGACGACAATTTCCGCCACGAGTTGCTGCGTGGCTACGTCCACGATGAGGGTGCCAGTATGTTAGGGGGAGTTTCGGGAAACGCCGGAATTTTCAGTAGCGCTAACGACCTGGCAAAACTGATGCAAATGTACCTTCAGTTTGGGCATTACGGCGGAGTCACTTACCTGGACTCGACAAGCATGGCGGAATTTACCCGGGTACAATACCCCAGAAACGAAAATCGTCGCGGACTGGCTTTCGACAAACCCTACATCGACAATTACAAAAACACGCTTGAAAACGCCTTCCCTGCAGTAAGTGCCAGTCCCGAAAGTTTTGGGCACACCGGCTTTACCGGCACTTTTGTTTGGATGGATCCGAAATACAATATCCTCTTTATCTTTCTCTCTAACCGCGTTTACCCAACCCGCAATAACAATAAACTGAGCCGCCTCAATATTCGCCCGGCAATGCACCAGACAATTTACGACGCGCTTTTCCGCGGTCTGTGAGTTCCACAGCCCTCTCTCCTTCTCTTCTTTAATCGACTCCTATCTACCTTGTTTTTCACTTTGTTAATGCTTCTGAACAGCGCTCAATATCGTCGTTAAAAGTTGTTAAAATGTTTTCTAACATTTTGCCCTGCCCTCATTAGCATCGCCGTCTCAAAAACCCCATCCATCAAGCATTTCAAGCTTTCAAAAAGGTTACAGTGAATTTTATTTTCTAAATCCTGATTTTTGGTCAACTGCTCGCCCTTTATTTTAAACACATTATTAAATTATTAATTCTAACTTTATAGGAGTTAACATGAATTTCAAACCATAAAATTTTACCGCCATGGAGAGAAAAATCACTTTCAACGAGCTTCGTAAAATCAAAGACAGTTTGCCTGACGGAGCAATTCACCAAATCGCGAGTGAATTTCACATTGAAGTAGAAACCGTCAGGAATTATTTTGGAGGTGCGAACTACGATCGGGGACGATCCGTTGGAATACATGTCGAACCAGGGCCTAATGGAGGAATCGTTTTATTAGACGACACACAGATATTAGAGCGAGCAGAACAACTTCTGCATGAAGTACATTAATTCGAAAATTTCAATTTTTAGTTTTTGTTTGGGGACTGTCCGTAAAATGGCAGTCCTCTTTTTTTTGGCAAAAGAAAAACGGTCATTTCAGGGAGCTACCCAAAAATGACCGTTGATTTATCGTTGCAATCAGACTATCGTTGTCTTTTACGGTTGAAGTTATTGTTGTTACTTCCCGAGAAGTCGCGTTTGCGGCCTCTTGAACGGTCGAAACCAGCCGGGCCTTCACCTGTTACGCGGTCAACTTTTACACTTTGACCGTCCAGCGAAACGCGGCTCATTGCTTTTACCAACTCGCCTTCAAAACGGCTGTCGATTTCGAAGAATGAGAACTTCCGCTGAATGTCAATCTTACCGATTTCAATGTTCTTTTTGCGAAGACTATCATTGATCATTCCCAACAAACGAGAAGCATTCAAATTTTGCTTTTTACCGGCGTTGATGAACATGCGAGAAAACTTAACGCGATCGCCGCTACGTCCCACTCTGGACTCGCGACCGTGCGTTTCCCGTTCTTTGATATTCAAATCCGGCGCATCGCGGTAATATTCCAGGAATCGGTTAAATTCAACCGAGACGAAACGTTTCAGGATTTCGTCGCTGTTCAAACCTTCGAATTTATCTTTAATTGCCTCCAAATACGGATCAATGCGGTTGTCATCAACCTCAACTGCCACCACTTTATCAATCAGGTGCATCAATTGCACTTCGCAGATTTCTTCACCTCCCGGCACCTGTTTACGCTGAAAACGCTTGTTTGAAACGTTTTCGATCTGGCGCATCTTGCCGGTTTCGCGCATGTGCAAAATAGAAACCGAGATACCTTTCTTTCCGGCACGACCGGTACGGCCACTACGGTGAATGTAAACCTCCGGATCATCCGGCAAACTGTAGTTAATTACGTGAGTCAACTCGTTCACATCCAAACCACGGGCAGCAACGTCGGTTGCAACCAACATCTGCAAGTTTTTACTGCGGAAACGAGCCATCACCTGGTCACGCTGAGCCTGCGACAAATCGCCGTGCAGCGCATCCGCATTGTAACCATCAGCCATAAATTTCTCAGCCACCTCGCGGGTTTCCATCCGCGTGCGACAGAACACAATCGCATAACAGTTCGGGTAATTATCTGCAATACGCTTCAGCGTTGCATACTTGTCTTTAGCATGAACCACATAGTAGTGGTGCTCCACATTGTCCGATCCCTGGTTACGGCGGCCAACTGAAAGTTCCTCCGGATTGTGCAGGTATTTACCCGACATTTCGGCGATCTCTGCAGGCATGGTTGCCGAGAACAGAAGTGTTTGCTTAATAGCTGGTGTATTGGCCAAAATCGCATCCATTTCCTCCTTAAAACCCATGGTCAGCATTTCGTCAGCTTCGTCCAAAACCAACCAACGAATAGCACTCACGTCAAGCACGTTACGACGAATCAAATCGTGCACACGTCCCGGAGTACCGACAACAATCTGCCCACCACGACGCAGTTCACGAATTTGTTTACCAATATCGGCACCACCGTAAACCGCGATATTGGTGAAACCTTTCATATACTTTGAAAAGCTTTCCAAATCGCGTGAGATTTGCAAACACAACTCACGAGTTGGGCACAAAACCAAAGCTTGTACAGAACTATTGCTTAGATCAACATTGTGCAACAAAGGCAAGCCAAATGCTGCAGTTTTTCCGGTACCGGTTTGCGCTAAAGCAACCAGGTCGTTGTCGTTTTCTAAGAGGTGAGGAATCGTTTTTTCCTGGATAGGTGTAGGCTGCTGAAAGCCCATTTCTGAAATGGCGCTCAGCAATTCGGGCTTCAAACCCGTTTCTTCAAATGTCATCTTTCTGTTTTTAATAAGTTGAAGTGCGATCCGCACTTTCTCTCCCAACAGCACTGATGACAAAAATTTTACTTCGCAATAGCCCCCTTGCCACCTATGCCTAAAGAATTGAGGGTGCAAAGGTAATCTATTTTTTGTAAAAATAACGTGGTCTTCTTCTGCAACCCGTTTTGAGCCTGAAAATTAGTATTCAGCGGCTTTCTTTTTACAACTCCAAATGCTGAATGACTTCGGCTGTCGTCCCCAACTCTCCAAGCCGCGGAAAAATATAGTTGACAGTGCAATCGTGAGCTTCCAGAATTTTATCGCTCATCGCATCCACCACAAAAGTTTGGTTGTAGCCAAATTCACTCGCTGCCCGAGCCGTCCCTTCAACCCCAATGCTCGTTGAAATTCCGCCTAGCACAATTCCTGTTACACCATGCTTCTGCAACTGTTCGTGCAAATCCGTTTCAAAAAATGCATTCCAGGTGCGTTTGCGAATTTGAATATCGCTCGCCAAAGGTTCGATTTCAGGAACCAAATCAGCGAAATCCTCAGGCAGCGCCATTTCTCCGGTTGGACTGATACTTTTACCGCCTTCGATCCGGCATTTCAAAAATCGTGCGCCCGACGGGTTGACGGTCACCAGCACAACCGGCAAACTGCGCTTCCGAAAAGCATCGATCAGTTTGACCGCATTCCGGATCACATCAGCCACCGGATGAACCGTGTCTTTTGCAATTCCTTTTTGCAGATCAATTAATACCAGCGCCGTTTTCTCATCTATTTTTGTAATCATGACTTTATTTTCTGAACTACTCTTCCATATCTTTCAAAATATTCTCCACCTCGGTTTGCGTGGTGTGCAGCTTTTCCTTGCAAAATTTGATCAGGGTAGAAACGCGTTTCACTTTCTCTGAAAGTTCATCCACGTCGAGCTCCTCATTTTCAATTTTTTCCAAAATCTCGTCAATTTCCTCAACGGCTTCTTTATAACTTAATTTCTTTGGTGCCATAGCTATTATTTTTTTATGATTTTACTTGTTACTGTACCATCGGCCAAACGCGTTTGCAGTTCGTCGCCATCCTTTAAATCTGCCACCGATTTAATAATTTTCCCGTCTTTGTAGGCAAGACTGTACCCGCGTTGCAACACACGAACCGGATCAACCAGACGTTTTTTCACTTCAAAAGCCTCGAGTTTGCTCCGCTGCAAACGAAATCCGTCTGTCATTCGGATCTTGAGAACGTGTTTCGTCTCTGCGAGCTTGTTTTGCTCGGCGCGCATCATTCGCTGGCTCAGATATTCCATCGAACCGATTTTGTGCTTCAGCCCGTTCAACTCGTCTTTCAGCAAGGCTCGCCCGTCAACCGCTAGTTGCTGCGAATATTGTCGAAACTGGTCTTTCTGTTTCCGCAAAAATTGAGGAACGCTGTTCTGCAGTTTCAGCGTGCTTATTTTGAAACGGTGATGCTCCTCTGTAACCAACTGCCGAACGCCCTGCTTGAGTTGCAACACGGCCTGTTCCAGAAAATTCTGTTCTTCTGTCAGTCGTTCCTGTACCAGATCCAGAAACCTGCTTTCCAAATCAAGCAAAAGCTGCTCGAAATTTTCTGCACCGTTAATCAGGAATTCAGCTACCGCAGTTGGTGTTTTCATCTTCGTGTGTGCCACCAAATCGATGACCGTTTCATCCTTGTCGTGCCCAATACCTGTGATGACGGGAATCGGGAACTGCGACACATGGTAAGCCAGTTCGTAGTTATCGAAACTCGCCAAATCGAGCTGCGCACCTCCACCCCGAATAATACAAACCACATCGAAAAAATCTTCGTATTGAAACACTTGCTCCAAGGCATTTATCACGGAGTCGCCAGTCTCCGTTCCCTGCATAACAGCAGGGAAAAGTTTGGTATAAAACCGAATACCCCTGGGGTTGTTTGCCAGCTGATCCATGAAATCCTGCAAACCCGCTGCTGTTGGCGACGAAATCACCGCCACACGTTGCGGAACAATTGGCAATTCCAGCTCGCGGTTCATATCGAAAACACCATCTTCCTTCAACTGCAGAATGATCTCGCGGCGTTTGCGCGCCATATCCCCCATCGTGTAACTTGGGTCAATGTCGCGAATATTCAGGCTCATGCCGTAAACCGGGTGAAACTCAATTTTCGCGCTCACCAAAATCTTAATCCCTTGCGTGAAAGCCTGTCCGGTAGTCGTTTCAAAATAAGGCTTCAACATTCGAAAACTGTACGACCAAATAGTCGCCCGGGCGCGCGCTAGAACCTCTTTGCTCTGCGGATCAATGTCCACCAGCTCAAGGTAACAATGTCCTGTTCTGTTGATTGTGATTTCGCTGATCTCCGCCTTCACCCAAATCAATGAGGGGAAAGCATCATCGAGCGTATCTTTTACCAGCTGGTTCAATTCCAGCAACGAAAGTTGGTTCGTGTTCATTTTCTGAATTCCTTTTCGAGGGTACCTGTGACCGCAGGGTTAACGGATCGCCTTGATTAACTTCAATGTAAGCTCTTCGTTGCCGCAACGAACGCGTGCCAGGTACAAACCACGCGGTAAGTTAGCCAAATTCGGCAGCAATACCGGATTGGAAGCTTCTATTTTTTCGGTGTAAACAACCATTCCGTTCAAATTCACGAGACTCACTTCAATCCAGTCTCCCTCCAGTTCTCCCTTTTTATACAAATAACATTCCGCCTGAAACGGATTCGGAAAAGCCATCCAGTTATCGGCTTCCAAATTTTCCTGTTCTTTCAAATACTGATCGGCAATTTGAAAATCAGGAATGCCGTAACCAAGCAACGAATCCGGTCGCAAATACTGGCTGCCACTCACCTCGATCGCCTTTTTGATCCTGGCTGCCGAAGCTTGCGGGTTGGCCTGCCACAGGCACGCCGCCATTCCCGCTAACACAGGCGATGAAAAAGAGGTACCATTACTCAAGCCAATTTCGCCGTTGTCGCGCACCACAGCGGTTCCCCAGCCCATGGCCACAACGTTGGGTTTAACCAGTGAGCTTGCAGGGTATCCAACGGAGCTGAACGGAGCGTAAACGCCATCACGGTTCACCGCTCCAATGCCTAAAACCAGCTCGCCATCCGCCGGAGCAATAACGTAGCGCCACGAGTTGTTGGCTTCATTTCCATTACTGGCAACGACCAGAATTCCTTTGCGAACAGCCATATTAGCCCCAATGGTTACCGGAGTAACATCGCCAACCATGTCGGCCCATGTGTGATTGGTGCTAGCATCTTCAAAATCGTAATATCCCAGCGATGAATTGATCACATCAACTCCGAGCGAGTCCGCATATTCTGCAGCTGCAATCCAATTGTATTCTTCTATTAAATACTCGGACGACGAGTCTTCGGTTCGAAACAAATAGTAGTTCGCGTCCGGCGCGGTTCCGATAAACTGTCCGGGCAGATCGAGCGCCATCGTCGAAAGCACGCTCATGCCGTGATAATGCTCGCGAAAGACATCATTCCCGGCTGAAACAAAGTCGCGGGTTCCTAAAATTTGGCCCTTGGCAAATAATCCATCAAAAAGCGAGTAGTTGTCCGCATTATAAAATCCTGCATCCAGAACAGCAATCTGCATTCCGCTACCTGTATAATTTTGGTTGTGCAAGAATTGACCATTGAGTTGCGCCACTTGATAAACCGACGTCGAGTAGCTGGCCGTGTCTATTGCATCAGCAAAGATCTCGTCACTCCATTTATTTCGTGCGGCTTTTGTGGTAATTCCCGGTTTTATCAGTTGAATTTCCGTCACAAAATCCAGATCTGCAATTTCAGAAGCAAGCTCTTCGCTCGCTTGTCCGGTACAACCGTTGAGCCATTTCGAAGTATTTCCAATACTGAAACCGAGCGTTTTTAAGCTGTCGATGTATACTTGAGAAACCGGCAAATCGAAATTATCAACAACAATTCCCTGCTTGCTACGCCGAGTCAGGGCACGAGCCGACATAAAATCATCCGGCTGAGCCAGCGAAAAAGCAGAGCCATTTTTATCTTTGAAACCAATCCAGTAATAATTTTGAAGCGCCTGGGCGATGCTGCGTTCGGAAAACAGCAAGCAGATAAATAGAAGTGGTATGCCCGCGAGCCAGCGCATTAGCGGATCCCTTTTTGCATCATGTATTCAGAAGGGTCGCTCATAAATTTCTCGGGATCCAGAATTGCATTCTTATTTATATCCAACTGTTGATAGCGGATTTGCTCGATACTGTCCAATACCGCCGTATTCATCACAATACCTTCATCATAGATCAACGAATACTGGTAATTTCCGTTTTCGTCATAATACTTCCACTCGTCATTACGAACCCCGTGGCGATAAAATGCCTCGGTTTCCATCTCTCCGTTCTGATAAAAAATCTGGCAAAAACCATCGCGCTTATCCCCCTTCATCTGACATTCAAAATAGGGTTTGCCAGATTTAAAATAAGCACGATAGACTCCTTCCTGAAGACCGTTTACATACTTACTTTCAACAAACAATTCACCCGTGGGATAGTAGGTTTTAGCGATTCCGTCCTTCTGCCCGTTTACGTAATTCTCCTCCGCAACCTTTTGCCGCTTTTCAAAATAGACCCAACGCCCAGCCTTTACTCTATCAACATAAAAACCCTTGGCAACTTTATTGCCGAAGTCATCAAACAGCTCCACCGAGGCCGTGTCTGAATTTTCGGGATAGACGATGTGAGCTTTTACAACTCCGTTTTCATGATAGCGTTTCCACTCGCCAACCGGCTGGTCATCTTTAAAATAACCGGAATACAGCAACTTTCCGTTGGCTTGCTTTTTCGACCAATAACCTTGCTTTTTGCCGTTCGCATCGAGCTGATTTGCGGCATCCTGAGCAAAACTTTGGCTGAGCGAAAAGAGGACCACCAAAATAGTAGACACTGCGTTGCGCATGTTCTTGTTTTTAATTTTCAATTAAACGCCAAAATCGGCATTACCGTACCAAAACTAATGAAAAAAGCGGAGTACCAAAGTGCTCCGCTTTTTCGGTTGATCGGGCAAATCCTTATTCAACCAACGCCTTCAACAAAGATCTGACGGATGAAACCGACTCTACTTTATAAGACGCAGCTGTATTTTTCAGGCCCACTTTAACGGTAATCGCTGACTGCGGCAACTCACGGAACATGTACTCATCGGTCCAGTCGTCACCCAAAGCGATGATGCAGTCGACCTTTTTATTATTAAGGAAACGCATCGCGGCTACTCCTTTGTTAATACCGCCAGCCTTGACTTCAATCACTTTGTTACCCTCCATAATTTCGAGGTTGTGATTCGCGATCATGGTATGGAGCTCATCTTTCAACTCATTCGCCCGCATTTCGCCCTGTTCCGGTTCTGCTTTACGGTAATGCCATACCAGCGAATAGTTTTTCTCTTCTATGAAAGTCCCCGGTGTACGATCAACGTAGGATTCCAGAAGTGGTCGAATTAATGGTTTCCAGTTGGCATTCAGGTTGTCAATCATTTCCCAATCTTCGCCGATACGTCTGAGCCAGACACCATGTTCTGTAATCAGGTTGACTTTATGATCGCCCAACCAACGTTCCAACGTATCGCGGTCGCGACCACTGATGATCGTCACCATATTATTTGGATCACTTTCCAGGGAGGTCAAAATTTCGTGCAGCTCTTCATCCGGCTTTGCTGCCTGCGGATCATTTTTAAAGCCGACCAGGGTACCGTCGTAATCCAGGAAGATTGCGCGCTTTTCGGCCCCCTTGAACTGCTTCACCAATGACTTTTTAATATCGTTCGTAATTTTCTTCGCTAAGAAATTGCGCTGGATCGCTTGTACTTTTTTGAGTGCAGCAACGAATTCAGCCGCCCATTTAAACACGTCATACCGGCTGATGCGCTGTTGCAAAATCCGCATGCGCTGACGCTGCTCGTCCAACGGCATCATTAATGCCTGATGAATGGCATCGGCTATTTCCGGTTCATTGTTTGGGTTGATGATGATGGCCTCGCCAAGCTCTTTGGCAACTCCTGCCATTTCACTAATAACCATCACCCCTGTTTGATTGACGCGGGACGCAATGTATTCTTTTGCAACCAAATTCATTCCGTCGCGCACCGGAGTTACCAGTGCCACATCCGATGAACTATACAATTCAATCAGGTTATCGAACGGCAATGAACGGTAAAAATACCAGATTGGCGTGTAGTTAATTAGGCCAAAACGACCATTGATCCTTCCGACCAGTTCGTCAATTTCACTTTTTAGCAGCTTATACTGTTCTACCTCAGCGCGTGAAGGCACCACGAGCATAATCAGCGTCACCTTGTTCCGGTATTCCGGATATTTCTCCAGAAAATATTCGAACGCACGAATTCGGTTTGGAATACCTTTCGTGTAGTCCAGTCGATCGATCGATAAGATCAACTTCCGGTCAGGCGACATCAGAAAATATTTCTCCAGTTCTTTATGCAACTCCGACTTCTCCGGCAACGACTTTCGGAAAACTTCTTCCGCTTTCGATTTAAACTTGTCGTAATCGATTCCCATTGGGAAAGCGTCGCCCAAGATAATCCGATCTTCCATGTGGATTTGGTTAAACGAAACCTCGTAGCCCAACAATCGTCGAACAGAACTGAAGAAGTGTCGCTCGTAATCGTAGGTATGGAAACCAATCAAATCAGCACCGAGCATCCCTGTGATCAACTCCTTACGCCAGGGCAAAATCCGGAACACTTCCAGCGACGGAAACGGAATATGCAGGAAAAAACCAATGGTCACTCCCGGCTTCTTTTCGCGAATCATCTGCGGAACAAGGAGCAACTGGTAGTCGTGCACCCAAATGGTATCTCCTTCATCGGCAACCTCCAAAACCTGATCGGCAAAACGCTGGTTTACTTTTTTGTAAGCCTCCCAATAATCAACGTTATACTCAATATATTGCGCGAAATAGTGGAAAAGTGGCCAAATCACGTTGTTGGAAAATCCTTCGTAATAAAGGTTGATTTCCTCACTAGACAAATGAACGGCTTTACAATTTTCGTCCACCAGTCTCTCATCAATCTCGTTCAGTTGATCTTCACTTAGATCATCAGATGGAATACCAGACCATCCAATCCACTGTCCTCCAAACTCTTTGTAAATCGATCGCATTCCTGTTGCTAATCCACCCACGCTCGGCGTAAACGAAAATCCATCGTCAGCTTGGGCAATACTCAAAGGCAATCGATTTGACACGATATGAATCTTATTCATAATGCTGTATTTTATTTTAATCTTAATTCAATTATTTCGGAAACCACGTTCAGTAGTATCAACATATTCGCTTGCAAAATGTTGGTAAGCTAAACCGACATTTCCCCGATTTCAAGAATTAATAGTTAGTTCGACGGGGAATGCGTAAATTTGAGTGAATCAGATGAAAAGCCTGTAAACAGTGCTCTTCTCGAAAAAACGATAATCCGAATAAGAACCACAAATATAGTCAAATTTAATTAGTTAACAAAATATTGACTATTTAGATTTTATTGACAAACGATTAAAATTAGCCTATGGATACTTTAGATTACGGAATAGTTGGCAATTGCAGAAGTGCCGCTTTAATTTCGAAAGATGGGGCCATTGAATGGCTGTGTTTGCCGCAGTTTAACTCATCTTCGGTTTTTGCGTCAATACTGGATAAAGAGAAGGGAGGAATATTTTCAGTCACTCCGAAGTACCTCGAACGGACAACCCAGCATTACATTCCCCGGACGAATATCCTGGTTACTCGGTTTCATTGCCTGGATGGTGTCTTCGAGGTCCATGATTTTATGCCTCGCTACCGAATTGACAAAAATGATGTGTATTACACGCCACCCGATCTGGTTCGCTATTTCAAACACATTGTGGGCGATCCGGAAATTACACTCCTTTACAAACCAAAATTAGAATACGGTATCCCTGAAACCAAGAATGTGATTGAACATGATTACATCAAAGCTTCGACCGTAAAGGGACCTTACGATTCGCTCTACATGTACTCCAGCATCGACTTAACCGCTTTTGACGGAAGTAAAACTGTTAAATTGATGAATGATGAATTCTGTCTGATCAGTTACAACCAAAAGTTGCTGCACCAGGATGTTCGACGCTCGATGCTGAAGTTGGAGCGAACCAAAGTTTATTGGCTGAATTGGGCTGAACGAACAACATCTTTCAAGGTTTTTCAGGAAGAAATCATCCGCAGTGCACTCACGTTAAAGATGCTGAGCTTCGACAAAAGCGGTGCGATTCTGGCGGCATTGACTACCTCACTACCCGAAACAATTGGCGAAGAACGGAACTGGGATTACCGCTTCTGTTGGATTCGGGATGCTTCGATGGTGGTAAAAATAATGACTTCGTTGGGACATACACGCATGGCCCGCCACTACCTGAATTTCATCATCGACATTCTACCCGAGAAAGATGAGAAGATGCAGATCATGTACGGAATCCGTGGTGAAAAAAAGCTGACCGAACAAACTCTGGGGCACCTTTCCGGTTACGAAAACTCATACCCGGTGCGTATTGGGAACGCCGCCTACAAGCAAAAACAAAACGATATTTACGGCATTTTGCTCGATGTTATTTACCAACACTTTGAGCTCTACACCACCAGTCTGGAGCACAGCGAAGAACTGTGGACAATTGTTAGGAACGTCATCAAAGTTGTTGCCAATAACTGGCAAAAGCCCGATCGTGGCATCTGGGAAATCCGAAGCGAAAACAAACATTTTACTTTCAGCAAAGTTCTTTGCTGGGCTGCAGTCGACCGTGCTGTTAAAATTGCAGGTCTACTGAAGCGGGATATGTATGTCGAAAAATGGTCGAAATTGCGGGATAAAATAGACGAAGACATTCACAAAAACGCCTGGTCGGAAACGAAGCAGGCATTTACGCAGGCCTACGGCTCGGAAGACCTGGATGCCTCTGTTTTGCTGATGGAGTCCTATGGTTTTATTTCAGCCACCGATCAACGTTTTGTCAACACCGTGTTGGCAATCCAAAAAGAACTGGAGCACAACGGCCTGATGTTCCGCTACCGAAACCAAGACGATTTTGGAACACCCAAATCGGCCTTTACGATTTGCTCGTTCTGGCTGATCAACAGCCTATACAAAATCGGAAGAAAGAAAGAAGCTATCCATAAGTTTAAAACACTGATCAGCTATTCCAACCACCTGGGATTATTCAGTGAAGACCTGGATTTTGAGACCAAGCGAATGCTGGGGAATTTCCCACAGGCTTATTCACATCTCGCCCTGATTGAAACAGCAATAACCATCTCCGACAGCGAGATTACCGACGAGGAAGAAATCATGGAATTTATCAACTAGCATAAAAAAAGAAAAGGGATCTGTTTTCAGATCCCTTTTTGCTATTCCTACATTTCCCCTTAAGCCAGGAATGTTTTTAACATCCACAGACGCTTTTCAGTATTGCCAATCAGCTCGCTAAACAGGGCGTTGGTAGCCTCGTCACCGCGATCACCGGCATCAGCCTGAAGTTTATTCATTTGCTCAAGTAGTGATTCCGACTGGGCTACAACATGTTTAACTGCTGTAATTCCATCTGTTACGTTTTTAATTTCTTCCAAAGAAGCAACTGTCAGGTAATCTGAGAACGTGTGTAATGGTTGTCCGCCAACCATCAGGATGCGCTCAGCTACTGCATCGATTACTTCTGCCGTTTCCGTATAATACTCTTCGAATTTTTCATGAAGCACGAAAAACATCGATCCTTTGACATTCCAGTGAAATGCACGCAAATTCTGATAATAAATCTGCATGTCTGCTACAAATTGGTTTAACTCACCTACCAATACCTCGTTTACTGCGTTGTTTTTAACTTGTGTTTTCATTTCTGTTTTGTTTTAATTGTTACTTTCTGATTCTCTGATGCTACAAAGATATTATAACCATTATTTATTATTTTTATAGCACTATAACTTTCAATTATAAATAATGAAATTCAACCAATTAAAGTATTTTATTGAATTGGTTCGATCCAAAAATTTCTCGGAAGCAGCCAGAGTGTTGAAAATCAGTCAACCGGCATTAAGCCTGCAAATGCAAAAGCTGGAAGAGGAGTACGACTTCAAACTGTTTGAGCGGACCAAGAAGCCCATGGCACTGACCCGCGAGGGCGAAATGTTTTACGAAAAAGCGCTGCAGATTGTGCAGCTCGTGGAAGATTTAGACCAGCTGGGACTGGACTTGGAAGAAAAAGTGGAAGGGAAACTGCGTGTAGGAATCATCCCCACGCTTTCGCCCTATCTGGTTCCCCTGTTTATGGATACGATGAAAGAGCAATACCCGCAATTAAAGCTTCACATCGAAGAACTGAAAACCGAAGAAATTATTGATGAATTGGCACACGCCGGCCTGGATCTGGGAATTATATCGACACCCGTCAAAGCGAAGAATACGGGTTTTGTCCCCTTGTTCTACGAGCGTTTCTTTATCTACATCTCGGAAAATCACCCGCTTTACGCCGAAGAAACGCTAAATCTGAACCAACTGAACTTCGACGAACTTTGGTATTTGCATGAAGGCAATTGCTTCCAAAACCAGGTCAATTCGGTATGTCAAATGCAGGATCTGAATAATTCAGAATTGCCCTTTCAATACGTTTCCAATTCAATTGAATCGCTGAAGCGCATCGTAGAAAACCAGGGTGGCATGACTTTTATCCCGGAACTGGCGACCAGCAACATTCCTGCGGAATACGAAAACATGATCAAGGAATTTGCAAACTCGGCTCCCACCCGCCAGATCAGTGCGGTTTATCTAAAAACAACCGGTCTGAAAAAAACGGCCAGCGCCTTTTTAGATGTTCTGCTCAGTAAAATCCCAGGGCGTATGCAGGCCAAACCCCAAACGCAACCAATCGACACAAAAATCAGGCTATAAAAGATCGAATTCAATCAAATTTTCAGGCACAAAAAAAGCCCGGGAAATAACTCCCGGGCCTGTAATATGATTGGGTTTAACAACCTATCTAAAAATTGGAACCAACAATTCCTGGTTCTTTTGAAGGCTGTTACATCTCAGCCTTACTTTTATCGTCAAAATAATTGCCACTTTCCCCGTAGTACGCTTTATGATAGTAACCACCATAGCGGTAGGCGTAATTTCCGTAGCGCTTGGGGTCAACGTCGTTAAGAACAATTCCCGTCTTTTGCATCTTATTTTTGGCCACAATCTGGCTGAGTAATTGAACCATTTTCTTAGGACTACGCTTTTGGCGAACAACAAACAAGTTGCATTGTGTGTGCCGGCTAACCACAGCAGCATCAGTAACCAAAGTCACAGGCGAGTTGTCAATAACAATCACATCAAATTGCTCCCCTAGCTCCTTTAAAAGCGTATCGAATTCATCGGAGCCGAGCAATTCTACCGGGTTGGGTGGAATCAGTCCGGAGGTAATCACACTCAGATTCTTAATCGAAACCGGTTGCACAATTTGCTCCCGAGTATGACGGCCGATGAGATAGGTACTCAAACCAACATCCTTGGTCAAGTCAAAACAGTGATGCAGGGTTGGCTTTCGTAAGTCGGCGTCGATCAATACAACTTTCTGGTTATTCATTGCCAGCATCACCGCAAGGTTGGAAGCAATAAATGATTTCCCCTCACCCGGAATCAGGGAGTGAATACCGATGATTCCGCCATTCCGTCCAAAGCTAAGATAATCCAGACTGGTTCTCAATTCTCGCAAAGATTCCGCCAATACAGAACGCGGATAGTTCACAACAGGAAGATATTCATTGTAAGTATTATGCATAACGTCCGCAATAACCGGCAGTTCAGTCAGTTTCTGAACCTGTTCCCGATCCTGGATTCCATCTTCCAGGAAGTTCCGAACCACAATAAACAGAAACGGTACCGCCAGCCCCAAAAACAACCCGATCATCAGGTTAACCTTTTTCTTCGGCCCGATTTGTTCGGTAGTTGCTCTACGCGCCACATCGAGCACATCGACATCAGGTACATTCGATGCTTTGGTGATCTGCGACTCTGCACGTTTTTGTAACAGGAAATTGTACAACTCGTTATTCAGGTCAACCATCCGCTTAATGTTGATCAGATCCTGCTCTGTCTTTGGATAGGCCTCCAACTGCTTATCAACCTCCTCGATATCTTGTTTTATTGATTTCAGTTCATTTTCAGTGTTAAAAATCAGGTTGTCGAGGTTCTCCACCAAGCTCTTTTTAACGTACTCCAACTCTTTATCGATAACCTGAATGCCGGGGTTTTTCGAGTGAACGCTGTATGACAATGTTTCCTTCTTACTGTTCAACTCACTTAAGCGAACCACCATGCTATTTAAACCAACATCTGTAATTCCGACGACACTGGGGAACACAATATTTTTCATATTGCCGTCCTCACCGATGTATCCTCTCAGGTTCTTATAGTATTCCAGCTGCATCTCGGCCATTGAACGTTTCGTGTCCAAATTAGAGAGCTTTCCGGTTACCAAAGTGGCTTCCTGGCTCAAATCGAAAACCTTGTTGGACGACCGGTACTTGGTAAACTCATTGCTGGTCGACTTCAGCGTATCCACAATATCCTTCAGCTGCTGATTGATAAAATGAATCGTATTGTCCGAGATTTGATTCTTTTGTTGCAGGCCATATTGAATGTAAACCCGCGACAGTTCATTCAGGTAACTAATCTTTTGGTCCGGGTTTTGCCCTGTCAACTGCAAACTAATCACATCTGCATCTTTATTAACCGTCGATACCTGCAACTGCCGCAAGTAACTCAATGTCAACTTTTCCAAGTCATTGAATTCGAAGTAATAATCACCTTCTGTCGGCAGTACCTTCTTTTGAAGCGTAAAACTGAAATAGCGGTTTTCGAATTTCTCGCCAAACACACCGGTACCCTCGAAGTCAACTTCCGTGTTTATCCCCAAGAGGTTGGCTTTTGACTTTACTTCGATCTTAAACTCCCGATCGTTGATCGGACTGATATGAACAGGAACTCCTTTGAGGTTAAAAGCATCGGGCTCAAATTCCACATGGCATGGTTCATTTCCATATAAAATAAAATCACCCAACGGCATGTGGCGGTACCACGAAACATTCCAGCCCAAATTCTCCAGCACCTCGTAGTTTAGGCTGAATGACTTCAAAATCTCGATATGATTCGAGAGTTTCACGTCCGATTTTAAAGGCGAGCTGCTAAAAATATTCTGCAAATCAACCCCCGACGACTCTTTGTCTTTGATGAATAGCAAACTCTTCACACGGTAGGTTGCCGGTGTGTAACGGTTGAACACAAACGCGATTCCCACGCCAACAACAACCGTCAGTACAAACCACTTCCAATGGTAAAGCAGCTTGAAAAGGAAGTCTTTAATATTTTGAGGTTGTTCTTCTTTCTGAAGAAGTAATTTCAACAATTCTTCTTTACGATCCATTTTGATTTCCTGTTTTATCGACCCTCCAATCCTGACAACAAGCGAATAGAACGCTTTTACAGATTGACAAACCGGTCAAATTATCTTGTTATTTGGCCTTCTCTTTTGGTATGCCGAAATCAGAATTGCAGTATTCCGACACAACTAAAATTCATTTCTTAATTATTCAGAAATGACAATACCACAATCATGGTCGATATTGTCGATAACATCAGTGCGTAAAGTGATGCGTTTAGCCGGGTATTTTTGTACCGGTCGGGCCAAACATAAACCACATCTCCGGGGTGCAAATAATAGGCTGATGAACTCAGCAGGGATTTGTCGGTCAAGTCGACTTTGATATTGACAACTCCCTCCGACGTTTCGCGCACAACCAGCGCTCGTTTTAAGCGCGAATAATCGGTCGTGCCACCAGCCTCGCTAATTGCCTCCAGCACGGTGCAGGTATTGTTGTACATAAAAATCAATCCGGGTCTCGCGACTTCGCCCATCACGGTTACTTTAAAACTCATCAGTTTCACCGTCACAGTTACTTCTTTGAAGTATTCCGCCATCACCCCATCGAGATCCGATTTCACTTCTGCAATCGTCTTCCCGACAACAGCAACTTTGCCAACAATAGGTAACTCAATGTTTCCTTTACTGTCTACCTGGTAACCATTCAGGTATTGGCCTGCAACCGAGTTAAAAGCCTGTGCTGTTCCTCCGCTGGTATTCCCGGCCGCAGCCTGGGGATTGAACAAGCCAGTCACTTCCGGGCTCATCGAACTAACATTGATATACAGATTGTCTCCAGACCGTAAAAGGTAACTGTCCGTTGAGAAGCTCGTCGTCTGGATCGACTCTTCTTCCGATAAATTCCGCATGTAAATCAGCTCTTCATTCGATTTACAGCTACTCAAAACCAATAACAGAAGCACACATCGAAGTATGCTTCGCACAAACATTCGGCTCATAAAATTGTCCTGTTAGGAGGTAAGTTTTATGCAAACGAAGAGTTTCGTCAGATATTACTTACGATGATCTCTTTCTTGCGCGAATGTATGAAAAATCGTCAGTTTTGTCTTTTCTATTTATCTGTTTGTCGATAAAAGCAAAATAAATCTTTAGCTTATATCGACAAAACAAGAGAATCCAAGCCGTTGTTAAACCCTAAATCCTATGAAGAGGACTTTAAGCCTCACCATTAGGGGAGGTTTGCCCGCCTGACCGGACGGGCAGGGAGGGGTATATTTCAAATTATTTAATGAGAAAAACGAATTGACCAGACAAGGTTTTCCTCTAGATCCCGTCACCTTTGATCATCACTTTTATCGTTTTCAAAATAATCTTCGCATCCAGTTTCAACGACCAGTTGTCGATATATTGGGTATCCAGTTTTACCCATTCGTCGAAATCGATCGCGTTTCGTCCGCTAACCTGCCAAATACAGGTTAAACCCGGCTTCATACTCAGACGGCGGTTCTGCCAGCGTTCGTACAAACGCACTTCGTCCGGGATTGGTGGACGAGGCCCAACCACTGACATGTCTCCGTTAAGCACATTGAAAAACTGAGGAAACTCATCAATCGAATGCTTCCGCAGGAAACGCCCAACACGCGTGATTCGGGGATCGTATTTCATTTTAAAAACCGGACCACTTTGATCGTTCTGCTGCATCAAGGTACTTTTTAAAGCTTCGGCATCCGTGACCATCGTCCGGAATTTCAGACAGCCAAAACGTCTTCCGCACAAGCCAACCCGCTCCTGCTGGAAAAACACGGGGCCACCATCATTCAGCTTAATCGCAAGCGCAACCACCAATAATAAAGGCGATGCTACAATCAACACAACCAGCGAAAAAAGCACATCAAAAATACGCTTCACTTTCAGCGCCAGGTAGCTATCCGGGATATTCTTATAAATATAAATCGGTGCGTCGTTCAACATTCCAAGCTTGTATCCTTTCGATTTATCGACGAACACCTTTGGACGAAGACGAAAAACCACCCCCAACTCCGAACACAACTCCATCAACGCGTTAATCTCATTGTAGTCCAAATCATTCTTCGAGTAAATCAACTCATCGATCACCGTCTGATTCAGGATGCTGTCAATCGTCGTTTCCTCCGGGATAATACTAAACTGATTACCGTAAGTCTTTTTCAGTTTTTTACTGTTGGTAACAATTCCCGTAATCCGGTATCCCCAGTCCCGCGAGTTAATCAGCGTCTCGATAAAATCCTGCGATTGCCCGTCAGCAATGATCAGCAACTGCCGGGTGTTAAATCCCCGGTTTCTGAAAAACTTCATCATGCGGAAGAACGACGCTTTGAAGGCAAATTGCAGACAGAGGTTAATTGCAGCAAAAACCGTCAACAGCTGCAGGTCAATCCATTTGTTATTGAGGTAATACTTAACCAGCCAAAGGATGATCGTTTCCGCTGCGGTTACCTTCACGTATTTGTAAAAGAGCTCGAGATACGATTCCTCCCGGCTCATCCGGTGCAAAGCACTGTATTCAACCGAGATCCATCCCGTCAGGATGGCCATCAACAGAAAGATGTTGAATTCCTGAGACCGAAGTAATTCCGGGTATTTTTCGTAGTTGTAAATGACGCAAGCCAGGGTAAAGGCCAGCGCCGACAGAGCAGTCTGAATGATCTGATTAACCTTGGAGATCACATGCTCCCGTTCTTTAATCATAGTTTTTGGGAATAAGGGTGGTTGATGTTGGTTAGTGCTTCACCTGTTTCCGACTTATCGCCGTAGGTGAGTCATTCTTGCTGCCTTAGCAGCTATTTGGTCTTTTTTATTCGTTTTAAAATCTTCAAAATCCCTTTTCAGAGATTTTTTCTTCTTTCAACACTATTAAAGCCACATTCTCTTGTTTGCCCGAAAGCAAAACTCAGGTAATTACAGACCGAGCGACTGTCCTTCTGTACTGAGTACTCTTTGTTCCATTGCCAATCCATCGCGCATACGAATCAAACGAGGCCACAGGTATTGCGGAATCTTCCGGCTTACCTTGCAGAACAAGGTGAAATAGCCGTGTAACTCGTGACGTTTAATAATCGTCAGGTCCTCAGTCGATTTTTTCTTCTGTAAGTTTGTTGACGTACTTTTTCCTCCCAGGCGCATTTTCACCACCCAGTGATCCAAAAAGTGTTTCTTGATTTCCGGATTTTTAAACCAGCGCAGGCTAATGTCGTAGTCGCTGGCAATAGCGAAACTATCATCGTACAAACCGTATTGTTCAAACACCTCGCGTTTCACGTAAATAGTGGTGTGCAGCGGAATCCAGCCAAAGTCGATGAAATATTCAGCAAAAGGCTTGGCCTTGTAAACACGCTTCACCTGGCTCACGTCGTTCTTCGGAACATACATACCATTCGCGTACACCAGGTCGGCCTGGCTTTTCTCAAATTCGGCAACAACTTTACTCACCGTCGATGTTTCGTAAAACAAATCGTCCGAATGCAGTATACCGACGATATCACCGGTAGCCATATTAATACCTTTGTTCAGAGCATCATAGATGCCCTTATCCTTCTCTGAAACAAACGCACCCAAAAGCTTCATATAAGGTGCAATGCGATCACAAGTTCCATCCTTTGAACCACCATCCACGACAATATGCTCAATATGAGGATAATCCTGACTCAATACCGACTCAATACAGTCGACAATCGTTGATTTGGCGTTATAAACAACCGTTACAATAGATACTTTTATTGGTTCCATGTAAAAGATTTTGAGGTGTTTTATTTGTTTTATTTTTCTCTTTCTTCTTATAAATTATGAACGAACATTCGGCCGAATTAGTATAAAAATCCCAGGAGAATTGTTCGTTCCCGATCAGCTAGGTGAGTGAATGCCGCCTTAATCCAGCCGATAGTTTTCCCGGATGTATTGGATAATCGCCTCGGTGTCATTCCCAAAGCGACGTCGTAATTCGTAGATCTTGGCATCTACTAAAAAGCGGTACCAAAAGCCCTGCAGTACATGCCACACAAAGCCCGCTTTGCCATCCAGAAAACCCAGTTTGAAAAAGTAACGATAGACAAAGTTTAGCATCGGGCGAATAAACAAAGGGAACGCGTGGTATTTGGCTTTTAGCCAGCGCTTGCGTTCGGCATCCGAACCAAAAAACTTCGCATCAACCGCATGCTCGCTTTGAAATTGTTCCAGTTGCAGGTAATAGTCGGCCGCTTCCCGGCTCGAATAGTTATTGTGTTTCTGGGTCCACCAGCTAAGGTCGTTCAGGTTTTCGTCAACAAAATCCAGTTTTAAATACTCCGCCTGCCCTTCGCTCAACACAATGTGTTCGTCCATCCAGCGGTTTTCACATTCGCCCATTCCCTGGCGAAACACCCGAAGGTTCCATTTCGGATACCAGCCGCCATGAAGCAGCTCCCGGCCCATAAACACAATCTTACGGCTAATGATTAGCCCATTGACGCCCGCAGGCCGTTCGGCCAGGTAGGCTCGTAAATCCAGCCCTTGCTTGTTGTCGATGTATTCATCGGCATCAATGCGGATAATCCAGTCCGACTCAATCGGGCAGTTCTTCAGAGCCCAGTTAAACTGAACCGCCTGGTTTACAAACGGATTTTGGTAAACCTTTGCCCCCAATTGGGCGGCTAATTCCATAGTTTTATCCGTGCTAAACGAATCCACTACAAACACTTCATCAACCAACGCCGATAAAGACTGAATGCAGCGGACAATATGTTTTTCCTCATTATAAGTGAGGATAATCGCAGCTATGCTAGTCTTCATGCTTCTATTTCGCGTTTTTTGATGAATTTGGCGGGGTTGCCCCCCACCACCACCCAAGCTTCCACATCTTTAAATACAGCTGATCGAGCTCCAACAACAGCTCCCTGCCCAACGGTAACCCCCGGGCCTATGAAAGTATCGGCTGCAATCCAGGCTTGGTCGGCTATTGTAATTGGTTGAGAAACGAGAGGAAGGAGTTTTTTTGAAATGTCGTGTGAGGCACTACATAAAAATGCACCTTGAGATATAACAGTGTTAGCGCCAATATCAATGAATGCTTTGTTGTAAATTTCGGTATTCGGTCCAATGCAAGCATATTTCCCAATTCTCAGGTTCCATGGAGCATGTATTTTACATGATGGATAGATCATTACACGGAAAGGCATATCAGCGCCAAATAGCTTTAAAAGTGATGTTCTGAGGAAGAACATTTTTTTTCCAATAAAACATCTGAAAATTGTTCGATTAATAATCAACCAAACAAGTCTTTTAAAATATTTGGGCTTTGGTTCAGTATAGTTATTCAGAGTTAATTTTTCCATTGCTCTCTTTATAATTTCTTGAGTTTATCTACAACCCCTCTCTTGTAATGGTTAAATTTTGTAATTAATCTCAGTTTCCTTAAACTAGGCTTCATCATTGCATCGAATTTTTCAGCATCATGCGTATTAGCCCAAGTTGTTAGGCTATTTAATCTCGTTTGTCTTCTGAGTTTCTGAATAATTTTCACATCGGGAGGTAGTACTTTTGACTTAACTCTTTTGGGAGGTAAATATTTTAGATCAGAAAGTTTTATTCTGTAGCTCAAACAGTCTTGCCGATGAGTGTAACTTCCCTTTTGTGATTTTATAAATTCTTCCTTTTGAATCGGTTCAATGTGCAGTTCGTCGTTTTTCAGTCCATCTTGTAAAATCTGGTCTGCAAGAGATGTTCTGGTTATAATGACGTTGGTACCTTGGCCATCGTTAACAAAAGGTCTAATCCAAGCATCGCCCAATGAGATATCTGCGAGTTCTGCTGAAACATCATCACAAAAGTCGCAAGCATTTGCTTTAAAAAGACCAGTTCCCCACATGTCGCCAACTGTTCTCATTTTAATGTCATGGAGATCGTTGCTGTTTGTAGTTTTAACACCGAAAGAATAATCTCCGGCATGACTAGAGATGTCCTTAATACGATAGTCTATACTTGAAAGCTTATTACTTGAAACCCCTGCTTTCTGAGTAAGATATTCGGTGAAGAACTTGCTTTTTATACCTCCACAAATAATACCGATTGTAAATTTTATCTTGTCTCGTAAATCGGGATTTTTTATTTGAGCTAACCGTATTGCTTTTATAAAGCAAGGTATGCCGACAATCGCTACATCTCCATCTAAACTTGTTATTTTTTCAAATACATTTTCCAGGGTGACTGGGTAATATCTGGTTTTGGCAGATTTAGAAACTTCTTCGATAGAGCCTCCAATTGTATAGCTAAAATGGTGGTTTTGTTCCTTTGATTCAACTACGTTGATTATATATTTAACAATTTTCTTTTCTAATAATATTTTCGATACATAAGTTGCAATACCTCCTGAAGATGATTTCATCCGGTGCTCAATTGAATATCCAGCGTAGGTGTTAAAATAGTTCCCAAGCTTTTTATGGTTTGAGGCTGATACAGTATCTAGAAATAGAGAAGAAATTTCAGTTTCCGTTTTCAATTTTTCTTCCGGAAATGGATTAAATGGACATACCGATATGCAATTGTTGTCTTGACTACAGGTACCAGATTGAACAGGTATAAGGAAACCTTGAGAATTCCAGTCCATTTTGATTACTTTCTCATTGCAGAAAGATGTGCATATGCCACACCCTGTGCATAAGTCTTGATGTACAACGTGTTTTACAACGCTAGGAATTTGTCTCATGTCGAATTAATTAGCGAATAAACTGGTTTTTAGGAAATCGATAGACATCTGTTTTCTGCTCTCCACGATGTTGTTCACATTGTCCCAATCAATAGGGGTCTTTAATAGTGATTGGGGTACAGATTCCAGGTTTTCTACCAGTCTGTTCTCAAGTTGAAACATTTTGAGTAGTGATTCAAAACGTGCCAACCCTCTATCTTTGTTTGCAATTGCAATAAAAGGTTTGTTAAAAATAATTGAGAAAATAGTACCGTGGAATGAATCGGTTATAATATAGTCACTATCGTTGAATGCTTTCAGCCAGGTTTCAATCGTTGGGAAGTGCCTTCTTTTGATTGTTTGTAATTTATGAAGTAGCGACTCTGATTTTAAATCAAACGAATTTTGCTTTAAAATTGAACAGACCTTCTCGATAAATATTCTCTTATCTTCGTTCTCATCTAAGATGTAGGTAAATATTTTTCCGTCAAACGGAGCGATATGTTGATCGTTATATAATTTACGATACTCATCGGCGTTCAAAAGCATAGTTGGATCAACCATGTGAGCTGCGTTCACTCCCAGATATTCCCGGCAGAGTTTGACACCACTGTCCTCTCTGACAGATATAGCATCAAAATTCTTGGCTAATTTTGAGCATTCCTCGGTGGCTGACTCCGGGTATAACCATTCTTCCTTACCAAATGAAGCGGCATAGGCAACTTTCTTTGCGTTCGGATTAGTTACGAAACTGAGGTAATGATTGTATAGGTTTGGGGATGCGTTTATATTCCAGACCTGGTCACTTCCGACCACGTATGCATCAAATGCATGCTTATCTACAATGGAGTTTAGTTTTTTATCCGAGAATATATTGGGAGTTATTTCATTTATATTTTTTCGTTTGAAATGTTCAAAGCTTACAAGAGGAAACACTCTCAAAGACCGACTATACTGCAAGATCTTAAATGATTCCCATTTAGACCAGACAATTGACCTTTTGATGATATTACTTCTGTTTTGTCTTCTACTTATAATGGTTACATGCGTTCCCAGTTTTTCCAATGTGCTTTTAAGCGCATAACCCTGAAGGACGCCTCCGTAGTTGAAGTTGAATGGAAGCGTTAATAAGCCAACTTTAATCATTGATTCCTTTTTTTAGTTCATCGAATAGCTTGTTCCACCTTGAAACAACTTCTCCAACAGAAAATTTTCCAATTGATTGTATTGCATCACATGACATCTCTTTTCGTTTGATTGAATTATCAATAAGATTTTGGATTCGATCTGAAAATTCAACAGCATTGAAGGGAGCAGGCAGAATATACCCGTTTTTATCGTTGTCAATAATATCATATACTGCTGAATACGTTCCTAGCACCAGAGGTATAGTCCCGAAATTCATACCTTCAACAATTACAAGTCCAAACCCTTCATATTCTGACGTTAATAAAAGAAGTGAAGCTCTTTTGTAATAACTCGTCGGGTCTTGAAATCCCTCAAACGACACTCTAGCTATTTTCCGCTCTTCAACTATTTGTTGAAGGTTATTCTTTTCTGGTCCTTCTCCTATGATTTCCAGTTTCCAATCCGGGTTTAGCTTATTAATTTTTTCCCATATTTCAATAATCCGATTTACCCTTTTCTGATTATAATCTATTCGTCCAACATAGATTATTAGGTTCTCTTTCTCGGTAATGGATCTTCCATTGGATGGGATCGTGAGTGGATTTGATATCACTCTTAATTTTTTGGGCGATTTTATTTTCGAAAAGTTCGAGAATACAGTTCGAAAGCTATCGGAAAGCACAACATAGTTGTCGCTGTTCCGATAAACATATCGCATGCTAAGCCGAATAATCGTTTGAATAGCGACAAATTTTGGATAATAAAGAAAGAAGCGTTTTAAAAAGGGAGATTTTTCTTCCTTCATTTTAATTTGGAGATCAGTTATCCGGGCATTACTATCCGGAGCATTGTGATGTACCGAGACCAATTTACAGCCTGTTCCCCTAATTACTGTTTTGCAAAGTAAAGTAACATAGAATGGTAAGCACCATTGATTGATAATGATATCTACCTTTTCTTGACGCACAATTCGACGCAATTTATCCTGATTTGTAAACGATAAAGTTGGATAGGATAGGGTATGGAGCTTTATTGTTGAATTTAGTTCATCTTGCAACTCAGGCATAGCTTGTTCAAAAGATGCAATCGATACATGGTGTCCATTCGTATCGAATTCATTCGCCAATATTGTCGTCACTTTTTCGGTACCACCAAAGTAGGGGTACTTCCCAATTAGAAAGAGAATATTCACCTTTTTTCTATTATATCCCGGTAAACGAGAATTAAACGTTCAGATACTTGTTCTATGCTATATTGTTTACGAATAAGTTGTACCCCGTTCATCCCCATCTGTCTCAGGTCTGTGCTGGATTGATGCATAGCTTCCTTTAGCGTTTTTGTCAAGGAATCTACTGATAAATCAATCCACCATCCACAATGGTGTGTTTCCAGTTCTTTCCAAGGTGTACCGGTGGTGGTAATCACTGGTACGCCTACCGCGAGAGCTTCGGCAATCGCGATCCCGAAATTTTCGCTGTAGGTGGGTAACACAAAGAGGTCGGCACTTTTCAAAAAGTTCCACTTGGCCTCACCATATTGAGGGCCAACGAGCGAAACGCCTGTGATGCTCTCGTGCTTGATCTTGTTTTGCAAAGCCTGCAGGTAGTTCTCATCCCCGTTGCCGGCAATTTCCAAGGTCCATTCAGATTGATTCAATTGCTTCCATACTTCTAATAGAAGCTCGATTCCTTTTTTCGGATGAATCCGGCTCAAAAAAACCAGCTTTTTACTTCCGTAGTTTTCTTTCGGTGAAGGAATGGTTGCCAATTCCATACCATTGGAAATGTTCGTAATAGTATTTTTGAAACCCAGTGCACGGATATTATCCTGTTCCAACTGACAAGTCGCATGCAACACGCTGGCTTTACGGATATCCCGACGCTGATACAAGAACATCGCTAATTGTTTTTTCCAGCGATTGCGATTCATGATCCAGGGCTCCAGCATGCCACGCGGAGTGATCAGGTAGGCAATGCCTGCCCGACGCGCAGCTTTGGCCATCACATGAATGTAAGGATGCCAGATATGTTGTAAGTGGACCAAGTCATAGTCTCCTTTTCGCAGGTTTTTACCAAACGTATGGAGTTCCTTTAAATGAAGGAAACGAACCTGCAATCCTTCTTCCGACTCTAATTCAACAGGGTTAGCACTGGGTGCTGCGATTAGTTCAATTTGTACACCTGCACGCGCCAAATAACGACAGGTTAGCGGGACACTGCGAGAAGGGCCTCCGGCACTTTCATCTAGAGAAGCTATGATGTGGAGAACTTTCATTTGTTGTCTATTTTCCAAGGAGCTTTGGGTAATGTGTTTGAAGTTAAACAGCTAACAAGATATTCCGCGATTGCTTGTCCTCCAATACTCTTTTCGGACCAAGCTTGCCTTTTAGGTCTATTTGAGCGTATTTCTGAAATTTTACCTTCTATATCCTGAAGACTTTTAACAAGGTTCTGAGTATTGTTCGATTTAAATATTAATCCGCGCTCCGAATCAGAAAGTAATGCTTTTGCGCCGCAACGGTCGCTGCATAAAACGTAAAGACCAGCGTGTAGGCCTTCATTTACAACAGCTCCCCACCCGTCATGTACAGAGGGGAGGATAAGGCAATCATGTTCATCCATGATTTTGGGGATTTGATTTATAGGAGAGCTACCTTTAAAGCTTACTTGTTGATCGAGATTATTTGATTTTACGTAAGTTTCCAGCATCTCTCTTTGATCACCATCGCCTACTATTGATAAGTGGAAAAGAGCTTTGTTCTTGCAGGTTTTTAATGCTTGAAGAATTAATTTAACATTTTTTCGCTCCGTTAAATTACCTACAAAAAGCAGTTTTATTAAAGGACTCAATTCTAGCTTGGCTAATGTCCTATTTTCGTCCACACAGTAGGCAAAAGGAATTACTTTCCAATGACTAGACCAACTTTTGTAATAATTCTCGGCGTCTTCTCCAATAGCAAATACATAGTTATAGTGTCTGACATATCTGTAATCCTGGATTAAAAAGCGGATTTTATGCAACATCAACGGTTTTTTATAAGTGAGTGGTCCTTCCGTGATGATTCCTCGTTTGAGGTTCGGAAATGCAAGGCTGCTTTTGAAACAGTCAAAGATCCATTGATTAGCTCTAATTCCAGAGAACAGATGTATACTGTTTGTATTTTGCGTATAGATTTCACGAATTTTGTCCTTGTTCGGTGCTATTATTAGCTCAAAAGTATCCGCATCAAAATTTTTGCTCCATCCTAATTTTTCACGATTGGCAGATAAAAGTTGAGGTACAATAAGTATAACCGATCGAACATTTTTCCCATGATTAAGGTGTTTAATATAGGGGATTTGGTGAGGACTAACCGAATTTTGCCACAAGCATATCGTTATTTTCTCCATTGTTAGTTTGTCTGCTTAATTTCTTGATAAAGTTCGTAATAGGCCTGGGCTGTTTTTTCTGGAGAAAATCGCTTCAGATTTTCTATCCCTTCTTGTATTAATTGTACACGGTATTGCTCCTTTTCTTTTAATTTAAATAGTGCATCTCTGATTTCTTGTACATCGTATGGATTAACTAAGATTGCTGATTTGCCGGCTACTTCCGGCATTGATGCCAGATTAGATGTAACTACTGGGCGCCCGACGGCATTAGCTTCGAGAATTGGAACACCAAAGCCTTCATACTCTGATGCAAAGAAAATAAGGTCACATTTTTTATAACACTCATATACTTCTTGGCGAGAAAGGTTACTATGCCATTCGTAAGGGATATTCAATGATTGAAGTTTGAACTCTATTGCAGCATCAGGGCGGCGAATCAACAACAAACGAAATGGGGTCCCTTTAACTGCTTCAATCAATCGGTTAAGATTCTTTTGTGCACCACTTCCGATTTGGAGAATCGTAGGACTCTCAGCGTTAAATGCTCCTGGCGCATAGTTGAAATCTATTGTCGCAGGATTGTGTATTACTCTAATTTTATCAGCTGCAATACCGCATTCCTGGACTAATTTTGATTTTGTGAATTCTGAGATTGTTGTCACTATGGTTGCACTACGTAGGGGTAAATCTAACCAAAGCAATTTGAAAAGTCTTTTCTTCCATCCTTTCAAGTCTCTCTCCCAACGACCAATATCATGGATTGTCAATATCGTTTTTCCTCGATTTAAAAATAGAGCTATTTGATGGATATCTCCTGTAATATGGTTTACCTCTCCTTGATATTTTCGGGCTTTTAAATAGCTATGAAAGCGTTTCCATTTGTGGGTGCATATGTAGACTTCCTTCTCTATGTCTCGAGGAAACTGATTAAATAAATTGCCAAAAAGCGTCTCGATGCTGTGCACGCCTCTCATTTTTGGCCGGAAGAAGAACGTGACTTTCATTGTTTTGATAATTTTTCTAAGATGATTTCTTCATTTTCCTTGCTTAAAGTAAATAAGCTTGCTCCGAACAATTTTTTTGACAAAAATAAAATAGCTAATATGGTTGAGTATATTAAAGGAGATCTAATTAGACTCGAAGAAATTGAATCTGGAGATGCTTCTATAAACTGGACTAAATTTATTGTACATATTATAGGAAATATTTCAACAAGTAGATTAAAATAGGAAAATGTGTCAAAAATATATCTTAGCAGCAATGATGAGTAGTACCAAAAATAAATAGTGGAAATGTACATTAAAAAACACCAAAAAGCACCGAAAACTGATCCCCATTCCACTCTGCTAAACATCAAAAAAGAGTCAGCAGTATCTGATTCAGTACCCAATTTGGACTCAATAAGTAGTTGAGATCCATTTGGATTTTTGTTTGGGTATATAACTTTAGGAATTCCTACTGAAATAGAAGATTTTGTTAGCTCACCTTTCCCTGGTTCATATTCCGATGTGAAACTTTTTGATAAAGCGGCGAAAACTGCCAAAGATCTACTCGTAATTTGATGGTTTGTATCTTGTCTTTTATCGAAATTGGTTAAACTTTGTTTCACTACCTCGATCGGCGTTAATTTCTTTTGTTGCGCTCCCAGAATTCTAATTGTTGAACGAAAAACTAGTGCGAAATTAAAGACGAAATAAAGAATTAATACTAAGGGCAATCCAACCTTCGTAATGTGTTGCCAGCGGATTTTATCTTTGTAGCAACTATAGGTGAATACTATCAGGATGAAAATATAGCCTACCAATCGAGTTCTGCTTCCAAGCAATGCTAATGTTGTATAGCCTACGAGAGAAAGTATAGCGATTTTATTTACTTTCTTACCTCCCGATACTTGATTTAGGATGATGACACCAGATAGAATTGAGAAAAAACTGGTTAATTGGCTTAGAAAATAATGTAAAACTCCATCTCCGTAACCATTTCTTTGTGAAATGGCCTCACGCATATCGTTGTAACTTAAGAAGGAAACTTCCGCCTTTAGTTGGAGGTTTTTAGAAAAAGAATAGCAATCGATGAAAAAAAATAGAAGACATACCCAGCTTAGGGATTTATGTATTTCTGTTTTTGTAACATAACGTCTAATGAAAGCAGTAGTATTAATTAAATTACTACTAGAGTGTTGAGTTGTTACGTAGTAATTGTAGAATAAAATTAAGTAAGCAAATATATTATAGTATAAAAAAAGTTCAATTGTATCATATTCTGATCGGAATTGACTCTTAAGTATTAGTCCATCTGAAACTATGGGTATAATACAATAATACAACGTCGAAAAAGAAATCAAGATATCAAATAGATTGATATCTTTTCTCTGTAATACCTTTCTTGTGGAGTATATGCAAGGCAAGATTGATATAAGTGCGAGTATCTTAATTAATCCCATATAAGATTATTTGGACGGAAATACGTTATTCCATTTTGTGAAAAAAGATTGCTGTTCTATTTGCAGTTTTTCAATCGACGAATAGGCATTAGCTCCATGTTTTGCTATAAACTCAGGTTTACTAGCATAGTACTCGATTGCTTCATTAAGTCCTTCACATGTTTTTGCAGCACAAATAAAACCATCTTCCAAGTGGTTGATTAATTCGGGCATTCCGCCAGATTTAAAAATGATTGAAGGCGTCCGATTAGCCTTTGCTTCAACAATTACATTGCCGAGAGGTTCTTCTTTTAAAGATGGAGTAACGAGTACATCAGTATTTTTAAAAAAACTCTCAATGTTCTCAATGCTTCCCAAAAAGGTGATTCTGTCACCGTAGCCAGAGTTCTCAACCTTTTCTAATAGCGTTTGTGAGAATTCGTTGGCATAGAGTAAGCTGCCAGCGAGTGTAAAATATACATGATCATACTTTTTACAAATCTCGATAGCAGACTCTACAAAAAGAGCAACTCCTTTGTTTTCAAAAATCTGTCCCAGATAAGAAAATGTAAGCCCTTTTTTCTCAAATGGAATCTCCTTACTTGGGAGTCTAATCGGGGGGAAATTATAAATAATAACGTCCTTCGGTGTTGTAACTCTTCCTGCTTCCCGTACTTTTCCCAAAATGTATTTCGAGATACAAACAAACTTATGTGTTCTTCGAACGATATAATTTCGCCACAAAAAGTTGAACGGTTTCCATGTTAATACTGGTGCATCTCCAATACGGTAAATGATTTTTGTATTAATTAGTAAAAAAGACGGAATCAGGTTTATGTACATGAAGTCGTTTGCAATGTATACGAAATCAGGTTTATATTGTCTGTGTACCTTAAGAAAATCAAGATTGTGTTTTATTACTTTTCTGCCATATTTTAATACTTTCCAAGTAGTAAAAGGTTTACGCATATCAGCCCAATCGGGGTAACAAATTTGTGAATAAGAGATCTGGTTTTTATCAAGAATTTCCTTTGCCTGCGGAGCTATACCTTTTTTGTTGATTAGAATATGAAGGTCTGTTCCTCCCTCTGTCAATGTTTTAAATACTTGTATGTTCGAACGCTCATGCCCGTAAAATACTCTATTCCCGTATAGTGCTAATACTTTTTGTTTCATTTCTTTTTGCCGATTTTGGACTTTAATCGTTCAAATATTTTGATTAAAACTTCTCGTTCCCAGCTTGTTAATCCAGAAATAAGTACCATTGTAGTAAGTGCAAGGGCTGAAATACTACCAGTTACTAAAAATCTCCATGGAAAGTTTGACACGTAAATAGAAACTAAATAGCATGTCGATACACTGGCTATTGTAGGTATACTCAATCGTACTAATACATTTGTAAAGAATAAATTAACTTGTAATCCTGCCTTAGATTTTAAAATAAAAATTCTTGATATCCCAGCAATTATTTCAAGTGATAGAAAACACCAGAAGAATGGATAGAAATCGTAACCCAGGTATAAAATCAAGAAACCTATTGGTAGGGTCAAAAGGCGAACACCTCCGGTCATGATTGAATATTTTTTTAAATCACCTAGTGCCTGGATGGCAGAATCGAGACCAATGGTGAGTTGACTGATTAAGAAATAGCCTAATATGAATAAGCAAAAGGGAATCGTATATTCGGGTACATCGGTAAGCCATAGAGCTAAAATCGTTTTTAGTTCAAACATGAAAGGAATGACTATGATGGCAAGCAGTAAAAATCCAACTTTACAGGCAAGGAGGGAGAGTTTTAGCATTCTGCCTCGGTTTCCTTCTCCTTCGCTCTTCATGATTTGTGGGTTTAACGCTCTTAACATTGCACTTGAAAAAAAATTGAGTTGACCTGATACTTGGTATGAGACTCCGTAGGCTGCATTCGCTTTAGTCCCGTAAAAAAGGTTTAGAATTATCGGAATACCTTGTGTTCTTCCCATGCCGCTTAATACGCCAAGTAAATTCCATCCAGCAAATTTTGTCATACTTGAAATTAGTTCTTTGTTAAAGTACTGCTTTCGAAATAGAAACAGACATTCATGATACTTGCGAGTTGTATATGCCAAATTGAAAAGATAATTGGCTAATGTAATTGCTGCTGTGAATAGTGCATAAAGTATGAGATGGTCAAAACTGGAATTTAGAACCAGGAATGCTGTCAATAGTTTTAGTATAGTCACGAAGATATTAGACAAGGCAACCCAGAGTATATTTTCATGTGCCATTAGCGAGGCATTATAAGGGACTGAGATAATTGTGATGAATACATTAAAGCACATGAAATGATAAATCGTTTTGGCGGCATAAATTCGGGGTTCTGGGATATTAAAAAATCCAGTAAATAAAAACAAGCCTGCCATTTCAAGAATGAGCAAAAGTAATAGCCCCAAGCAAATGTGTATGATCAGGCTATTCGAAAAAGCTGCCTTCTGCTTTTCAATGTCTTTTTTTCCTTGATAAAAAGAAAGAAAACGCTGAGTACTATTTGCCAATGCATTATTTAAAAAGGAAAGCATCAGAACAACCCCTGATACTAAGTTGAAAATTCCAAAATCAATTTCTCCCAAAGCTTTCAATACAATTCGTGTCGTATACAAGGTAATTCCTGCAGTAATGAAAACTCGTAAATAGAGAACTAGAGTGTTAAAAAGTACTTTGTCTGCTGCCCGCATTGGGAATATTAGTGTAAAAGTGAATTACTATTAGATTTAAAAGCTAAAAAAAGGAAAACTAATTGAATTGTAGAGAGCAATACTGTTGCTTTTGGTTGTTGGTATGTTTTCACCGGAGCTTCCACCTTCTTTCAGCGGAGAAAAATGGTCTTCAGCGGAGGAAAAACTGTTTTCAGCGGAGCTTTCAACAACCACCGCGGGTCGTTTGCCGGGCTTCGAAGCAAATGCAGGAAAACTCACAGTTGCCTGCTTGTTCTTCCTGCCCTTGTATATTCTATTCAAGGTTATGAGAATAATCTCATAGCACTTCAATTCTATGGAATTTCAAATGTCACACCGGCATAAACATAACGATACGCGATCTCCGCTCCTAAAAACAAGCTCTTGCTGATTTGATATCGAGCACCGAGGTGAGCATCCGCTTTCAGACTAACCGTCTCCGATTTGCTTTTCACTTTTCCGGCGCCAAAAAATACATCGCCCGAAACGCCCATATAGACATCCAGGTGTTGGCCTCTACGAAAATAGCGGGGACGTATCAAGTGGTAGTCGCCACGAATACCGATTAGCGGGGTACGCTGCTTGTAAAACCGGCTGTTTCCGTAATAAACGGCTGCCTGGCCCCCCAGCGAAAAGCGTCGCGAGAACTGGTAATCAACGGCGCCCCGGAAACCAAGAAAACTAATGTATTGAAACTGTTCGCTTAAGCCAGCGGAAATATAAATCTGTCCGTATTGGTCGGTACTCCACAAGTTGGTGCGTGAACGCCGTTGTGGGATAGATGGTAATCCAGGACTTGCTGCGGCCAGCTCCTCTCCCTGTGTTTCTGCAGCTCTAGCCGCATTAGCCGGTAACATTAAAAGGAGGAACACGGACAGCGTGAAACCACCAATGCCGATTAAAGATCGACGAACTATTTTCGTTTTAGTTAAAGCCATGTTATTCTTCTCTGTCATTAACCCCTCTTTTAACGCACTGTGCTTCCTCGCAATCTCCGTCACTGACTCGCTCGTTTCTCAGAGCAAAAAGCTCATTCCACCACACCTATCTTTCACACTGATCAACAAACGATTAAGCCCACATTCGCATTCCAAAAACTTTCGGCGAAAGAAAAAGCTTCGCCAACTGGGTCACACATTGCAACCCAGCAAAACAAACAAAACTGAACAATGAATTATGAAACTAAATAGTCCTGCTTTGAAAGAACAAATATAAAATTATTGCTAAAACAACCGCACAATCAGATGTAAAAATAATTAGAATTTAACTATCAAATAGCACATACTGGATATCAAATGACCTACTTGAGGTATTTAGACATTCATTTACACCTAATGAATTATGGAAAGTATTCTCCTGAATATTAAGCAACAACAGCTTCAGATTGGGCATAGGGTGCGACTTCATTTTTACCCAATTCGGCTAAAATACTGCATCCAAGTGCTTTGATCCGAACAACGATTTTTCGTTTACCCCGGAGTTGAATGATTTCGCCAACGACCCCGCAAAAAGGCCCTTCGATTACACGAATGAACTTTCCTTTGCGAATTGCTTCGGAGCTGACCTCCAGTTTGAGACTGGTTTCACGGGCGAAAATTTTCAAATCTTCAATTTGGTAGTCCGGAACAATTGCCGGTTGTTTCTCAAAACACACAAAATTGAGCACGCCGGGCAATTGGAGTATGCCATAGTAATTTCGGTAGTCGATACGTACAAACAGGTATCCCCGGATCAGCGGCTCTTCAATGACCTTTTTGCGATCGGTCCATTGACGCACTTCCCGGGTTAAAGGGAGAAAGCATTCTACCTGCCGACTCTTCAGCAAAGCCAATACCTTCTTCTCATATCTTCCTCTTACATAAATCACGTACCAATTCATCGCTGCAAACTCTCCTTTCTAAAATTTCTTTCGAAACTCTTCCTTTCCACGATATAAACAAAGCGTCTTACACAAGCGATCTATGGCTACCAACGGCGATAATTCCAATTTATTCCCTTCGCCGTATTTTTATTTCCAGAATTTTACCACTCAAACAAAGCGTGAAGAAAACAGAAATCTTAGTAAAGCCGATCGAAATTAGACGAAAACGGCAAAATTCACCATCAGGCCCGCAGCAAAACCGACAAACCACTCTTTCGAACACAAAAAAAGGCCCGAGAGATAGCTCTCGGGCCTTCCAAATATCAAGTGATTTTTATTTTACTTCTTCAAAGTCCACATCGGTTACTTCACCGTCTTGTGAAGCTTTCGATCCGCCTTGTGCACCACCGCCCTGAGCACCGGCATCAGGTCCTGCCTGGCCGTTTGGCTGCCCTTGCTGAGCGTTGTACATTTCCTGAGAAGCAGCCTGGAATACCTCGTTCAATTCTGCTGTTGCAGCGTCGATACCGGCGACATCCTGATTTTTATGTGCTTCTTTCAGTTTGTTCAAAGCAGCTTCAATCGGCGCTTTCTTATCTGCCGGAAGTTTGTCGCCAAACTCAGCCAATTGTTTCTCTGTATTGAAGATCATACTGTCAGCCTGGTTCAGTTTATCAACTTTCTCGCGTGCAGCTTTGTCAGCGTCAGCGTTTGCTGCTGCTTCGTCGCGCATGCGTTTGATTTCATCGTCGCTCAAACCGGAAGAAGCTTCGATTCGGATTGACTGAGACTTACCAGTCGCTTTATCTTTTGCACCTACGTGAAGGATACCGTTGGCATCAATATCGAAGGTCACTTCAATTTGAGGAACTCCACGGCGAGCAGCAGGAATACCATCCAGGTGGAAACGGCCAATTGTTTTGTTACCGTTTGCCATTGGGCGCTCACCTTGCAGAACGTGAATCTCTACTGAAGGCTGGTTATCGGCAGCAGTTGTAAATGTTTCCGATTTTTTAGTCGGGATCGTTGTGTTGGCTTCGATCAATTTGGTCATCACGCCACCCATGGTTTCAATACCCAATGAAAGCGGGGTAACATCCAACAACAACACGTCTTTTACTTCACCTGTCAATACACCACCCTGGATTGCGGCACCCACAGCCACAACTTCGTCCGGGTTAACACCTTTTGAAGGCGCTTTTCCGAAAAACTGTTGCACTTTTTCCTGAATTGCAGGAATACGGGTTGAACCACCAACCAGAATTACTTCGTCGATATCAGCTGCTGTCATACCGGCATTTTTCAATGCTTTACGGCAAGGCTCCATTGTTGCGTTGATCAACGTATCAGCCAATTGCTCGAATTTGGCACGGCTCAATGATTTCACCAAGTGTTTTGGAATACCATTCACCGGCATAATATAGGGCAAGTTGATCTCAGTAGAAGTTGAGCTCGACAACTCGATTTTTGCTTTTTCTGCAGCTTCTTTCAAACGTTGCAAAGCCATCGGGTCTTTACGCAGATCCAAACCTTCTTCGTTCAGGAACTCTTGTGCCAACCAGTCAATAATTACCTGGTCAAAGTCGTCACCACCCAAGTGCGTGTCACCGTCGGTTGATTTTACTTCGAACACACCGTCGCCCAATTCCAGGATCGAGATATCGAAAGTACCACCACCTAAGTCGAACACAGCCACTTTCATGTCTTTGTGCATCTTGTCCAAACCGTAAGCCAATGAAGCGGCAGTCGGCTCGTTGATGATACGACGAACTGTCAGACCGGCGATCTCACCAGCTTCTTTTGTTGCCTGACGTTGCGCATCGTTAAAGTAAGCCGGAACGGTAATTACCGCTTCAGTAACTTCCTGACCCAAATAATCTTCAGCAGTTTTCTTCATTTTCTGAAGTACCATTGCCGAGATCTCCTGCGGAGAATATTTGCGATCGTCGATCTGTACACGAGGTGTATTGTTGTCACCTTGTACTACTGTATAAGGTACGCGTGAAACTTCTTTGTTTACATTTGAAAAACCTTCACCCATAAAACGTTTAATAGAATAAATCGTTTTGTGAGGGTTTGTGATTGCCTGACGTTTTGCAGGATCACCAATTTTACGTTCTCCGCCGTCTACAAAAGCTACAATTGACGGAGTAGTGCGTTTTCCTTCGCTATTCGGGATTACAACCGGCTCGTTACCTTCCATTACGGCAACGCAAGAGTTGGTTGTACCTAAGTCGATTCCAATAATTTTTCCCATCTTATCTATAGTTTTAAATATTATTCAATTCTAAATTTTTGAACTCGGACTGATTTATTCAATCACTATGCCAAGAAAAAATCGTCCGACTTTGGTGAAAAATTGGCACAATCGGAAGTTTTTTGAATTTCATGCTGACAGTATTGGTGACAAAACGACATAATATCCCGTAGCTGGTTGCTGGTTACTGGTTACTGGTTACTGGTTACTGGTTGCTGGTCGCAGGTCGCAGGTCGGAACTTGAAACTTGAAACTTGTCTTTTGACTTTTGACTTTTACCTTCCCTCTTTTGACTTCCCCCCTCCTCCGTACATTCAATAAAAGTTGCTTACTTTGCATTTTGAAACAAAGTATTTATATAAGATGTCAGTACATAAAGAAGTAAAGCGGGTCACAACTCATGTTTTATCGGCGATGAAACTGAGAGGTGAAAAAATTTCCATGTTAACCAGCTACGATTACAGTATGGCAAAACTGGTTGATCAGGCTGGATGCGATGTCATTCTGGTAGGCGACTCTGCCTCGAATGTCATGGCTGGAAATGAAACAACCCTTCCAATGACGCTGGACCAGATGATTTACCACGGAAGCTCGGTGCGCAAAGCCGTAAACCGTGCCTTGGTCGTGGTTGACCTTCCGTTTGGTACCTACCAGGGAAACAGTAAAGAAGCGTTACACTCGGCCATTCGCATCATGAAAGAAACAGCTGCCGATGCTGTAAAACTGGAAGGTGGAAAAGAAATCATCGAATCTGTTGATCGTATTTTGACAGCCGGTATTCCGGTCATGGGACACCTGGGGTTGATGCCGCAATCGATTAACCGTTACGGAACTTACTCGGTTAGAGCGAAAGAAGAAGAAGAAGCCAACAAACTGATTGAAGACGCCAAACTGCTGGAAGAAGCCGGTTGTTTTGCCGTTGTGCTGGAAAAAATCCCGGCAGAACTTGGTAAAAAAGTAGCTGAAATGTTGACCATCCCGGTTATTGGTATTGGTGCCGGTAACGGTGTCGATGGACAAGTGTTGGTAATTCACGATATGTTGGGTATTACCCAGGAATTCTCACCACGCTTCCTGCGTCGCTACCTCAACCTGGCAGAGGAAATTAAAGGAGCGGTGGCTCAATATGTGGACGATGTCAAATCAAAAGACTTCCCCAACGACCGGGAACAATATTGAAAAGTTCCAAGTTGCGAGTTTCGGGTTCCAAGTTGACCAACTCGAAACTTAAAACACAAAACGAAACTTGGAATTTGGATTTTTAATCTTGGAATTTTTACATCAATGCAAGTAATATACGAAGATAACCACCTGATAGCTGTCAATAAGGCTTGCGGTGAAATTGTACAGGGTGACAAAACCGGCGACGAACCCCTGATTGATAAGGTGAAAGCCTACATCAAAAAGAAGTATGACAAACCCGGTGATGTTTACCTGGGATCGCCACACCGCCTCGACCGCCCAACCAGCGGGATTGTGCTTTTTGCACGAACCAGCAAAGCGTTGACTCGTTTGAACGAAATGTTCCAGGATAAAACGGCCATCAAAAAAACCTACTGGGCCGTTGTTGATGTGCTGCCCGAAGAAATGGAAGGCACACTGGAACACTACCTGTGGAAAGACGAGGTGAAGAATAAAAGTTTTGCATCAGTTAAAAAGAAAAAAGGTGCCAAACTTTGTTCGCTCAGCTACGTGCACAAAGCAAGCTTGAATCGTTTTCACTTGCTCGAAGTTAATTTGGAAACTGGTCGTCATCACCAGATCCGGGCGCAATTGCTGACCATTGGCTGTCACATTAAAGGTGACCTGAAATATGGCGCAGAACGAAGTAACCCCGACGGTGGTATTCACCTGCATGCCCGAAAACTGGAGTTCATGCACCCGGTAAAAAAAGAAATGCTCACCATCGTGGCCAAGCCACCAAAGGGTGACCCGATTTGGGATGAGCTGATCCAGATCAAAGATTTGTAATTCAAGGACAATTTGAAATAAAAAAGATGGTTCCCGGTGAAAATCGGGAACCATCTTTTTTTGAAAGCCTACCGACTGAATTCTCTCCCAAAGACCGAAGCGCTAGAATAAAATCTTTACAGCCCTACCGGGCGGGTTTTCATCTTTGGCTTGATCCAAAGACGAAACAGAAAAATCAAGGCTGATTTTTGTCTTCAGCTTTCATCTCCCGAAAACTAAGTTCAGCCGGATGATCTCCTCCCTGCGTCGGAGCTTCCCGGTTTCACTAAGCTTTCGATTCGATTTTCAGCTTTGACAAAAATAGCCCAATCCCGTCACTCAAGCCTGAGGTCTGAATTCCAACGATCCATATCCGGACAATCCCATTAATGCTTATCGTCCGACCAGATCATATTTACTCGACAGGCAATTCTTCCGAACTCGTCAAAACTTTCCAAATTTGAAGACCAGCCCAACATTCATTCCCTTCATCAAATCCGGATCTGTCAGATCCATGTCAACATCAGAAGTCAGGCGATAGCTGGCAGTTGCTGCCAGTCGGAAAAATCGGGTCATGTTAAACTCCAGCTCCACCGCGGGCTCAATAACCCAAAACACATCGTGCAAGCCTTCGCGCTCCCAACTGTAATCCCAATGGTCGTATTCGTGAATGTACGACACTGCGCCAAATCCAAGCAGAATCGGGAACGACACATGCACCGGGCTCATTGGGGCAATAATGGGTTCGACAAAGAGGCCACCATATCCGCCGGCAAGGTTGTAATCAAAACTGTCATAAAACGGATCGTTATAATGGACATCATTAATAAAACCATATCCTGCCAGTCCCAGCGAAAAGGAGTGATTGATGATCCAGCCTCCGCGAGCTCCCACAACAAAAGCATCTTTGTTGTCAATTTCGGTGTAGGCAATTGACAGCGCCCCGTACCCGCCGTTCGACATTTTATCATTCGCGAATACCGTCCCAAACTCGTCATTCGATCTGTTGTTCTGAGCAAAAGCTCCCTGCGCAAGCAACGCCAGCATCAGAATTAGTAATTGTTTTTTCATGGCAAATTGTTTAACTGATTATTTGAAAGATTCTTTGAAGACTAAAAGATAGAAGTAGCAATTTCTCATAAGCAATTTCCGAAACCGTTAGTTCTCGTTAATCACTTGTCCGCTACCCGAAGTACTGGAAGTTACATAGGGGAAATTGATGTAATGCACATTCCCGCTGCCCGAAATCCGCACATCCAGATTGTCTTCAACATTCACCCAAGCACTACCCGACCCGGAGACCACCACTTTACAGTCACCTGCTGCCAAATCGTAGGCGTCAATAATACCCGAACCACTGATTCCCATCTCCGCTTCGCCACAAGCCCCTTCGAGAAAAATCTTTCCGGAACCTGAGATAACAGCATCCAACTCATCGGCATTAACCGAAGTGACGATCTCCCCGGAACCCGAAACCACAACTGAAAACTGATCAGCAGCGAAACTCTCCGTTTCAATTCTGCCGGAACCACTTAGCACCAACTCTTCAAGATCCGGCGTAACCAAATAAATATTGATCGGGTAGGTTTCGTGCAAAGTGTGCATGCCAAGCGTTCTAATCCGCAAACGATCGCCATCAAAATCAGTTTCGATGTAGGGCAACAGGTTCGATTCTGCCGTGATCTCAATCGATCGTTCCTCCCCTTGCGAGACATACACATTAAAAGATCCGGAAGAGCTCAGCTCGTTAAAATACCGGGCACTGCGGGTTTCTGTTTCCGGCCTGCCATTGCCTACAATTCCAAAATCATCGTCACAAGCGACCAAGCCAACCAAAAGAACCGCGAAGAACATTCCTAGTTTAATTTTCATTGTTTTCATACTTTTCAATTTAGATTTAGTGCACACGAAGTGCTTTTATTCTGTTTTCTGTTTTTACTGACAAGCTTTTTTTGAAAGGGTTGCTTTGCGAACGAAGAAAATCGGCGAACGATGCTAAAACACAGTTGAACAAATGATTACCGGCGACAAAATCTTTTCAAAAAGGCACATAGAATTCCCGTAACAGCAATTCCGACACCTGCCATCTTTGCTATTTCCGATAATCTTTCGGCTTTAACTTCTAGTAAGTTCTCAGCCGGATACTTCCGCCGTTCGTGGTTAATTTGAGCTTATCTCCTCCCTCCGATTTCTTAGAGAAGAATCCGTGCATCAGCACCGTCTGTTCCTTTTCATCCGTCTCTGTTTTTTCAGATACGTTGAAGATTGGATCCAGACTCACATCGGATTTCGTTTGCTTGATCTCGAAATTGAAATTCGATTGTGGTGTGAAATACAGGTTGACATCGGTTGACCGGCAATCGATATAGATGTCATTGAAATTGGCTTCAATCTTTTCCATTTCCACGTCACCGTAGTTCAGTCGCAGGTTCGCCCGTTCCCGCAGATTTGAGATCCGAAAATCAGAAAAGTCTGCCTGCAGATCAATTCGCTGGAGCTCCCTGATCCGGAATTTATCCCGCCGGGAATCGCCAAACAGATTCTGGCTTTCAATCAGCTCAATCTCCGACGATTTGCTCGACAGATTCAATTTCCCGGACTGTTTGATATAGACATCGCTGTAATTCGAGTTGATGTTTCCATCGGGCAGGCTGTTGATGGTTGCCCCTCCAAAATTCAGCGTAATTGTGGCTTTCTTCAACAGGTCGTGTGCTTTCAGCTTGCCGTTGCTCAGGTCTATATTGAGTGGGCCATTATAATCACTCAAATAAATGTCGCCGAATTTATTCTCAAGCTTCAGCGAATTGGTAGCGGGCAGCCAAACCTTGTAATTGATCTCCACACTCCCATCGTTTTGCAGCAAGGTCTCTTTAAAACGCTTCAACTCACTTTCGAGTTGCGATTTATTTTTATCAGTAATTGTTCGGGCAACCAGGTAGTGGGTGGTGTTTGTAAAGTCGAAGTCGATGTTATCCAACGACTTTTCAAGCTTAGCCATCTTCTTTTCTTCGACATACATTTTTATCTCAATCGCAACCGAATCCTTTTGCCAGGTTGCCACTTCTATTGTTCCGTATTTATTCGAGATTTCAATATTTGTTTCCGACGTCACTTTAAAAGCCTTTCGCAATTTTCGTGTTTCGGTATATTGAGCCGTTGCCGCGTAAATACCGGCTAAACTCAACATCAAAATCAGAAATACCCTACGACCTGTATTTTTCATAGTACCTAATTTTAGCAGTTCACTTGTTCCAACACATCATTGACCAGCTTCAACCGAAAACGATTATTTTCGATCATTGCCTCGATCACCGCTTTATTGGAAACATTTTCCGCCAGATCTTCTTTTAAAACATCATACATCTGCTCCAATTCCGTCAAATCGTCCTCAACCTCAACCTGCAACTCCGGATTTAACGCATAGCACTTTCTTATTTCTTCCAACTTACCGTTAACCTGTTGGGCATAGTAAGCTTCCGCTTCCAGCAATTCTTTCACTTCAGGATCTGCCTCTTCCTGGGCAACCACGGTTCCCCCACCATCAGATCGCAAAGATCGAATCAAAACAGTAGAGCCTAAAATAACAACCGCAAAAATGGCAGCCACACTGGCCCATCGAACAAACACGCTGCGTTTACTAACCGTCACCGGAAGTTTACGGTTTATTTCAGCCCACATTTCCGGCGACGGATCGTGTAGGTCAAACTCATCCCTGTGCGTTCTCACAAAATCCTCTAACCGATCATTTTTCATCCCAATTTGCTTTAAAAGAACTCAAACTTTCCATGTCAAAAGAATCAACAACACCACAAATACCACTGACACCTCCCATCCTGTAGATGACAGTGCTACAACCATTTATTTGTCTGCAAACGCCAGCCATAATTCGTTGTTTTGTTGTTCTTTCAATAGTTCGTACACCCTGCGCTTTGCCCGCATATACTGCGATTTCGAGGTTGACTCGGTGATGCCCAAAATCTGGGCAATTTCACCGTGGTCATATCCTTCGAGCAGGTACAAAGAGAATACAATTCGCCCACCTTCGGGTAAATTTTCCATGGCTTTGAGGATTTGTTCCGTCTTTAACTCGGGGGCAATCTCATCATCATCGGTGGAGCCTAAATCGTTTATCTGTTCAAAATACGTCAACTCAACTTTGCGTTTCTTCAGTGCATTGATACAGGTTCGGATCGCAATGGTTTTCACCCAGGTTCCAAAACCTGACTCGTACCGAAAACTTTCGAGCCGCGTAAAGACCAACAGAAAAACTTCCTGCAACATGTCTTCGGCATCCTCACGATTATTCATCATGCGATAGCAAACGTTGAACATAGCTTTTGAATACAATTGATACAGCTGAAAACGGGCTTTGTTGTTGCCCCGCTTGCTGTCCTCAATCAGCTCGTGATGTATGGATGCCACTTTTCCCAAATTGTTCTGTTTTCAATATTACTGACAAGAAAAAAACGGGAGGGTTGCAAATCAGGCAAAAAAAATCGCACAAGCCGGAAAGATTTTCCCTGACGAATGTCAATGCTGTTATTCCACGCTATTCAAGGCATTGCCATTAAAGCTCAACGGCAATAAACTTTCCACGCTATTCAGAATTTCAATTTTATCGCGACTATCAAGGATCACCCGAATCGGAAGCTGAAACCGGTGCTGACTTTCGAGCAAAGCCTGCCGGCAGATCCCGCAAGGGCTTAATCGTGCTGCCCGGTTGCCTGATTGATCGATTGCCGAGATCGCGATGGACTCGACCGCAAAATCCGGATAGTTTGCATTGGCCCAAAACAAAGCAGATCTTTCGGCGCAGGTACCCACCGGAGTCGCAGCATTTTCCTGGTTGCTGCCGGTAACGACCGTTCCGTCGGTCAACCGGAGGGCTGCTCCGACTTTAAATTTCGAATATGGAGCATACGCGCTTTCCGCAATCCGTCGGGCCGCCAGAACTAATTCACGATCGGTTGTTATTAACTCTTCCTCATTTTTATATTCGGATACCAATATTTTGATTTCTTTTGTTTGCATATTCTGGAAGCCTTTTTTTCAAAAATACATCTTTAAATTGTATTTGTGCGCGAACGGATAGGAATGGCTGGCATTTAATCTATGTTGAAAACGAAAACTATGATCAGAAAAATTGGTTTGCTCTGTTTGTTATGCTCTCTCGTGTTTGTCGGGTTCTCGCAACGCGTGTATACCCGGGAAGAATACATCCAAAAATACAGAACCTTGGCAGTGCACGAAATGCAACGCTGCGGCATACCTGCCAGTATTAAACTGGCCCAGGCCTGTTTGGAATCGAGCAACGGAAACAGCGAACTGAGTCGGAAATCAAACAACCATTTCGGCATAAAATGTAAAAGTAACTGGACCGGGAAACGTGTTTACCACGATGACGACATGCGGAATGAATGTTTCCGTCATTACAACTCAGTGGAAGAATCGTTCGTCGATCACAGTAATTTCCTGATGGCCAACCCGCGATACAGTGATTTGTTTCAGCTGGACATTACCGATTATAAAGGCTGGGCTCGCGGCTTGAAAAAAGCAGGTTACGCGACCGCTCCGCACTACGCCGAATCGTTGATTAAAATCATCGAAGACAACAAGTTGTATGTTTACGACCATGTGGTAAACGACCAACAAATCAACATGATTACGTCGAATGGTAAAACACAGCAATCGACCAAAAACCTGATCAATCCTTACCCTGAGCGGAAAGTAGTTTTCAGAAACGGACTGAAGTCGATTGTCGTAAAGGCCGGAGATACGCCACAAAGTATTGTTGACGAGTTTAACATGAAACTTTGGGAACTCTATAAATACAACGACCTGCCCGATGATCACCGCTTGCAGGTTAACGAGATCCTCTATATTGTACCAAAGAGAAACAAAGCACTCAGAAGTGCGAAAACACACATCTTCCAGGCGGACGAAACCATGCATTACGTTTCGCAGAAGTACGGAATTCGCCTGAAAAAATTATATCGCCTCAACCGCATGCGCTATGGCGAACGCCCGGTTGCAGGCACGAAGATTTATCTGCGCGATAAAGCACCGAATTAAAGTTTTTTCTTGATGCATAACTTTTAGAATTTTAAAACAAAAAATGCTGATCTCCCGGAATGAGATGATCAGCATTTTTTTTATATCGTTAGCGCCGTTCGTTATTGTACCTGTAGTTGGCCGGGATCATGAATACCTCGCAGGAAGTCATCGACCGCCATGCGCTTTTTACCCGATAATTGCAGGTCTGAAATCGTCAACCAACCATCGGCGGCAGCAATCTTGAAATTGGTTTTACCATCGGTTTCTACCATACCCGGCGTCAAGCCTTCGGCTGGCTCAATCTCGGCCCGGAATATTTTCAGGCTCAAAACTTTTCCTTTTCCGTCAACCAATTCAGTCCAGGCAGCGGGGTACGGTGACAAACCGCGAATAAGGTTTCGTACTTCAACGGCTGGTTTATTCCAGTCAATTTTGCAATCCTCTTTAAAAATCTTCGGTGCAGGCCGCAGGCTCTCCACCTGGATGTCGTCCTGTGCCACGGCAGTGTAGTTTCCTTCCGCCAGGGCATCAACGGTTTTCACCACCAGCCCGGCGCCAATCTCCATCAGCCGATCGTGAATGTCACCAACCGTGTCATCTTCGCCAATGGTAATTTTCTCGTGGAAAAGGATTGCTCCTGTATCAATTTCGTGCGATAGCAGGAAAGTGGTCACCCCGGTTTCTTTATCGCCATTCATTACAGCCCAGTTCAACGGAGCAGCTCCGCGGTATTGCGGCAACAACGAACCATGCAGGTTGAAGGTGCCCAACCGAGGCATGCTCCAAACCACTTCGGGCAACATGCGGAAAGCCACAATCACCTGTAAATCGGCTTTCAGTGCTTCCAACTCAGCTAAAAATTCCGGGTTTTTCAGTTTCTCGGGTTGCATCACATGTAATCCTTGCTCAACGGCATATTGCTTTACAGCCGATTGCTGCAACTGACGCCCGCGTCCGGCAGGTTTATCGGGTACGGTTATCACACCAACAATATTGTAACCGCCTTCAACCAAGGCTTTCAAACTGGCAACTGCAAAATCGGGCGTTCCCATAAATACAATCCGCAGATCTTTTCCGGTCATAATGTCTTTTGAATGATTTGCTGCAAAGATAAGGAACAGACCAGATTTACCATTGACGGAATGACTATTTACCAACCAATACTGGAAAAACGGGAGAAATACTAGCTGGAAATAAATTCCAAAATTGAAATCCCATGCTCCAAAATCCAAATTCCAAAAAAGTTTGTCTGGAGCCATTGAAAGCTGGCATCTTCTTTTGGGGATTTGAAGTTTCTCAGTTTGGAACTTGGAATTTGGAACTTGAAACTTAAAACTTGAAACTTTACAGGAAATTTTGATTCAGGAACTCCTGAAATTTGTCTTTGTACTGGTCGCTGACCGGAATGTAGGTTTTGCCGAAGACAATCCGGCTGCGCTCGATCACTTCAATTTTATCGAGGTTGACGATGAATGAGCGGTGTACGCGCATAAAATGATCGGTTGGCAATTTCTCTTCCACCGCCTTTACCGAACTAATGGAAAGCACGGGTTTTTCCTCGTGTGCCAGGAAAACTTTCACGTAATCCTTCATTCCCTCAATGTAGAGAATATCGTTGAAGTTAATCCGGCGGATTTTATACTCCGATTTCAGAAAGAGAAACTGGTTATTCGCCTCCACACTGGTTGCAGCTCCCTGCTCGAGCTCGATTTGTTTTTTGGCCTTGTTCACGGCCGTCAGAAACTCTTGGTAGCTGTAGGGTTTCAGCAAATAATCAATGGCATTCAGTTTGAAGCCCTCCAAAGCATACTTTTCGTAAGCGGTCGTAAAAATCAGTTTGGCTTTACTATCCTGCACTCGCGCAAATTCAATACCGGTAAGGTCAGGCATCTGGATATCCAAAACAATGAGATCAACCTCATTACCTGACAAATAATCCATCGCATCCAACGGGTTATCAAACGAACCGGTCAATTCTAAAAAAGGAGTCTTCTCCACGTAGCCCGATAGTAGTTGCAAAGCCAGTGGTTCGTCGTCGATGGTAATTGTGCGGATTTTCATCTTTTCGCGTATTAGAGGTTAATTTCGAGCTTCACCATGAATGCCTCGTTTGTTCTGCTAATTCTCAGATCGTGCTTGTCCGGGTACAACAAATTCAGTCGTTTCTTTACATTCTCGAGACCAATCCCGGAATGCTTCGCTTCCCCTTCCTGACTACTTTGTTTTCCGATGCTGTTCCGGGTTTGAAATCGAATTTTTTCTTTATCCACATTCATATTGATTTCAATAAACGAATGCTCGCGGTAACTGACACCATGCTTAAATGCATTTTCGATGAACGCGACAAAAAGCAGCGGTGCAACACTGATATCAGGAACCGAATCGGGCATGGAGACTTTCAGGTCTACCTTTGAACTGATCCGTAGCTTCATCAAATCAATGTAGTTATTCATGAAACTAATCTCGTCTCCCAGCCGCGAATTGCCGTCTTCAGAATCATACAGCAAGTAGCGCATCAGCTTCGACAGCTTCAGCACAGCAGCCTGAGCCTCATCGGTATCAATGCCAATCAGGGTATAAATATTATTCAGGGTATTGAAAAAGAAGTGCGGACTCACCTGGCTTTTCAGGAATGCCAACTCGGAGTTCAGTTTTTCCTTCTCCAGTTCCTTTTGCTTCTTTTCGTTCTGTTTCAATTTATCCAAAACCCCCAGCCCCATAGCAAAACCGGAAAGAAGAACTGAAGACACGATATGATTAAAAATGCCGAACGCTTTTCTCGGAATATGATTGTCTTTATCCAGCTCTTCTGCAGCCCTTTTCATATCATCCAGAAAATAGTGCTCAACGAACGATGAAATGTAGTAAGTTCCGATAATAATGGCGACAAGAACGATAAAATAGGTAAGCTGCCGTTCCTTCAGAAAATAGGTAGGCACCAGCCACAAATAGCCCAGGTAAAAGATTAACGCAGCCGTCAGCGTGTGCAAGTAAAAACCATACACACGGTGCAAATTGCCACTACCAAAAGCATTGTCGATATACAAAGGAATGATGGTCACGATCATCCATGCAATGGAATGAAGAAACCATTTGATCCATTTATCGTGTATTGAAATTGATTTAAACATCGGGTTGATTTTAATCAAAGATAACCATTTACCAAGAAATGAAAGACCGGAGAATCTACATCAGTAAATACACCAGCCTTCCATTATATTATTAATTTCAGGGATGGGCAAAAGTTACGGCATTACGGGTATGCGATTTCGAAAGCCGGCTTTTGACAAAGCTTGTTCGAACAACAAATCCCAATGCCAGAACAATCAGATACGGCAAGCATGTGCCAATTTTTAAAAGAACGAGATATATTCTAGCTGATCAGTGCTGCTCTTTTTAGCTAGGTCATATGTGTTATTCGTAACGCAGGGCATCAATTGGATTCAGACTCGCTGCTTTGCGGGCAGGGTACCAGCCAAAGAACACACCAATAATCGTACAAACAATGAAGGAGAATATGACGGAGCTTGGCATTACTACTGTTGGCCAACTCATTAACATCGACACTCCCGTTGATGTACCCAATCCCAACAGGATTCCCAGTATACCACCGCTCACACTGAGCAATATTGATTCAATCAGAAACTGCATCAAAATATCGTTGCCACGACCACCAACCGACAAGCGGAGGCCAATTTCGCGGGTACGCTCGGTCACCGACACATACATGATATTCATGATCCCGATTCCACCAACCAACAACGAAATTCCGGCGATAGCACCAAGTAGTATGGTCATCATATCACTAACTGACGAGAACATTTGCACCATCTCGGCTTGCGACCTTACGTTAAAGTCGTCATCAGCATCTGCCTTCAGTTTGTGGGTGCGTCTCAAAGTTTCGGTAATTTGCTCAATAGCCTGATCGTTGACATCTTCAGATGCTGCCGATGCGAAAATACTTTGAATGTATGTGATGGCTAACATCCGTTTTTGTACCGTTGTATAAGGCGCGATAATCAGGTCGTCCTGATCCTGCCCCATTCCGTTCTCCCCTTTTTCGGCCAAAACACCGATAATTTTTAGAGGGATTGTTCCAACACGAATCGACTGACCGATTGGGTTTCCTCCATCGGGGAAGAGGTTTTCAATAATCGTTTGACCAACCAAACACACTTTTGCATAGGTTTTTACTTCGCGATCGGTGAAATTTCGGCCAGTTTCGAGCTCGTATTTCCGAATTCCCAGGTATTCATTATTCACCCCGTAAACTGTTGTCGGCCAGTTATTGTTACCCACAACAGCCTGGCTTGATGAACTTACTTGGGGAGATACCGCTTCCACATCCGGACAACTACTTAGAATCGCATCCACATCCGAAAGTTTCAGGGTTTGCATATCGCTGGCACTCTGTCTCACACCACCACGCATGTCGGCACCAGGCATAATGAAGATCATGTTTGTCCCCATCGAGGACATCTCATCCTGGATACTTTTCTTGGATCCTTGCCCAATGGCAAGCATCGCGATAACGGATGCCACCCCGATAATAATCCCCAACATGGTCAGGAATGCGCGAAACTTATTCCGGCGAAGGGCGTTAACGGCTATTTTTATGGTATTCGTGTAATTCATTTTCTTTTCGTTTAAATGACATCCTGGTCAACCGGTAACTCTGCCAGCATTTGTCTGGCGTTGAAGCGGTCTTTAACCATTTCTTCCTTCACAATACGCCCGTCTTTAAAAACCACATTCCGTTTCATAAATCGGGCAATATCACTCTCGTGCGTTACAAAAATGATGGTCTTTCCTTCGTCGTTCAACTTTTGAAAAAGAGCCATAATCTCGTATGAAGTTCTGGTATCCAGGTTACCGGTAGCTTCATCGGCCAAAATCACGCGGGGATCGTTAACCAGCGAGCGCGCAATGGCTACACGTTGCTGCTGCCCACCCGACATTTGGTTGGGCATGTGGTGCATCCTGTCCGCCAGACCAACAGCGTCCAGAGCTGCCATTGCTCTTTCGCGACGTTCCTTGGCTTTTACCTGGCCATTGTAATACAGCGGCAGTTCCACATTTTCCAAAGCAGTTGTTCGCGGAAGCAAATTGTACGACTGGAAAACGAAACCGAGCTTCTGATTGCGCAAACCGGCCAGTTCGTTCTTGTTCATTTCTCCCATGCTGATCCCGTCGAGGCTGTAAATACCCGAGCTAGGTTTGTCCAGACAACCCAGAATATTCAGCATGGTTGACTTTCCGGAGCCGCTGGTTCCCATGATGGCCACAAACTCGCCCTCTTCAATCTCCAGGTTAATTCCCTTCAGAGCGTGAACGGTGATTTCGCCAACATGGAAATCCTTTTTCAGGTCGTTTACTTGTATAATTTTATTTCCCATCACAGATTCCTTCCTGTTTACTTTTTGTTTTTGTTTCCTCCCGGAGGAGTTGGCATGAACGGGCTTCTGGCTTCGCTGCTCTCAGCATCACTACTGCCACTGCTTACCGTAGCCATGGAAACGATCAAGTCTGATCCTTCTTTCGGGCCCGACAACATTTCATAGTTGATTTCGTCAGTCTCACCAACAGTTACTTCCTGAGGATAAATCTTATTCCCATCTTTCACCCAAACCATTGTTTTAGAGCTCATGTCGCCGCCCGGCGCAGGCATTTCCACAGTTACTTCAGGGTGCTCTTCCTGGTATTTAGCCATTAGCTCAGCATTGGGTTGAAACTCAACGGCCAGGTTAGGCACCGACAAAACATTCACTTTTTCGGTTACATAAAAGTTGGCGTTGGCTGTCATTCCCGGCATCAATGTTTTATCAGGGTTTGGAGCGTTAATTACGACAGTGTAAGTCACGACCGATTCGTCATCCGTTGGATTCAAGTGAATTTCCTTCACCGAACCTTCGAAAATTTTATCAGGGAAAGCGTCTACCGTAAATTCAACCCGTTGATCCAATTTCACCTGGCCTATGTCAGCTTCATCCACATCAGCCTCAATCTCCATTTGAGTCAGGTCGTTGGCAATGGTAAACAGTGTTGGTGTTGAATAGCTTGCTGCTACAGTTTCACCTTCCTCCACATCGCGCTCCAACACGATTCCGTCGATTGGCGAGTAGATATAAGCGTAGTCCAGATTGGTTTTTGCTGTTTTATACTGCGCTTCTGCTGAGCTCACCGACGCTTTTGCAGATTCATAGTTATAAACCACTTCATCAAAATCGGACTGAGCAATCAATTTCTTATCAATCAACTTTTGATAACGTTCGTAAGTCGATTTTTGATAGTTGTACTCTGCTTTTGCTTTGTTGTAGGAAGCGACTGCTGAGTGTAATGACGAAGCCAGCGATTGGGTGTCGAGCACAGCAATCAACTGTCCCTCTTTTACGATTGAGTTATAATCGACGTAAATTTTATCAATACGACCTGAAACCTGGGTACCAACCTCAACGGTCTGTGTTGCCTCGATAGTACCAGTTGCCGTTACCGTATTGCTTATGGTTGAGCGGCCTACCTTTTCCGTTTTAATCGTAATCGGCTGTTCGCTGGTTCCGAACATTTTAAAGGCGAGCAACCCGATGGCGACTACGACTACAGCGATAATTGTGTATATCAACTTTTTTTTCATGACTGAATTTTTATTTGGTCAAACTAATTGGAATTCCTTTGTAGAAGTCTAAAATCTTAGAGCTAAATACCATGTTGTATTTTGCTTGAGTGAAATCACTTTCAGAGGTTATCATCGTCGTTTTCACGGTCAGAAAGTCTACTGAATTCAGCAATCCTTCCTGGTATTTTTCGGCGGCAACATCGTACGATTCTTTGGCCGACTCGTACTGCATTTCGCTCGCTTCGTACTGGGTTTGTGCGGTTACCACATCCAGACAAGCCTGTTCAATATTTTTGCGCAACTCGTTTTGGGTATCAACTTGGGTAAGCTCAGCTTGGCTGGTTGCAATCTTCGCCTGTTTTACACTGATTTTCCCTTGTTTATTTTGAAAAATCGGGATCGAAAGACTCAGACCAACCGTTGGTGTAAACTGATTTTTCAACTGTTCGCCGTAAGTGAAACCCGAAACATTGTCGGACCAACCGGTTGACAAGCCGGATGATAATGACAGGGTTGGCATCAAACTGGCTTTTGCAATTTTTTCGCTCAGCTTTTGGCTTTCCACATCAGCTTCCGCTTGTTTAATTTGTGGTTTAATCCCCAGCGCTTCCAGGTACACATCTCCGGATACCGGTGTTTCCTGAGTAGCAAGAAGGTTCGTAAAATCGGGCGTTTCAACTTCGAAATCAGTGGTCACCGGCAATTCCATCAACTGCATCAAAGTCAGTTTATTCATCGAAAGCGTACTTTTTGCGCTCGCTTCGGTCAACTTTTCCGATGCCAGTTCCGACTTAATTTGCAGATAATCTGAGCGGGAGATCACACCAACATCCATGCGTTCCTGCGCCAATGCCAGCGATTCCTCTGTAGCAGCAATTTGTTCCTGCGCGTTATCCAAAGCTTCCTGTGCATATAAAATTTCGAGGTATGCGTTCAGAACACTCAGCTCCAGCGCTTCCTGGATCGTTTCCGAACTGTACTGGTTACTTTCCAGGTTCAGCTGAGACTGTTTAATCTGGTTTTTCAGCTTTAAACCATTAAATATAGTCATCCCGGCGTTCACCGAGAAGCTGGTTGTGTTGTTGCGGCTACGGTCACCAAAATTGTTCGATTCGGTGTAAACCTCTTTATCCCAGCTGAAGTTCGTGCTTGCAGAACCAGTAAACGAAGGAAGCACATTCGCTTTGCTTTGCTCCAAATCCAGTTCCGAGTTTTGGGTTGTCAACTGCGACTGCAACACATTTACGTTTTGGCTCATGGCGTAATTCACGCAGTCCTCCAAAGTCCACTGCTTATCCTGCGCCTGCACCCCGATTAGGGAACCGAACCACAAGATGCCTGCTATTAAAAGTTTTCTTCGATTCATTTTTCAGTACATTGATGATTTGCCAACAAATGTACCGGGCGCACTATTCTTTATGAAAAGCGATCGAAGTTTGGGCTGATTTCACCGACGGATTGCCCGATTTTAAGTAGACGAATAAGCAATTTTCAGCGATAATTTTGAATTTCAAGACCGAAATGAAGGTGATTTAGCCCTGTATTCGCGCTAATTTTAGCAGGGAATTTGACTGAAAAATTCAATCTTTGCAGAAGCAAATCATCAATTGCGTCGAAGAGTTTTTAGAGGAAGAATATGCAAATCATCAATTTCGACAAGACAAGAAGAAGCACCGAATTATTGGTCGATAGCAGACGAATAAAAGAAATTGATCGTCGCTCTCCTTCCCTTCGGGAACCTCACACAACTACTTTTTACGAGCTGTTCTTTTTCACCCAGGTAAACGGCGCTTTAACTGCAGACGGGAATAAACTGGAACTAAACGGACCAACTGCTGTGCTATTTCCCCCGCTCGTCAATCGTCAATGGGACATTACTTATGATCCGGAATCCTTTCTTGTTTTCTTCGAGAGCGAGTTTATCGAAACTTTTCTCAACGACAATGCCTTTTTGCACCGATTGCATTTCTTTAGCTGCAGCTTGCGCGTGCCGGTTTTACCGATGAGCGAGGAACAGAAAAAACAGATTCTACCCGGAATCCTGGCTTTGCGCGAGGAATTGGAGAACTCCAAAGTCGATAGTATCTACTTATTGCGTTCGTACCTTTACCAACTTTTGCTTCAGTTTAACCGGTTTTATAATGACTACCACCAACTGGATGCGAACCTTTACCGAAACTCGGAAATCATCCAGTTTAAAAACCTTCTGAAGAAGCATATTCACAACAAGCAAACGGTACAAGCCTACGCCGAAATGATGAAAATGCCACGTAACCGCATGAACGAACTTTCGGTGAAAGTGTTTGGCAAACAAGCGCACCAGCTAATTCGCGAGGAACTGATACAGGCTATTAAAACAGACCTACTGAACACCAATTTATCGGTTGCTGAAATAAGCTATAAATACGAGTTTTCCGCTCCGTCAAATTTCACACGCTACTTCAAATCTCATGAAGGCATGACTCCTGCCGCCTACCGTGAAAAATACGGAGTTTGATAAGCAGATTAAGTTTTATACTTTAAACCAATTTCGCTGAAATATTATTTGACAGCTCACTATTCTTTATACAACGTCTTGATCTCATCTTCGGTTAAACCGCGGTTATATACTCTTAATTCGTCCAGTATACCATTAAAATGATTATTAGAGCCAGCTCCTCCTGAAATGATATTACCTATATACACGGGTTCCGTTTCATCACTAAAATAATTACTATATTCCCGTTGTTTTTTTGTACACAATACGCCGTCGAGCCAGCACTCTATCGAGGTTTCGGTTACATTTATCAGGCAGTGAGTCCATTGTTGTAGTTCGATACGAAGGGGATTTACCAAATCGTATGTAGCCGGATTCAATTCATTCTGAATATCTGCCTGTTCCATATATGATTTCAATTTGTCATGATAGGCATATGTATAACCATATTTATAAAATGTAATCGAAATATTATTGTCAGTTCTAGTCTCATCTGTATTTCCAAATGAATTCAGCATAAAACATCGACTCCCTCCATTTGACATATTGTATTTGGCTACAATTGTGCCATTATTTTCAATGCCATCAGATCCCCTACTATACATCCAAAATGAAAAACTCAATCCATTAATTGAATTCAATGTATTCTCAAGCTCAATATAATCCGTACTCCCGTTAAAGTTCAAAGCCTCAGATCGCATTCCCTGAACGTAATTCCCGTCAGTGAAGTCTATTCCATTATTCTGGCTATCGCTATAATCCATAACGTCCCCATCGAAAGGGTAATAGAGAATCATGCCATTAGTCGGGATATCAATATTATTAAGGTTGACAGTAACATTTGTTTGAGTTGATTTGTCCGCTGAATTTCTTACTTCAACGATCAAGTTGAAGACAGGATTCGTTTCAAAATCAATTGCATCTTCATTTTGAATTGTCAATAATCCATCATCTTCAGAAATGGAAAATGCATCATTTTCATTACCGCTAACCAAACTATATGTTAATGGTTTACTATCCTCCTCGTCAAAGGCTAAAACCTGACCCACAAGGGTACCTGTTTCGCTATTTTCATCAATAAAAAACACTTGATCCATTGTCTTAGGCGCCGCTGGACAATTCACCTTTTTACATGAATGCCCAACAATAGCAAAAAGGGCTGCAAACCAGATTAAACTTTTCTTCATACCTCGGTAGTCAATAATTAGTTTTTTATATTAAACAAATATAAAACTCCAAATCAGAAAAACAAAACATAAAATATACACTATTGACCTTTTTACTTCACGGAATAAAGGAGATAGTTTCTTGGCTACATTGCTCTAATAACGAATACACCCGTTCAGCATCTAAATAGAACATCACAAGGAAGAGCTATCCAATATTTTGAAACCGGTAAGAAAATACTCTATCATCTAATGTAAAAATTACTGGTCTGATAAGCATCCGTGCAAATTGATAAGGATAAAAACATCCCCAACTCTAACTTCGCAGTAGAAAATCTAAATTTTTATTGATATGTCAAAGTTAGTTGTTGTAACACATCCTAACATCAACCAATCACTAGTCAACCGTTTGTGGGTAGAGGAATTGTCAAGCCTCGGAGAAGATGTAAAAGTACACTCGCTGTACGAAAAATACCCTGATTTGAAATTCGACGTTGAAGCCGAACAAGCTTTGTTGTCGAAATACGACGAAATTATTTTCCAATTCCCGATTCACTGGTTCAATGTTCCTTTCGCGCTGAAAAAATACATAGACGAAGTTTTGGCTTATGGCTGGGCTTTCGGTCCGGGCGGCGACAATATGAAAGGAAAGAAAATTCGCATGGCTGCTTCGACCGGCGGAAACAAAGAAGCTTACGAAGGCGGCGTATCCTTGGACGACCTACTCCAACCAATGGCTATTAGCTTCAAATTCTGCGGATGCGACGTATTGCCAACACACCGTATTTATGGCGCAAGCCATGGTCTTGCTGAAGAAACCATCAAAACCAACGCAAAAGAATATAGCAGCGCTATTTTAGCCTGATTCCATTGCTGAACAATTTCATATTTACGAGAATCCTTTGTACCGGAGTGGTGCAAAGGATTTTTTTTATTGGAAAAGAGCAATCATTTCCATCGGTTCATCCACCAGCTTCTTCGCTCCCGACTTAATCAAGTCATCCCGATCGCGAAATCCCCAGGTGACGCCCAGCGCGTACATCCCGGCATTGTTCGCCGTTTTCATATCGGTATCACTATCGCCCACGTAAAGACATTCTTCCGGTTTCATCCCCATTGTTTTGGCAATCTCCAACGCAATGGTCGGATTCGGTTTCTTTAATTCTTCGGTAGTCATTCCTCTCACCGCGGCAAAATTATAGTGAAGTTTATCTTCAACCAATCCTTTGGTCAACGCGTCAGCTTTATTCGAAAAAACAGCCATCGGCAGATTTTGGTCGGACATCCAGTTCAACAGTTCCAATATTCCATCGTAAGGCACCGTTTTGTCTTTGTAATTTTCCCGGTAAACAACCATCATCTCCGCAAAACACCGATCAATCATTTCTTCGGTGCGCTCATTCTCCGGAAGCGACCGCTGCATCAACGAACGAAGTCCGGATCCGACAAACGAACGAACCGCCGCTCGATCGTGTTTTGGAAAACCATATTTCGCCATCACCACATTTACCGCATCTGCCAAATCGTCCAAGGTATCCAGCAGTGTACCGTCCAGATCAAAAATTACAGCTTTAAACTTCATCAATTCCAAATTTATTAGACTTCATCCAGTCAGAAATTAGTCCGGTAAAAGTAGTACAAATCAACCGCGCATCCCAATTATTTCGGCCTTCAACGAAAACCCACCACAGCCAAAATTAGCCCTACATTAAGCTTTCTTAAACTCCCCTTAAAGCACCGAACTCAACAATCTCATTTTCCACCGATTAACTAAACAACCCATTTGATTTCAAATATCAATTACAGAGAATAAGCTAACTTTACATGATTAAACAATTCACATAGAACTATGCCAGATCAACTAAAGAAAGATGCTTTGCTCTACCACACGCAAGGCAGACCGGGAAAGATTGAAGTTGTACCCACCAAACCATACAGTACACAAAGAGACCTTTCACTAGCATACAGCCCGGGAGTAGCCGCTCCCTGTTTAGAGATTGAAAAGAATCCGGAAGATGCCTACAATTACACCGCCAAGGGAAACCTCGTTGGCGTAATTTCGAACGGAACAGCCGTGCTCGGATTGGGCAACATCGGTGCCCTGGCCGGAAAACCCGTAATGGAAGGAAAAGGCCTTCTGTTTAAAACGTTTGCCGACATCGACGTTTTCGACGTTGAGCTCGATACCGAGGACGTTGAAAAATTCATTCAAACCGTTAAGATCATCGCGCCAACTTTCGGCGGTATCAACCTCGAAGACATTAAAGCGCCGGAGTGTTTCGAAATTGAAGAGCGCCTGAAAGCAGAGCTGGATATTCCGGTAATGCACGACGACCAGCATGGAACAGCCATCATTTCTTCGGCTGCATTTTTAAATGCGCTGGAAATAACCGGTAAAAAGATTGACGAAGTAAAAGTCGTAGTGAACGGTGCCGGTGCATCGGCCATGGCCTGTTCCAGACTCTACTTTTCGTTGGGAGTGAAACGTGAAAACCTGGTGATGTGCGACTCGAAAGGTGCAATCCATGAATCGCGCACCGATTTGAACAAGATGAAGCGCGAATTTGCTACCAGCCGCGATGTTCATACTTTGGCAGAAGCCATGTGTGGTGCCGATATGTTCCTTGGTTTGTCTGTCGCCGACTCTGTAACTGCAGAGATGGTACAATCCATGAATGAAACGCCCATTGTATTCGCACTGGCAAACCCAAATCCGGAAATAGCCTATGACATAGCGATGGCTTCGCGTCCCGACATTATTTTCGGTACCGGCAGGAGTGATTATCCCAACCAGGTGAACAACGTTTTGGGATTCCCTTACATTTTCCGCGGCGCTTTGGATGTTCGTGCCAAAGCCATCAACGAAGAAATGAAGATTGCCGCTGTAAAAGCACTGGCATCGTTGGCTAAAGAGCCCGTTCCCGAAATCGTTTCAACAGCCTACAACCAAAATACGATTAGTTTCGGCCGCGAATACCTGATCCCAAAACCACTCGATCCACGTTTGATTTCGACCATCTCGGCAGCCGTTGCCAAAGCAGCCGTTGACTCGGGCGTTGCCCGCAAAACGATGGTCGACTGGGATGCTTATCGTGACGAATTGGATCGCCGACTCGGACACGACAACTCACTGATCCGCACCATCCGCGACCGGATCAAAAACTCCGGGAAACGCCTGGTTCTGGCTGAAGGTACCCGATTGAACGTATTGCAAGCTGCACAATCAATACTGCAGGAAGGGATTGCTACTCCTATTTTATTGGGTAACCGCTCTCGAATCCTGCAAATAGCCGCCGAAAACAAAATTGAAATTGAAGGCGCTACAATTCTCGAATTCTACAGTGAAGAAGGAACTGCTTTGCGCGAAAAATATGCACAAGCATTGTTCGAGAAACGCCAGCGTAAAGGGGTAACACTGCCGGAAGCGCGTCGCATGATGCACGCCAACGAGTACTTCGGTATTATGATGGTGGAAATGGGCGACGCCGATGCGTTTGTTTCCGGCTACGCGACCAAGTATTCAGATACCGTACGCCCGATTAAACAGATTATTGGAACTAACAACCCCGGCAAGCACATTGCCGGCATGTACATGGTGATGACCAAACGCGGGCCTATTTTCCTCGCTGATACAACCATCATTAACCCGAATCCGGACGCCGAGGCATTGAAAGCAATTACCTTGTTGATCAACCGCACCGTGCGCCGTTTCAACATTGAACCGGTGATAGCCCTGTTGTCGCACTCCAACTTTGGATCGGTGCCCAAAGGAGATCCTGCTGTTCCGCGCAAAGCGGTGGAAATGTTGCACGAGGAAAATCCGGAGATCATTGTCGACGGAGAAATTCAGGCCAATTTTGCACTGAATAAAAAGCTACGGACTGAGAAGTTCCCGTTTGCCAAATGGGGCGAGAAGAATGTCAACACTTTGATCTTCCCTAGCCACGAAACGGCCAACATTACCCACAAGTTGTTGCACGAACTTTCTGGCTACGAAATTATTGGGCCAATCCTGCTGGGAATTGACAAACCAGTGCACGTATTGCCGATGGAAAGCTCGGTTCGCGAGATTGTAAACATGGCAACCATTGCGGTACTCGATGCTATTTTTACGAACGAATCCGAAGAAACGAAACTCGTCCACGTCTAAGTTCGAATAAAAAATTTTCAGAAAAAAGCCTGAATATGCCAATGTGTATTCAGGCTTTTTTGTGACTTGAAAACCATAAACGACCAGAATAATTCAGATTCATTTTACTGCTATCCAACACTTTCCTCTAAATAATTCACGATTGGTGTAACAATAGTTTTCGCTGATAGTCTTTCCTATTAAAGCCATCTACCGAAAACAAAAACACCTTTCATGAAAAAAATCACGCTGAGCATCATACTGGCGAGCTTGCTGTTTATACAATTGCAAGCTTTTTCGCAGGACGAGCCCATTGCGAAAAAAACCTACCAAACAGCCTTCACGTTGTCACCACCAACGATCGACGGATTTATGAACGACTCATGTTGGAATAACGTAGACTGGGGAAATGATTTTATTCAAACCCAACCTTACGAAAACAAACCGCCAAGCCAAAAAACAGCATTCAAAATCCTTTACGACGACAACAATCTCTATGTCTTCATTCGCGCTTACGACACCGAAGCGGATCAAATAAGCCGACGTATTTCGAGACGAGACAACTTCGACGGCGACATGGTCGAAATCAACATTGACAGCTATTACGACCAGCAAACAGCTTTCTCGTTTACCGCGATGGCTTCAGGAGCAAAAGGCGACGAAGCAGTTAGCAAGGACGGCAATAACTGGGACAGTAGCTGGAACCCGATTTGGTTTCTGAAGACCTCCATCGACGACAAAGGATGGTGTGCCGAGATGCGCATTCCATTCAGTCAGCTTCGATTCGGAAAAAAAGACGAGCACATTTGGGGAATCCAGGTGATGCGCCATATTTTCCGTCTGGAGGAACGCTCGACCTGGCAATTTATCCCCAAAGGTTCGCCAGGCATGGTGCACCTTTTTGGCGAGCTTCATGGCATTAAAAACATCAAACCCAAAAAGCAACTCGAACTGCTCCCCTACACACTGGCCAAAGTGGAGCGTTTTGAGAAAGACGGTGACAATCCGTTCCTCGATGGGAAGAAAAGCAGCTTTTCTGCCGGGTTGGATGGGAAGGCTGCCATCACCAACGACTTGACCCTTGATTTCTCAATCAATCCGGATTTTGGGCAGGTAGAAGCCGACCCCTCGGAAGTGAATCTATCAGCCTTTGAATCGTACTTTTCTGAGCGACGTCCCTTTTTTATTGAAGGGAAAGACATTTTTCAGTTTCAACCATCCAACACCATCGTCATAAACAACATGGGGGCCGACAACCTCTTCTACTCGCGTCGTATTGGACGCTTTCCGCATTATTATCCAGATCTGGATGACAATGAATACGCCGATTTACCGGAAGCAACGACCATCCTGGGTGCAATGAAACTCTCAGGGAAAACCAAAAAGGGACTTTCGATCGGAATTATGGAAAGCCTGACTGCGAACGAAAAAGCCACCATCGACAACAATGGTGAGCGACGTAAAGAATCGGTAGAACCACTCACCAACTACTTTGTAGGTCGGGTTTTGCAGGATTTCAAAAAAGGAGAAACAACCCTCGGAGGTATCGTTACGGCTGTCAACCGCGACATCGACAACCCCGCACTTAATTTTCTGCCAACGTCAGCTTACACCGGCGGAATTGATTTTAGCCACAGTTGGAAAGAACGAACCTGGTATCTGAAAGGAAACCTCGAATTCAGCCATATAGCAGGCGACGAAGAAGCAATTCTCGAACTTCAGCAATCGTCAGCCCGATATTACCAGCGGCCGGATGCAACACACGTTTCGGTCGATTCAACCCGAACCTCACTCTCCGGTTACGGCGGGACGCTCCGGTTTGGCCGATCAAGCCAAAAGCGCATTCAGTTCGAAACCAGCTTCACCCTTCGCTCGCCAGGACTGGAATTCAATGATATTGGTTACATGCGTCACTCCGATGTCATTCACCACGGAAGCTGGCTGGCCTATTATTTACGCGAGCCGTTCTCCATCTTTCGGAACTTCTACCTGAATACCAATTATTGGATGTATTGGGACTTTTCGGGGAAACGGCTATCGACTTTTGCCAACACCAATTTCAACTCGCAATTCAAAAATAAGTGGCGGCTGAATGGCAATTTCACCTGGATTAGCGAAAACACGTCAACCAATATGCTGCGCGGCGGACCTTCATTTATTGTTCCCGGTTCCAAAGAAATGAGCCTGAACATCTCGACCGACCAATCGAAAAAACTGGCATTTTACATGGGGAGCTACCACGGAATAGGCGACGTAAACTCTTATCACTACCAGGAATATTGGGGCGGAATGGAAGCCCGTCCGTTGAATGCACTTTCGATTTCCCTTGAACCGGCTTTCAGCATAAACGACAACAAACTGCAGTACGTCGATAACTGCGAGGTCAACGATGATCAACGCTACCTGTTTGCCACACTCAAACAGAAAACTGCAGTTTTCATTTTTCGCTTAAACTATACGTTCAGCCCCGAACTTTCCCTGGAATATTACGGGCAACCTTTTATCTCGGCAGGAAAATACTCGGACTACAAATGCATAACCGAACCGCATGCTGACCATTTTGCCGACCGTTTCCGACTATTCGGGGAAAACGAGGTCAGCTATGATACAAACGACAATACCTACACGTTTAGCGAAGATGGGATCGGGAGTTACACCATCGACAACCCGGACTTCAACTTTCGGCAATTTCGCTCCAATTTGGTTATTCGATGGGAATACAAACCGGGATCAACACTTTTTCTGGTTTGGTCGCAGGGACGAACAGGTTCTGTTCCGGACGGGTCGTTTGATTATGGTCGTGATTTCGGAGAATTATTTGACGTGAAACCTCACAACGTTTTCTTAGTGAAATTCTCGTACTGGTTCTCGTTGTAAAAGCCCGTTGTGACTATACAGCTGGCACAGTGAAGATAAAAGTAGATCCTTCACCTTCCATACTGTCCGCATAAATTTCGCCACCGTGCATTTCAACAAATTCCTTGCAAAGAAGCAGCCCCAAACCGGTACCTTGCTCGTTACCCGTCCCCGGCGTGCTCTCCACTGAGCGATGATCGAAGAGATGTGCTAATCGATCGGGCGGCATCCCCGTTCCATTGTCGCGAACAGAAACTTTCACTTTCCCTTTCTCCTCGGCCACCGACAAATTGATTTTGCCACCTCTGTGTGTAAATTTCAGCGCATTATTCACCAGGTTTACCAAAACGATCTGGACCAGGTTCTTGTCGGCGGTAACCAAAACGCCTCCCGGCGCGCTCAGTTGTATTTCAATTTCTTTTAGTTCCGAATGATTTTCGAACATTGACACAACGTCCAGCGCCAAGTTGGTCATATCAAATTTCTCTTTAACCAGGTTGATTGTTCTTCGCTGTGACCGAGCCCAGGTGAGCAAATTCGAAATCAACCGGTAGGCCTCCTCCGAGGTGCTGTGTATCAAACGCCCATTATTTTTTGCGTTTTCCAGATCTCCCTCATCCAAATCCTCCATCAACAACTCGCTGGTTCCGATCAGCACGTTAAATGGGCTGACCAAATCGTGCGAAACAATGGAGAAAATTTTGTCCTTTGCCTGGTTAGAATGGGCAAGCTCAGTGCTCAGACGAGCAATAATACGATTTCTCAACATGAGGATAAACGAGAAGATGATCAGTAAAATGATGATCAGAACTGCATAAATCTGAACCTTCCTCTTTGATTTCAAATCCTGTGTAACCGTGTTCAATTCTTCCTTAATATGAAAGCGATCTTTCATTTCGGAAAGGGTTTGAAATTGTAATGCCAAGAAAAGTGAGTCATACGCTTGAATGTAGCTTTGGTAATTTTCTGCCGCTTTTTTATAATCTTCCGACTGGTGATAATATTCTCCCCGGGCTTTGTAAACTTTCAAAATATCGGGCGCAATGTTCGATCTTTGCGCGTTGATAAAAGCATCGTCCAGTAAATGCTCTCCTTCCTCTAGTTTACCTTTCGCCGCCATCACTTTCGCCAATCCCAGCTGGCTGTCTATTTCGCCGGAGAAGTTACGCCGATCGCGTGTTAGCTTCATCGCCTCTTCAAAATAGACCATTGCTGAATCCAGTTCGTTCTTCTGCAGGTAAACATCACCGATCCCCTGCATCGAATAGGCCATGTAATTTTTATTGTCAATTTGCGTATGCTTCTGCAACGATTGCTGAAAATACTGCATCGCCTCGTCCGTTTTCCCCATCAAATACAAGGTTCTGGCAACTTCCAGATTCGCGGAAGCAATCCCGACTGAATCATCAAAAGTCTCACGCAGTGAAATCGCTTTCCGGAAATAGTCCAATGCTGCATTGTATTTTCCATCAATGCGATTTAGCGCTCCGAGGTTGATGTAACTGTATGCAATGCCGCGCGCATTGCCAAGCCGCTCGAAAATCGACATTGACTTTTCAGCATATTCGAAAGCCAAGGGAACATTTCCGATGGTATAAAATGCATCACCAAGATTATTGTAGACGTAGGCGATTTCAACCGAATCCTTTTCTGCTAAACAAATCGGCAGGCCGAGATCGTAATAGGACATGGCTGTCCGTACGTCGTATTTGTAATGCTGATAAATTACTCCCAAGTAATTGTAAAGCGTTCCAAGTTCCTTCTGAAATCCTTCTGCTTTTGCAATTCCAATTGCCTGTAGCCCGTATTCAATTGCTTTTTCTGTTTGGCTTTCCCGGTTTTGCCAACATTGGTCGGAAAGTTTCTGAACCAGCTGAAGCCTGGACAACTGATCCGAAGGTGTCGATTCTTCGGAATCGGACTGTTGTCCATAAAGCGGAGAAAAGAACACAGAAAACAGCAAACATGTTAGCGCGCAAACAATAGTCCTGCCCATATTAAATCGGATTTTTTTAAAGATAAAAAATACAATTAGATAAGTAAATCAAATAGATGCTGTTTCTTGGCATTCGTTCGTTTGGGTGAAAAGCTCCCCTGATAGTCCAGAAAAAAGAAAGTCCGGTTTCTGTGTGAAACCGAACTCCCATTATTTCTATTTATTTTGTTTTGCTACCAGCCCAGGAAGACCATCCCGGCACCACTGATCAGGATGACCACACCGGCCAACAAATGCACATAACGCTCCTGGTGTTTGAAGTTGACGAAAGAAAAACCTTTGTGTCCCAAATAGACGACAGTCATCATCGTTGTAATTGTACCAATAGAGAAAATGGAAGCCACGGCTGCCATTCCAGCTACACTATGCGTGTATGCCGGAACCATCAACAATGGAATCAGTACTTCGCAGGGGCCAAACACAAAAATCAAAAAGATGATCCAAGGCGTGATATTTACTTTTTCAGCTTCCTCTTCCGTCACCGGTAAATGATGATGTTCACGCACTTTCTTCGGCATCAGAAAAGTTGGCAGATGGGCATGATGCGAACTCCGGATATATTTATAAATACCATAAAGTGTGTACCCTACGCCGAAGGCAAACAAAAGCCAGGCAACCAGCTCGCCGCGAAAAGCTTCAATACCATTCAGCTTACTTAGGGAAGTTCCCAACGCAATACCAATAGCACCAATCAGAACGGAGCTCCCAACGTGTCCGATCCCTGAGAAAAATGTTATCCACATGGTTCTGCGGGTCGACCAATTACGCGCCTTGCTAATCGCTATAAAAGGCAAATAGTGGTCGGGGCCCAACAAGGTATGAATAAAACCCAGCGACAACGCCGTAAACATGAGAACCTGAATATCGTTCATCTTACAATTTATTAATCAATGAGGCCTGACAAGCAGCGCCGAATCCGTTATTGATATTGACCACACTCACACCGCTGGCACAGCTGGTCAGCATCCCCAGCAAGGCCGACACGCCTTCGAAATTTGCCCCGTAACCAACACTGGTTGGTACTGCTAAAACCGGCTTATCAACCAATCCGCCAATTACGCTTGACAAAGCACCTTCCATGCCTGCCACCACGATAATCACCCGGGCGTTGCGAATTAGCTCCAGTTTGTGAAATAACCGGTGAATACCTGCCACACCAACATCGTAGACCGACTCAACCCGATTCCCCAGGAAACGAGCTGTTTCCACCGCCTCTTCAGCCACAGGCATGTCAGACGTTCCGGCAGCCACAACGGCAATGTAGCCTTTATCGTTTTCGTATTTACTTTCCCTGTAGATGATTGTCTTCGCTAGTGGATTATACACTGCTCCAGGTATTAACTTTTGTACTTCTTCGTACATTTCCGGTGTAGCCCGCGTAGCCAAAACATCAATTCCTTTCTGGTGCATCCGCTCGGCAATTTGAGCAACCTGTTCCGCTGTTTTTCCGGAGGCATAAATCACCTCGGGCAGACCTGTTCGCTTCTCGCGATCGGTATCGATCGTCGCAAAGCCCATCTCCTCAATGCCGTGCGAGGGCAAATTCTCCAGAGCCTGCGTTAAGGTAATCTCACCGTTTTTATATTGTTCTAAAATCTCACGAGGGCTCATGCTTCCAACTGGTTATAGACCATTTTTTCAATTTCACGAATGCTCAAACCGTGTTCACTCGCTAATTTCTTGCAGTCATCAGCTTCTGCTTTCGATTTTAACAGCCGTCCGTTGTAATAACTTTGCTTTACCCGAACCGTTCCATGGCTAATTTTAACCTCGATTTCCTGACGAGCCAGCATATGTTTTTGCACGCGGTATTCGCGAATCCCCAAAGAGGTACTGTGCGTGAAAACAATAGTCTTCATTTTCGCAACCAACTCGGGTGAAGAAAGAACAGACAAAGTCACTGCCGGGCGCGATTTTTTCATGATGATCGGCGTCAACCAGGCATCGCTCGCTCCTGCATCAAAGAGTTCGTTTAAAATGAAGTCATAATGTTCGGGGTTCATATCGTCGATGTTGCTTTCGAGCACGACCGCCTCAACGGTTTCTACATCCGATGAAGATTGCTCGCCTTCTAACAGGTACACTCGAAGAACATTCGCCACTTCAGCATCTCGATTCCCGATTCCGTAGGCCGTTTTTACAATGGGCAGTTCAACGTTTGGTGTGAATTGATCAACCATTGCCGCCAATATGGCCGCTCCGGTTGGTGTAGTTGCCTCGTGGTTTACCAAGCCCGTTTTCACAGGCAAGCCTTCAACTATCAGGGCTGTTGCCGGCGCAGGAACAGGCATGATGCCGTGCGCGCATTTTACTGTTCCGCCCCCCAACTGAATCGGCGACGAGATAACTTTGTCCACTTTCAGGTAATCGAGGCAAATGGCTGCCCCTACAATATCTGCTATCGAATCCAAAGCTCCCACCTCGTGGAAATGTACTCGTTGGATGTCGATGTTGTGCACTTTCGCTTCCGCTTCCGCAATCAAACGGAAGATCTTCAAGGCGTTTGTTTTCACCGTATCAGAGAGTGTGCTGTTATTGACAATCTCTTCCACATGCCGCAAATGGCGATGCTTCTCGTTGTCCGGATTTTCGATGATCACATCGGCTTTGGTTCCGTTGATTCCGCGCCGCTGATCTTTTTTGATTTCCAGGTGAAACCCTTCAATATTGAGTTTCTCCAGTTCCTGTTTCAGGTAATCTGCATCAACCCCAAGGTCAATCAGCGCCCCGAGGTTCATATCTCCGCTGATGCCGGCAAAGCAGTCGTAGTATAATATTTTCATTTTTCAGTATTGAGAATTGAGAATTAAGTCGTGAGTTTTTTTTTTGTCTCAGGACTCACGTCTAACGTCTTCTTTTCTATTTAGCACCCGGTTTAATTTTCCCGACACCAAACCCTCCCGATCGATTTTAACTTCATCGAAGCCAAAGGATTTTATTCTATCAACGACTTGATGTTCCATCGCAAAAAGTCGTTCAATTTCCGACTGTTGAACTTCAACCTGCCCGTATTCTCCATAATGACGAACTCGAACATCCGCAAAACCCAACTCGTTCAGGAAATCTTCAGCCGCTTCAACTTGCTTCAGCTTTTCGCGGGTAATCTGATGATTATACGGAATACGGGAACTCAGACACGGGCTCGCCGGTTTATCCCAGTTCGGTAGGCCGAAACTTCGGGCAATCTCGCGAATTTCTTCTTTCGTCAGCTTACACTGCGCCATTGGAGCCAACACTTTGTACTGAGCCGCTGCCTGCAAGCCCGGTCGGTAGTCACCCAAATCATCAACATTGGTTCCACTTAGCACATCAAAATCCGGATATTTATCCTTGATCTGCTGCAAATCGTGAAACAAGTGTTCCTTGCAAAAAAAACAACGGTTTTCAGGATTTTGATTGTAGCGCTCATCTACCAATTCTTCGGTTTTGATGACTTCCAGTTTAATATCGAAATCGCGGCAAAAGCGTTGTGCCAGTTCAAAATCCTTCGCTTTCAAGCTCTCTGAATTTGAGATGACGCCAATCGCGTTTTCTTTTCCCTGAAACTTGCGCGCCAGGAAAAGCACCAAAGTTGAATCGATTCCGCCGGAAAAAGCAACAATAGAGCCTTTTCGCTGTCGAAACCATTCTTCCAATTCGTGTAATTTATCTTGTATGTTACTCATGATCGACACAAAACGTAACACCTTTATTTCTTTTAGTGTTACTCATTAAGCAAGTTTACGCATTATTTCGCAATAACAGGGAAACAGCATTTTCTAAATAAGGAGGAAACGGGAAAATTGTTTGACGTGCGACAGACTTATTTCACTCACCCGGCACTTATACTCCGCGAACGGGCATAAAAAAAGCTGTCTGGACGACAGCTAATTCTTACAAGTTATATTTTTTAGCCACATCGGGCCTTAATTTTCGATTTCCTTTTTGTGCTTTTGGGTCGTAAGGACAATGACGACAACCATTGGAACAACAGTAACCGCGCTTTACCAAATAGCTTTCCGTCATTACGCGATAACCTTCCTTGGTCAAATAATAGTCAACACCTTCTACTGATTCGTCGTAGCTATCGCTGAAAAGATGATCGAACATTCCCATTTTTCAAGTAAAAAGTTAAAAGGCAAAAGTTTGAAAGCGTTAGGTTTCATCTTTCTATTTGCCGCGTTCAAGAATCAATCGTATTTAAATTTTTGCAGGTAATGTCCCATCCGATCACGTTTGGTTTTCAGATAGCGCTGATTGAATTCATTCGGTTCAATCTCAATATTGACGATCTTGGTAACCTTCAGCCCGTAACCTTCAATACCAACACGTTTTACCGGGTTGTTAGTCATCAGCTTCATTTTCTTCACACCAACGCTTTGCAAAATCTGGGCACCAACTCCGTAGTCGCGTTCATCAGCCTGAAAACCGAGATGCAAATTCGCTTCCACGGTATCCATTCCTTCGTCCTGCAACTTGTAGGCAGCAATCTTATTCATCAAACCGATTCCGCGTCCTTCCTGCATCATGTATACAATCACACCTTTGCCTTCTTTTTCAATCATCTGCATGGCCTTATGCAATTGTTCTCCACATTCGCAGCGGAACGAACCAAAAATATCGCCTGTCATACAAGACGAGTGCATGCGCACCAAAATCTCTTCGTCCTCTTCCCAGGTTCCTTTTACCAAAGCAACATGCTCCATTCCGTTTGATTTCTGGCGGAAAGGAATGATATTGAAGTCGCCGTATTTAGTCGGCATTGCTACTTCTTCACCACGAACGATCAAGCTTTCTGAATCCTGCAGGTAAGCAATCAGGTCTTTGATGGTAATAATTTTCAGGTCGAAACGCTCCGCAACCTGCATCAATTCGGGCAGGCGAGCCATCGTACCGTCTTCGTTCATGATTTCAATTAAAACACCAGCGGGCTGCAAACCGGCTAATCGAGCTAAGTCAACAGCAGCTTCTGTGTGCCCTGCACGACGAAGCACGCCACGATTTTTTGCTTTCAAAGGAAAGATGTGCCCCGGACGGCCCAGTTCTTCCGCCTTTGTATCCGGATTTACCAGTGCGCGAATCGTTTTTGAACGATCACTGGCTGAAATTCCCGTGGTACACCCGTAGCCAATTAAATCAACCGACACCGTGAAAGGCGTCTCATGCGAGGAAGTATTTCTCCCGACCATCAGATCGAGCTCCAGTTCTTCACAACGGCTTTCGGTTAACGGCACGCAGATCAACCCGCGACCATGCGTGGCCATAAAATTTACCTTTTCAGGAGTCATCAATTCGGCGGCTGCAATAAAGTCACCTTCATTCTCGCGATCTTCGTCGTCGACAACAATCACCAAATCACCATTTTTAATGGCTGCGATCGCTTCAGGAATCGTATTTAATTTGAACTCGGTCATTATAATCTGTTGGTTTTCAAAATGCCGCTGCAAAACTAAGCAATTTTATCGATTTACAAATGACTTTTGACCGCTCAGGCGCGCTCTGCCTTCTCCCAGGTTACCGGCTGTGTCCCTTTCAAAAACCTAAAAAGCCCTCTGATTGCAGCATAATTGATTGCAGTAAAGTAGTACGGTATATAAAATAACTTGTTGCCTGTACCATCGCCTTCGCGCTTAAAGCCCACAAAAGCAAACAAATACCACAAACATTGAAGAACCAGAATCGAGATGTAAATTAATTCTAAAGAATTTTCAGGTTTTACAAGTACGAGATAGATATTGCTCAGAAAAGCCAGCAAAATCGCCCATGGCGCCAATGTCCAGCGTAAAATTTTGTGTGAAAAATACTGCCAGCTGAGCCATCCAAACCGAAACGGATTGAGTAAAAACGGCATTCGAACCATCGCCTGCAGTCCGCCGGCAGCAATCCGGCTCTTTCTCTTCAGCTCTTCCCGAACATTCATCGATCCTTTTTCCAAAGCCACAGCATCCGGTTCGTAGACACAGCGAAAACCCTCCGCTACCATTTGCATGGATATTTGAAAATCATCCAACAGGCAGTCTTCATCAACCGGTCTGAAGAGTTCGCGGCGAATCGCAAACAATTCCCCTGCTGCTCCAACAACCGAGCTCAACTCCGATTCCATTCTTTTCATTCGGGATTCCAACTTCCAGTACAAACTCTCTCCGGCAGCAGCCACATTAATTTCATCGGCTTTCACCACTCGCTTTTCGCCGGCGACACAAGCGACATTTCCATTCCTGAAATGCCGAACCAGATGTAAGAGTGAATCCGGGCCCAGCAAAGTGTTGCTATCCGTAAAGACAACAATGGGCGCTGTTACATATTGCATTCCCCGGTTCATCGCATGCACTTTTCCCAGTCGCTCGGGTAAATGCTGCACCTGTACATCGGGATATTGCTTCAATAATTCGGGTGTTTTATCAGTTGAACCATCGGTTACCCAAAGCAGCTGAAGTTTTTCCTGCGGATAGTTCAACTGAAATGAATTTTCAACTTTGGCGGCAACAAAAGCAGCTTCATTATAGGCCGTCACAAACAGGCAAATCTTCGGCAAGTTGCCGGCAGCACTCTGATTCTGATTTACGGAAGAGAAAAGTCTCCTTATACCAACAACGATAGCCAAAAGCAATCCATAACCGCCAAAAGTGTATCCGACGATGATTACTGCGATCCAGAAGAGCGCCTCAGCCATTCAGTTGTTTCTTGTAAAAATCGACAAGGGAAGACACAATCGCGAGGTTGTCAAACTTTTCGCGAATGAATTCGACAGCGTTCTTACAAAGCTTCTTGTAAAGAGCTTTATTCTCTATTAACTCACTAACTGCATGAACAAACTCATGAGGTTCGTTTGCAATCAGAATATGTTCGTGGTCTTCTGCAGCAATACCTTCAACACCAATCGTCGTCGAAACAATGGCTTTACCCAAAGCAAGTCCTTCGACAATCTTGATTCGCATACCCGAGCCCGAGCGAAGTGGTACGATCATGACCGCTTTTGAGTTCATGAACTGGTAAGCATCTTCGATTTCACCAAGGAAAACAACATTCGCTAATTTGAGCTTCTGCGCCAACCACCCGGGTGCATTCCGGCCAGCTATATAAAATTTTAGTTCCGGGTATTTTCGGTAAATCAACGGCCAGACATTGTTGATAAACCACAGCAAACCTTCCTGATTTGGACCCCATTCCAGAGACCCGATATGAAAGAGTGATGGAAATTCCAGGTCTTTCGCGGTAGGAACAAGTGTCGAAAAATCAATCCCTGTTTGCGAGGTAATCCGTGGTTTTCGATTTCCGAGTTTGTCCAGCATTTCACCATCCCTTTCGGTTATCGACACCAAAACATCCCATTCATTGATGTAGCTCATCCCGAATTTTTTGATCCGACGCGTCAAGATGGAGAGATAAATTCGTCGGAAACCACCGGACAATTTACTGGAACGTTCCCAGATTTCATATTCGATGTTGTGTGCACGGTAAGCGATTAACGCCTTGCTATACTGCTTGATCAAAGGAATATAAGGACACAAATACAGGCCTTCCAACTGGATGACATCAAACTCCTTTTCCTTTAATAATTTGATTAACGCTCGACTGTAATCTTCACTAATAAATCGAGCGGCAATATACGGTAGGTCGGAGAAGAGAAAATTAACCAAACCTCCCCAGAAAGTTATTCTCGCCGGTACATCAACCAAATTGAAATCGATCTGTGCAGCTAAATGCTCCGGTATTTCATCCAGGCGCGTATTATGCTTTTCGGTACGCATGGCCAAAATACTGACCTGGTGTCCCAAGATGAAAAACCCTTTCGACAACGTCAGCGTTGCAATTGCCCCACCATCAGTTGGTGGCCAGGGAACCTTGTTCGTTAGCTGTAGAATTCGCATGTACTGTTAATCGGCTTTATTTTTCCTTCTGAGAACGTAATTTACAAAATTTTTGATTTTGTATTGATATGTTTCCACATTCATTAATCCCGAATCGGTTGCTGCTTTATAGGTTAGGAAGAAACCAAGCGGGAAGAAAATTGCCGTTGCCAGCCACATACCTTCGGCCATCGTCCACACGTCCTCTCGCGACGCCTTTTCACCCGAAATAGAAACCATGTAATACAGAATGAACATCAAAATGGAAACCACAGTTGGCATACCCAATCCACCCTTTCGAATGATCGCCCCCAAAGGTGCCCCAATAAAGAAGAAAATCAAACAAGCAACCGACCAGGTAAACTTGCGATGCTTTTCCATTGTGTACTTGTTCAGGTTTTTCTTGATGTTATACAATTCGAAGATATTCTGATCGATGGTCTGTTTGTTCATTCGTGCCTGGCTCAATGCAGTGCTGTAGATTTCGTCCCGTTCCATCGGGTCCAATGCCGACATAATGGAATCGTAATCCAATTGCCGATTTTCCAACATCGGATGATAAACGCGCAACGAATCTTCCGTATTCGTCAAATCCACCACCGAGCGATTCAACTTCTGGTTATACCGCATATTAATCGCAAAACGGCGAACCCGGTAGTTATAATCCGTGTAAAGCGAATCTTCCACATGCTCCAGCTGTTGAAGCGTCAACATCCGGTACATATTCCGAAGATTATCCTCATCAGTTCTTTTAAAGTCGAATCCTTTCAACGGGACAGTCACAACCTGTTCGTGAAAATGGGTCCTGCGGAAAGTGTATCGTTGCGTTCTTCGGTTTTCACGGGGATTCTCGTCCACGGCATTTTCCCCGTCAAACAAGGTCATGATCATGAATTTCTTGTCCTCTGAGATTTTCATAAAACCCGAATCGGCAACCGTAACGGACACATTCCCCTGGTTGTCGCGATGATCATATATCAGGATTTTATACAGCATGTTGGTCTTCTTGCTTTTTCGGTCGACCTTGATGCTATAGCCATCAATATCATTGGTAAAGATCCCCTCGGTGATTACCATCTCCGGCTTCTGCTTCTTGATACTGGCCATTAAAGCACCAAACTTGAGGTTACTTTGCGGCAGGATATTATTCGAGAAGTAAAATGCAAACAAAGCCAAACCGATCGCGACAAACATGAGCGGTTTCATGATGCGGAACAACGAGATTCCGGAAGCCTTCATCGCAACCAGCTCGTAATTCTCGCCCAAACTCCCAAAAGTCATAATGGATGCCAGCAAGGTAGCGAGCGGAAAAGCCATGGGGATCAACCCCATGGAAGCGTAAAGCAAGAGCTCGGCAACAATGCCCCACTCCAGTCCCTTCCCAACCATGTCGTCAATGTATTTCCATAAAAACTGCATGAGCAGGATGAAAACACAGATAAAAAAGGTCATGAAAAAAGGGCCTAAAAAGCTCTTCAGCACATATTGGTGTAATCGTTTCATTTTATTCCTTTGGGAAACGATACAAAACTATACTATTTTGGAGAAAATTAAAGTTAAATCGGGTTAACAACCAAGCACTCTTTTCAAATCAGAAATCTGGGTATTCCAAAGTTCTGTTGTTTCTTCTTCATCACCATCGTCTGCAAAATCGGTAATCAGCAGGGTCACATCCCCGGTCAGCTCATCTTTTGTAATCAGAAATTCGAAGTAGGTATCTTCGTCCTCATCATCGTCCCACTTGAAGCGGACAACCCGACTATCGCGGTTTTGCACCATTTCTGCAACTTGTTCCGAGCCATCCCAAATGAATGTGTAGCGTTTTCCTTTCACATTTACATCGTCGGCAAACCATTCGGTAAGACCTGAAGCGGTACTCAACCGATTATACAAAACACTGGGGGAACATTTTATCGGGAATTCTAATTGGATTTTGGTTTTCGCAGTCATGGTTGTTCTTGTTTGTCGCAATATAGTTATAATCGGGTAATTAACCAATGCCATTAAAAATCGGAAAAAATTTTTGAAAAAAATTCTTGCAAATGGTAAATATTTAATGCTATATTTGCACCGCAATTTTGGAACAGCGCACAACACGCGCAGCCTCCAAAAACGTTCAAAAAATGATGGCGAGGTAGCTCAGCTGGTTAGAGCGCATGATTCATAATCATGAGGTCGGCGGATCATGCCCGCCTCTCGCTACTGAAATAAAGAGGTTACAACGATCAAAAGTTGTAACCTCTTTTTATTTGCATGCAATTTGTGAAAATTCCCCAAGCATTTGCGTCTCAACTCCTCAACCTGTCCGCACGACTACTTCACTCGGGGAAAGACACTTAAAATGATCAGACTTGTCCTAAAGACAGGTCGAAAAATGTGCAGGAAGGAGATTATTTATATTCTTTTTTGCTCTATCTTGAAAGAAATAAACTAAAACCAGATGACAGCAATTCAGCAATTTCAACTCTCGGGGCTCATCCTTGTATTAGTAACAATCCCCATAATTGCCTACACTGCCAAATTACTCCTACTGGCAAAACAATCAGCCAAATGGCCCAGTACCAGAGGCGTAATCGTAACAGGTTTTGACTTGGAAGTCTCCGGTCGATTAAACTTTTTGTATGAATACACAGTCGACGGAACTAGACACCAAGGCGGGAAACCGTTTATCGCAACCTCATTTAAACGAATTGAACGAGAAAAAATAGCACAACTTACCATTTCTTATCCCATAGGAAGACAAGTCGAGGTTTATTACAAACCCGAAAAACCGAAGATATCAACACTTGAGCCGGGGCGAAGTGAAGGCCTCAAATCCGGAATATTCCTGGTAACTATCTTCTTCATAATTGGTTTATTTGCTGCATTAAACCCCGAGTTGGCCCTGCAATTTGTATCTAATCTGTTTTAAATATCACCTCAAATTTTGTCCGTTGCTGGCTAAATTATTCCATTTGTATTTCGTGAATAAAGTTAGAAGATTGCTGCCGCCATCGGATTTAAGCAAAACAAAAGACTCTCCTATTTGTGGCAAATTGGCCCTGATTAAAATATGGGTTAGGTGAGAATTATGAAAAGACAAAGCTAACACGAATTACAAAAAACGCCGCTCTGAGAAACGAGTTAGAACAACCTTCGATCTTCGAAAAGAGTCTACACAGACATATTCAGACGCAACTAAGAGAGAGCCAATATAACTTGACTCTCCCTTTTTTTTGAGTTTTTGTCGAACTCGGAAGAAACCGGACACTCTTGCCCGGCTTCTTCATTGATTCCAGAAATACTACTCTCTACCTCGTATTTAAAAAGTAGTCTTGGTCAGAAATGAATCTGTTCTGTTTTTATTTAAATCATTTCTGTTCCTGATAGATTAATTCTCCGTTCAGAACGGTGTCTCCCAAGATAAACCGATAGATATAAGTTCCTGAGACAATTCCTTCCGGAGCATAGGTCACTTTCACAAACTCACCTTCAGTTACCAGCTGCTTCAGAACAGTTGCAACTTTCTGACCGAACATATTGAACATTTCAATCGTTGCTTTTCCATCCTGATTAGCTGTAAACTCAAACGTGATATTATCTGAGAACGGGTTCGGATATGCCGTAATCGTCGTTGCAGATTTCAAACTCAAAGTCGTAAATGTTTGTGATGCATCGAGCGTTGAAGCCTGAGCTAAACTACAGTTTCCTGGCAATGGTGTATTGTCCGTACAGTTAGGTACAGCATCAATCATACCCGTACTTCCAACCTCATAGTATTCTGGGTTAGAACCATCATCAATGTAGGTTTTAAACCAGTATGAGCTTGTTGGAGCAGGAGAAGTATAAGAAGCTCCAATAATCGACTTCACATCATACTTGACACCAAGAACATATTTAACACCGGCTGTTGCTCCGCTAACTGACATATGAGCCACACTATTGTCGGTTCCATCTACCGAAACTTCAACAGTACTCAGTTTATCGCAATCCTCATCGAACAACTTAATGTCTAACTGAGCAACACTAAACAGCTTATCAAGAGCACCATCATTTCCTTGGTCCACTCTGATATCAAATGAACTCGATGGAGCGACAACATAAGTGTAATAGAAGAATACACCAGGTACGGCATTACCTACTGTGCCACCTTTCTTCTTGCTTGGCGTGTAACAAACATTATACAACTGAGTCGCTGACTCTGTGCGATAGTGACAACAAGTGGTCTGCGTTGGGAAGATGTGGTCGCATGGAAGATTCGGAATCGTCACCTCACAACTTGTAGGACAGTTTTTAGAATCCCAAACCTCGACCTCATGCAGACCTGGTGTCAATGCAGTAGCTACCGCTGTGGTCTCTCCGTTATCCCATAAGTACGTATAGCCAGGTGTACCTCCGCTCGGTGTAACCTCAGCACTTCCATTTGGCCCCTCACACTCTGCCGAAGCTAAAACCTTCGTAGAACAGCTAATTGGAGGGTTTACAATCACATCCACATCATCCGTAGCACTACAGGCCACTCCGGCTGTCGGACTGAAGCCGGTATCCGTAACTGTTACACTGTAATTCGTGTCACTGGTCGGACTGACGGTGATCGACGCGGTCGTTGCTCCGGTGGACCACAGGTAACTGTAGCTACCCGAACCGCCGCTTGGTGTAGCCGTAAGCGTTACCTCGTTGTCTTCATAACAGACGTAAACATCTGTTCCGGCATCAACACTGATGGCCGGGTTGACAATCACATCCACATCATCCGTAGCACTACAGGCCACTCCGTTTGTCGGACTGAAGCCGGTATCCGTAACTGTTACACTGTAATTCGTGTCGCTGGTCGGGCTGACGGTGATCGATGCGGTCGTTGCTCCGGTGGACCACAGGTAACTGTAGCTACCCGAACCGCCGCTTGGTGTAGCCGTAAGCGTTACCTCGTTGTCTTCATAACAGACGTAAACATCTGTTCCGGCATCAACACTGATGGCCGGGTTGACAATCACATCCACATCATCCGTAGCACTACAGGCCACTCCGTTTGTCGGACTGAAGCCGGTATCCGTAACTGTTACACTGTAATTCGTGTCGCTGGTCGGGCTGACGGAGATCGACGCAGTCGTTGCTCCGGTGGACCACAGGTAACTGTAGCTACCCGAACCGCCGCTTGGTGTAGCCGTAAGCGTTACCTCGTTGTCTTCATAACAGACGTA